>MFIX01000015.1 GCA_001780825.1 Candidatus Glassbacteria bacterium RIFCSPLOWO2_12_FULL_58_11 | reverse complement strand
CCGGCGTGCTCCTGGATTCCACACCCAGCCTTTGCAGCTCGCGGGCCACAGCGCCGCCCGCCACGGCCGGACCGACCAGGATCGCTCCCAGCGGCGCTCCGGCAGCCGGGGGATTGCTGCGCACTTCCAAGGTGTCCAGGCCTAGCTCTGCCAGCCAAAGGTTGAATTCCACGGCGGCGAAGCGGTCCTCCGGCCCGGTCCCCTCGCAGAGGAAGAGTGCCTGCTTTCCGGCCAGAGAGAACCGGCTTTGCCGGGGGCTGAATTCGGCCGGCCGGGGAATTATCCCGGGAAGGGTTTCTGCGGGACTCCGGGTGTCCGCCAGGCTGGTACGGAACATAAGGCAAACCTCCAGGGCCAGAAAAAGATTGTAACAAATTCGCATTCTCAATGGTTAAACTCCTCGAAAGATGTCGGACAGCCGGATTGAAATTCGAGTAAAGATTTAAAGTCGAATTCAGCCCGTCAAGCAAAAAGAGCTCGCGCGATAAACGACCCGCCGGATTAAGAATTTTTAAGTTCACCTATTTTCCGGTCAATTGCCCTGAGAACCGGCTTAATCTTGACTTAATGTTAGTTGTTTCTTATCTTTTTAGTTGACGCTAACAAGTGGAACCCAGCGTATCCCTGGGCTTACGCTGAATACTGACCCTGGATTCCGGTCTTAGACTGGATTCGAGCCTGGAAGATTAGCTGGATGCGATCCCGGTCAAATCCGGCCCCTCGGCGAACCCGGCGGGCAAGACGGTGGAATGATGGAAGGAATCAATTCGAGGCCTGCGGCCAACAATAAATAAGGCGGGTTCCAGCCTTGAGGTGCTATAAATGTTCAGGAATGCGGAAGAAACCGGTCAGAGCAATATCAGGCCGTTGAGCCTGATCAAAGCCGGCGAGAATGTAAAACTGATTTCGATCGCCGGCGGGCAACAGCTTCAGGCGCGCATGCTGGCGCTGGGGCTTCTTCCCGGCACCTCGATGGAAGTGTTGAAGAACAGATCCGATGGGCCGGTCATCATCATCGTCAAGGGGTCCCGTCTGGTTCTCGGCCGCGGAATGTCGCAGGATATCATGGTCTGCTGAACCAGCCGCCGCGCGGCTTTCTGTTCTGCGCCAGCGCCTTTCCTCCTGATTCAAACCTTAAATACATATTATTTTTCAGGGTTTCCTCCTGCGAGAGGGAATCTTTTTGTGCTCCGCCGATTTTATCCGGGATGAGTGTCAAATGGCTCAGGCCAGGACTAAATCAGATCAGAAAGAGATCAAGATCGCGCTGACCGGCAATCCCAATTCCGGGAAGACCACCATATTTAACCATCTGACCGGGTTCCACCAGCGGGTGGGCAACTACCCCGGGGTGACGGTGGAGAAAAAAGAGGGGCTGGTCCTTTACGAGGGTCACCATCTGCAGATCGTCGATCTGCCGGGCATATACAGCCTTACGCCATATTCGCCGGAGGAGCTGATTACCCGGCGGGTGCTCCTGGAGGAGAAGCCGGACGTAGTGATCGATGTCCTGGATGCGACCAATATCGAGCGCAACCTCTATCTGGCGACCCAGCTCAAGGAATTGGGCGTTCCCCTGGTCCTGGCGCTCAATATGAGCGATGAGGCCCGGGCGCAAGGGATCCAGTTCGACCTGCAGAAACTCTCGGCCCTGCTGGGCGTACCAATCGTACCCACGGTGGGCCACAAGCGCGAGGGGATCGGCGAATTGCTCGCGGCGGCGGTGGAAGTGGCGAATGCTACACGGGATTGGCGGGAAGTCAAAATCAATTATGGCCGGGACATCGAGACCGAGCTGGAAAATATTCAACGGGTGGTGGAGGAGGAGGGGCTGCTCAACGGGAGCTACGATGCGCGCTGGGTGTCGGTAAAACTTCTCGAGGGAGACCAGGACATAATCGAGCGGGTGAGAGCGGACCGGGTGCTCACGGTATCCGAGGAGGCTTCCCGCCGCCTGCAAAAACTGCTCGGCGACCCGCCCTAGGTGCTGATCCCCGACCGCCGTTACGGTTTTATCTCCGGGGCCTGCCAGGAGGCGGTCCGGATTACGGTCGAGGCCCGTCACAACATGTCCGACCGGATCGACGAAGTGATAATGAACGGGGCGCTCGGCATTCCGATCCTGCTGCTGATGATGTACCTGGTGTTCAATTTCACTTTCACCCTGGGCGATCCGCCGATGCAGGCCATCGAATGGGCTTTCGTCGGCCTGAGCGGCCTGATAACCTCGGTCTGGCCCGAAGGCACAGCGAGCCTGCTCCGCTCGCTGCTGGTCGATGGAATTATCGGCGGAGTCGGGGGGGGGGTGGTGTTCCTGCCGAATATCCTGCTGTTGTTCCTGGCTATCGCCATGCTCGAAGATACGGGATACATGGCCCGGGCGGCCTTTATCATGGACCGGCTGATGCACCGGATCGGCCTCCATGGAAAAAGCTTCATCCCGCTGCTGATCGGTTTCGGCTGCTCGATACCGGCGATTATGGCCACGCGCACCCTTGAATCCCGCCGCGACCGTCTGGTGACCATGCTGATAACCCCGCTGATGAGCTGCGGAGCCAGGCTGACTATTTACGCGCTGATAATCCCGGCATTTTTCCCGCGGGCCTGGCAGGCGCCGGTGCTCTGGATTATTTATGTCAGCGGGATCCTGCTGGCGATAATCTCGGCCAAGCTGCTCAGGAAAACCCTGTTCCGCGGTTCCTCCGAGCCATTTGTCATGGAGCTGCCGCCCTATCGCATCCCCACGGCCAAGAGCGTGGTGATCCACATGTGGGATCGCGGCAAGCAATATTTAAGGAAAGCCGGGACGATTATCCTGGGAATCTCGATTGTCCTCTGGGCCTTTACCACTTTTCCGCGCCGGACCGTTTTTTCGGCAGAATACAACAGCGAGGTCGAGTCGGCGCAGGCGGCTTACGGACAGGGAGTGGCGGAGCTTTGCGCCAGGCTGGGCCTGACACAGGAGGGGGCGCTCTGGCTGGCCGGGGCGCTGGAAAACCCAGCCTCTGCCGGAGAGCCGGCCGCCGGCGTCCCGGAGCAGGACAAGGAGGCGGCCGCCGGGTTTCTGAAAGTACTGGAAAGGCTCGAAGCGGCCAGAGAAGGCTCGCCGGCCGCCACGGATAAAATAGACCCGGAGCAGACGTCTGTCGGCCTGTCGGCCGCCTTTTACCTGGACCAGGTCAAAGCTCCCTACGCGGAACACATGCTGCAGGCTGACAGGCGGAAACACACCGAGCAGCTTTCGTATTCGCTGGCCGGCCGGATCGGCAGGGGATTGGCGGTCGTGCTGCAGCCGATCGGCCTGGACTGGAAGGTTTCGACAGCCCTGATCGGCGCATTCGCGGCCAAGGAGGTTTTCGTGGCCCAGATGGGGATCATCTATGCGGTCGAGGATGGCGATGGCGGGACACGAACGCTGAGAGAGCAACTGCGCGCGGACTACACGCCCCTGGGGGCGATCTGTATCCTGCTGTTCTGCCTGATCGGAACGCCCTGCATGGCCACCCTGGCGGTGACCCGTAAGGAGTCCGGCTCGTGGGGCTGGGCCCTGCTGCAATGGGGCGGGCTGACTGTCATGGCTTATATCATTACGTTCATAGTATATCAGACGGGGCTGTTATTCGGCCTGGGAGGGGTGTAAGATGCTGGACTACCTGATAGTCGCAGTCATAGTGGCCGCGGCAGCAATATACACATTCCGCTCGCTGTTCAGGGCCGCCCGCGGGAAAAAATCCTGCTGCTCCAATGCGGAATCCTGCCAAATGGTGGATTTCATGAAAAAGAACAATCCAGGGGGCAAGGCCATTAAGTGCGAGGCCGAGTCCGGGTTGTCCGGGGTGAAAAGCTACAGGGAATTTGCCACCGGCAAACGCCTGGACCTTTCTCCAAAAACGCCCCGCCCGGAATGAAGCTCAGCTCAGCTCGAAGCCTTTGGGGATCAGCACCAGGCCGGATTCGGACAGCATGAAATGACGGCTGTCCTGCTCGGGATTATAACCGACCGTCTTGCCGGGATCTATTTTTGCCTGCTTATCGATCACTGCTCTGCGCACCTTGCAGTTCCCGCCGATATTCGTATTGTCCATGATAATCGAATCCTCGACCAGGGCGTCCGGTCCGATATGGACCCCGGGAGAGAGCACGCAGTTGCTGACCTCGGCGCCATCGATAATACAACCGGGCGAGATGATCGAGTTGCGGGCCCGGCCCAGGTGGCCCTTTTTACCCGGCGCCGGTTCGGCGCGGATCAGCTTGGCCGGCGGGTACTGGCCCATGTAAGTCCGGATCGGCCATTCGGGGTCGTAGAGGTTGAATCGCGGGTTGTGGCTCAGCAGGTCCATGCTGGCCTGATAGTAGTTCTCGATGGTACCGATGTCCCGCCAGTAGAGAATGTCTCCGCCGCTCTCATCGGCGAAATTATAGGCGTAACAGCGGAACGAGGGGATCATCGCGGGGATGATATCGCGGCCGAAATCGTGGCGGGTGTCTTTCTTGGCATCCGCTACCACGTTGCGCACCAGGATTTCGGTATCGAAGATATAAATACCCATGTTGACCAGAGCCTGATCCGGGTTGAACGGGCTCGGCTTGGGCAGCGCGGGCTTTTCCTCGAAATCCACTATGCGGCCATCCGGCTCCACCTGCAGCACTCCGAGCTGGTTGGCGGCCAGGGAGGTTTCAACCTGTACCGTAGCCACGGTCAGCTCTGCCCGCATCTCGAGGTGGAATTTGATCATCTCGGCGTAATCCATCCGGTAGATATGGTCGCCGGAGAGGATCAGCACATAGCGGGGGCGGAGCTGGTCGAGCAGGTAGATGTTCTGGTAGAGCGCATCCGCTGTGCCCCTGTACCAGCCTTCGCTGAACTGCTGCTGGGGAGTCACGGAATCGATGTATTCGCCCAGCTCCCGGCAGAAGACATTCCAACCCTCCTTGAGGTGGCGGTCCAGGGAATGGCTCATGTACTGGCAGAGCACTTTGATCCGGCGCAGGCCGCTGTTGAGGCAGTTGGAAAGGGTGAAATCGATGATCCGGTAAATGCCGCCGAAGGGGACGGCGGGCTTGGAGCGCGATTTGGTAAGAGGGTACAGGCGCTCGCCGCGGCCACCCGCGAGGATTACGGTAAGAAGGTCCTTGGAGATACCCGTGGACAAAGTGTTTCCCTGTGTCTGGCGATCAGTGAATATTTCTCTGCGGGAGGCCGGTCACGGGCCCACCGGGTAACCGCCGCCGGAGGCCGTTTGCGGCAGCCTCAGAACTCGTAGATACTCTCTCCCAGGGCTTCCTTGACTTTCTGCTTGAGCTCGGACAGGTCAGCGCTCTTGATTACGTAGCTGTCGGCGGCCCAACTCATGAAATTATCCTTGTAACTGTCGAAGGCGCTGTTGATAATCACCGGGATTTTATTATCGCGGCCCAGGAACTTGCCGAGCGCCTCGACGCCATCCATGCCGGGCATTTTAATATCGAGGATTATCAGGTCGTAGCGCTCGCGCTCGAACATGCTGAGCGCTTCCATGGCATCGGCCGCAGTGTCCACGCGGTACCCTTCTGTTTCGAACTCAGTCTGATACAGCAGGCGAAGATCCCCTTCGTCATCTACGATCAGCAGTCTCTTCATGATTTACCTCCCTGTTAACGGCTTGTTTTACCGGCAGTGTGACATGGAAGACCGTACCCTCGCCTTTCTTGCTGCTCAGGCCGATCGTTCCACCGTGGCTTTTGATGATCCGGCTGCTGATAGCCAGTCCCAGTCCGCTCCCCGAGCTCTTGGTGGTAAAGAAAGCGGTAAAGAGCTTTTCCAGGTTTTTCTTTTCGATCCCGATACCTGTATCAGCAATACTGATCGTGTAATAATCAGCGCTGAGGCTGGAGCTGACAATCAGCTTGCCGCCTTTGGGCATCGCCTCCAGCGCGTTGCGGAAGATATTGAGCAGCACCTGCCGGATTTGATCCGGATCGACCTCGATCATAGGCGAGTTATCCATTATCCGGTTCTCGATCTCGATGTTGCTGGCCTCCAGCTCCAGGTCCAGCATCTTGAAAGTTTCCTGGACCAGTTCACCGGGGTGGACCGGGTGAAATACCGGCTGGTTGGAGCGCATAAAGGTCAGCGTATCCTTAAGATAACGCTCCAACCGGTCGACCGCCTCGAGGATGATCCGGGCCTTTTCCCGCTTGGGGTCTTTCGGTTTCAGGTCTTTATACAACGAGCGGGCGAAACCGCCGATACTGACCAGCGGGTTACGGATTTCATGCGCCACCTGAGTCGCCAGGTGGCCCAGGGCGGAGAGCTTTTCCGCCTGGACCAGCTTGTCGCGGCTCTCTTTCAAATCCCGGTAGGCCTCGTTCAGCTCCTCGATCTTTTCCTCGAGGCTGATGTACAGCCGGCTGCGCTCTATGGTATGGCTGGCCAGGTTGGCGAATACGTGCAGTTTCCGGACCGCCTCTTCATCGATCGGCCGGTGGTTTATCAGATTGTCGGCCAGCAGCAGGCCCACGCTGCGGTGCTCGCAGACAATCGGCACTATGGCCAGGGTGTCGGTTCCCAGCAGCGAGGCCAGGTCCTGGGGGAAAGTGCCCATGGCGATGCCATTAATTATGTTGAGCGACTTCTTGTCCTTCAGCGAGCGCACCAGCGGGTTTCCGGTGTCTTTCAGGGAGATATGGATGTTGTTCACGATCTGGTTGACATGGATATTGTCATGGTCGAGGCCGCTGGATTTATAGCCTTCGAATATCTCATGCAGCGACCTGTATTTCTTGTGGACATCGCTCCAGATTACACCTGCCTCTTCCGGGTTGGAGGGCCCGATGGCCAGTCTCCCCACCAGGGCATTCTTCTTGTGGTCCACCAGCAGCAGGAAAGCCCGGTTGAAGCCCAGACCCTGACCCGCGGTCACGCCGATCAGGATGCTGCCGAGGATTTCATTGAGGTCCTTGGAGGAGAGCAGCGCCTCCATGATCTCGTTAACCGTCGAGAGGTCATCGATATTTTCCTGGAGGATCTGCTCCAGGCGTGCCCGCAGGGTGATGTCGCGGAAGATGATCAGTTTGCCGCTGATGTTGCTGGCATTGTCGCCCTGTTCGGCCAGCACAGTGGAGGTGGCTTCCAGCACCAGCCTTTCGCCGTGCCGGTTCAGCAGGTCGGTGACATAGTGTTTGATCGACCCGTCACTGGCGAACTCCACCCGCCCGGCTTTCCACATATCCGGCGAGGGGGAATTGGCCGGCATCAGCCGGTCGAGCGGCTGGCCCGCCATTTCCTCGCTTGAGTAGCCGAACATCTTCAGAGCGCCCTGGTTCCAGGTATTGACCAGGCCGCGCTCATCCAGGGTGATAACTGCATCCGGGCTGTTCTGGATGAATGTTGCCAGGTAATGCTCGTTGCGGCGGATATCGCTTTCGAGTTTTTTCTCCCAGCTCAGATTGCGGGCGATGCAGATCGTGCCGGCCGGCTGGCCCTCCTCGCCGAAAAGCAGACTGAGTGTCAGGCTGACCGGAACTTCTTTGCCTGAGATGTCGGTGAAATAGGTCTCGTAGTTTTCCACTATCCCGTTGCATTCATCCAGGTAGTGCATCAACTGTTCCGCCTCGCGCTTGCCGCCCAGGTAAAGGTCGCCGATCAGGATATCACCATCGGCGATTGACTCCAGCCCCAGCATTTGCTCGGCGGACCGGTTGTAAAAGGTGATCTTGCCATCCATGTCGGCGGTGAAAAGCGCATTGGGCGTGGTATCGAGCAGGCGCTTGAGGAAATCCATGGTCCGGTTGATTTCCTGCTCAAGGAGCCGAGGCCGGCTGACATCCTCGAGGGTCTGCACGACCCCGTGGATCCGGCCGTCCGGACCGATCAGCGAGCTGATATGGCTCTTGAAGCGCCGCCGGACCCCGAAGCGGTCGGTATAATCGAATTCGTGCTCGCTGCCCTCCACGCCCTTGTGGAGCGCTTTTTCGAAAGTCTCCAAAATCTCTTTGGAGGCTTGGGAGGCGTAATCCTTGAAAAGCACGCGGCCCAGGACGGCGGTCCTTTCGATGCCGGTGATTTTTTCTTGCGTGGAGTTGTAAAGCACGATCTGTCCGTTGCGGTCAGTGACCAGCATGCCGATCGGGAGGCTTTCGTAGAGGTGTTCGCGGACAGTCTGATCGAGGTAGCTGTCGCGGCCCGAGCCCGGCTTGCCCTGCCAGTTCTGCAGGTAGGCGGTGTACATCTTCTCCTCGCCGCTCTCCGGCTTCTCGCTCCAGGGGATGACATTCCAGTCCGATTGAATCTTTTCGCCGGCCTGATCGACGATCAGCAGCTCGATTTTGCCCGCGGGAGGAGGGGACAGTTGCACTGGATTGAGCTCCGGCAGGGCGATTATGCTGAAAGGATTACCCACCAGCTCAGGCCAGTCGATATTCAGCAGGTCGCAGAGCGGCCGGCTCGCCCCCTGGATCATCCCCTGCTCATCGAGCAGCAGGAAAGCCTGGGAGCTGGTGTGCAAAACCAGCCGCAGCAGGGCTTCCTTATTTCTGGTCAGGGTAGCCATAGTGAAGGTTTCAGGTCGGAGAAAATCCGGTCGCTTTCCTCGCACTGCTCCAGAAAATGCCAGTCTGCGTCATCCGTCGATCCCTGTTGTTCGAGCCGGCCGATCATCTGGTGCAGGCGCATAAAGTTTTCCCAGTGGCGGACCACCCGGGCCTCGGCATAATCTCGGGCGCTCCAGGTGCTGATCAGGAACTGCCAGTCCGAGCTTTCGAGCAGCAGCAGCTCGCGGCCGAGCTGGCAGGCCACCCGATAGATCTGTTCCGTGGTGCCCTCGGTGAGCTTTCCGGCCACGGCGCACATTTTGTCCTCAGCCTCGTACACGTGGCGCCAGGTCCACTTGGTCCAGTCGTTGAGCCAGATATAGTGGAACCCGCCCTCGCCCCAGCTTCCCTCGGGCAGGCCGACCACTGTCTTCGGGCGGGCCTGATCGAGGAAGGCGCCGCAGGAGGAAGGATGGACCACGCTCGAAGCTCTCAGCTTTTCCAGCACGCGGCCCAGCCAGCCAGGTCCCTCGAACCACCAGTGGCCGAACAGCTCGGTATCGTAAGGGGCAGTAATCATGCCGTTCCGGCCGGTGGCGGAATGGTACTGGCCGATGATCTCCTCGAGCAGGGAGACGAAGTGCGAGCTCTGGCTGTCCATGATTCCGGGGACCCGCTGCGGCTCGTAAACCTGCTTGTCGGCCAGGTCGGCCTTGGCGGAGGTGACGCGCCAGTAGCGATGTCCGCCGGGATAATGTTTCTTGTGGAAATCGAGGAACATCCCATCCCCGGGATAACCCCATTCTCCGCTCCAGACCTGGAGCCCGCTTTTGGGGTCGCGGGTATAGAAGGCGACCGGGTCCTGATGAGAGATATCCCCGACCAGATACGGCATGTAAGGGGTATATTCGGTATCTTCGGGACGGGGTTCGTAGGACTGCTCGAACTGCTTCCAGAGCCGCTGGAGCGCCTCGAAACGGTCCATGTAAACTCCAATTGCCTTTCCCCCCTTGAGCAGGTGCGAGTCGATAATGAAGTAGCGGATACCGGCTTCGCTCACCAACTGTTCGATGCCCTTGCGCCGGATGGGTTTGACCGGGCCGTAGCCCTCCTCTGCCAGGGGGCTGATCCAGTCATAGGAGGGGCGGTAGGCGCACTCGGGCAGCCAGGTCCCCACCGGGTCCCGGCCGAAGTGACGGCGATAGGTGGCTTTTCCCTGCATGAGCTGGGCCTTGATGCATTCATCCCTTCCCAGCAGAGGCAGGTACCCATGAGTGGCGGCACAGGTGATGATCTCGATCTTGCCCTCATCCTGGAGCTTGCGCAGGGCGCCGGGTATGTCGCCTTCCAGCGGCCCGGCAAAACTGTCGCGGGTCCGGCTGTAAAAGTCGCGCCAGTTCGCCGCGAGACTGGCTTTGTAGCTGTCCCCCACCCGCTCGAACTCCACCCGGTTTTCCTCGGCGGAAACGATTTTCTGCCCGAGATAAGTGACAAAAGAGGCCTTGAAGCGCTCATCGGCAAGCTGCTCGGCCAGGACCGGGGTCACGCCGATAGTCACCCCGATATTGTCCCGCCCGGCGGCGGCCACCTGCTGGAAAACCTCGATCAGGGGCAGGTAGGTCTCAGCGGCGGCCTCGTTGAGCCAGTCCATGCCGTGCGGCCACTGGCCGTGACTGATCACATAGGGCAGGTGCGAATGCAGGACGAAGGTGAAATATCCTTTGGGCAAAATCGACTCTCCTTGGTTCGGTCTTAATTTCCGGTGATTTTTTTAAGTGTTTACAGGGTTGGGGCCTGACAGGCTAGGCCCCAACAATCATTTATTAGCGTCCCATTATAATTGTACTTCGCGCAGGAACCCGGCGGCATTTTCCGGCGGCGTGGGATTGATAAACAGCCCGGTACCCCATTCGAAGCCATGCGTAGTGCCCAGCCGCGGAATGATTCCGATATGCCAGTGCCAGTCGTGTTTCAGGGTGCCCCAATAGCCCGCGCGTTTCGCGGACTGTCCGGTGCTGGGCGCGGTGTGGAGGGTCAGGTTGAACGGGAGGTCGCCGAAAAGCTTGGCCAGCCTGCCGATCGCCTGATAAATAATTTCCGCGGCCGGCCGGATCAAATTATCCTCGAGCCCCGAGAAATCGTGATTATGCTGCTTGGGCAGGATGGCCATCTCAAAAGGGAAGCGCGAGGCATAGGGGACGAGACAGGCGAAATGCTCGTTCTCGGTCACTACCCTTCGGCCATCGGCCAGCTCCTGGTCCAGCAGGTCGCAGAACAGGCAGCGCTCTTTCTGGTGGAAATGCTCCCGGGCGGTGGCCAGCGCCATCGCCGCGATCCGGGGGATCACCGGCATGGCTAGAATCTGCGTATGCTGGTGGTTCACCGAGGCCCCCGAGGTGGGGCCGTGATTTTTGAAAAGCATGATGTAACGGAACCGCGCATCTTCCATCAGGGCGGCCAGCCGTGCGCGGTAGGTCTGGACCAGCAGTTCGAGGTGGTCCGGCTTGAGCTGATGAAACAGGACATGATGATGGGGATGCTCCACGATTATTTCGTGGCAACCCACGCCGTTGATCCAGTCATAAAGTCCGTGCGCACCGCGTTGGATTTTTTCGTGAGTGTCCGAGAGGGCCGGATATTTGTTTGGGAAAACTCTCACTTTCCATCCCGGGCGATCCGGGTTGCTCCCATCCCGCACCGCATAAATCTCCGGCGGGGTTTTGGATTCCTGCCCCTCGCAAAAGGGGCAGAACCCCTCATCCGGCACCCTTTCCGGGACCTGGAAATCTTCCGGTCCGCGGGTGCGGTCGACAGTGACGATGACCCATCTGCGGTGCACCGGATCGTGTCTGAATTCAGCCATTTGTACGCTCTTTTCCTAAGAGATTTGCCGGCGATATCGTAACATGGCGCGATCAAGTTCCGATCAAGGATAAAAAGGCCGTTTATTTATATTATACCATAACGCTCCGGGGTGTCAATAAGATAATAAATATCAAACACTTAACTTGTTTAGCTGTAAAGAGAAAGAGTGAGTTTGAATCCTTTGGAAGATAAGGATTTAACTTCCAGGGGCCAGAGCGGCATCAGGCAGCTCGCCTGGTAGGTGCGGTCAATTCCGCTTTCGCTCTGGCTGATCGTTTCCACCGGGTACTGTACCAGGAGCTCTGGCTGCGGCGTAAAAAGGAAGTTCAGATCGACGTGCTCGCGCTGGTTATAGACCGTGAATGTACGGCCGCCCGGGAACAGGGCGCCCACGGCTAGGCCAGTCCGGCTGCCATCGGCAAGCTCCAGGCCGACCGCCGGGTCCCGCGGCCCGAGAACTGTCAGGTTGAAGGAAACGCCGAAATACGCTTTCAGGGGCGAGGCGCCCTGATTGGTCATCCGGTAGTCTGCCGTAAACGAGCCGGAGCCGCCGGAGAGGAGAATCTCTTTCCTGAGCAGCAAGCTGATTGGCTCCGCCCCGGGCAGGTTGACCGATCCGCGGCGGGTCAGCCGGCAGCCGGCCCGGGCCCCTTTCGGGCGCACCAGGCTCCAGTCCCACTCCCGGTCGGCGAAATCACCCAGGTCCGCGGGCAGGTTTCGGGAGGCCTGCTCGAAATCCCGCGGCTTTTCCGCGAAGAAATGCTCCCGCAGCATCCAGCGGGGATAGGGATCGTAGATGAAACTTTCGGCTGGCAGCTTGTCGGCGAACTGGCGCTCGTGGATGCTCGCGTGAGCGCCCTCCGCGCCGGCCCCCCCGACCCCCAGGGTCATCTTGCGGTGATAGGCCTCTCGCCGGCGGGCCAGGGTGTCGATCAGGTTGAACTCGGAGTTCAGGTCGTCCAGCTCAACAATCGCGCCGCCCTGCGAGGGTTTGATAAAGAGATTGACCCGGCTGTCGCCAAGCCGGATTTCCGGCCGGCCGTCGAGGTCCATGTCCAGCGCCTCGGCCTCGGCCTTCCCGGCGGATTTGGAGCCTTGAAGGAGCAGTTTCTCCGCGCGGATCAGGCAGGAGTATATCGCGTGCCTGAGGTGAGGCAGGTACAGGCCGCCGAAAATCCCATGCCAGTAAGCGCAGTTGCACTGGGCCATCCAGAGCTGGCGCAGGGGCTCGGGGAGGCGGCCGGAGTCGTAAGGTTTATCGCCCAGGGCCTGGTGCACCAGACGGCTGGTATGGCACATGCGCTTGTGCATCCAGCCGGACTCGGGGTATTTGACCAGGAAGTTGCGCCAGAAGCTGCCCCGCAGGAAGGGGAATAACTCCGTGAGCCGGCCCTCCTGCTCGAACCGGACCTGGAGGTCGGCCAGGCGCTCGGAGGCCTCAGCGGGCAAGGCCCAGCCGCCCATCTCGAAGTAACTGGAAGTGGGCAGGTACACTTTGCCGGCGGGCGGGGAACTGTCGAGGACCTCTCCGAAAGAGGACATCTCGAGCCAGTCGCGGTTTTCACTCAGCGCGGTAAAGAAGCGCTCGAGCCAGCCCTGGCTGTACACCCAGTCGTGGGTGCCGGGCCACATGCCGAACTTTTCGCCATCATCCGCCAGCACCAGGGCCGCACCGTCGGGCAGGCGCTCGGCTTTCTGTCGGAAAAAGTCCAGCACCTCCTCGACCGGGTGGAAGGGAACAAGATAGCGCAGGCGCTGGCTGATCGGGAAAATCCGGATCACCGCCCCCTGGTCATCGCTCAGGTAATAATCGTGAAGGCGGTCCGCATCGAACCCGGCGGCGAGAAAGTGGAAGTCATCCACGGTAATGAACTCGAGCCCCGCCTCGGCGAGCAATCCAGGCAGGGAAGGCTCCCAGATCCTCTCGGTCAGCCAGGCTCCGCGGACCCGGACGCCGAGGCGCTGTTTCAGGTAGCGGCTCATGTAGCGTATCTGCCCCAGACTGTCTCGGCGCGGAATCACCGGCAGGATCGGTTCGTAATGACCGCCTCCGGTAAATTCGAGCTGGCCTGCCTCGAGCAGGCGGGCGAATAGGCTAAAGAACTCCGGGTGGCGCTCCGATATCCACTCCAGGAGCGGCCCGCTGTAGTGCAGACTGACCCGGAGCGCGGGGAAACGGGCCAGGGTTTCCAGGAAAGGCAGGTAACTTATCCGGTAGCCCTCTTCGAAAACATGGTCGAAATTTCCCACCGGCTGGTGGCAGTGCAAACCGAGAATAAAGCGGATCTTTTTTGACACAGCGGCAGCCTCCTGTCGTTTAACAAACAGTTAACTTTACACGCTTTCAGGGCATTTTGCAATAAGG
>MFIX01000014.1:19027-23388 GCA_001780825.1 Candidatus Glassbacteria bacterium RIFCSPLOWO2_12_FULL_58_11 | reverse complement strand
GGCCTCTTTCTCCTCCGGACTGCCTGGACTGACCGGACGGATCGCTGACTGGCGCACTATCACATGAAAGTTATTGCGGACCGCATCCTCGAATGTGGCCCGGACGCAATACTCGGTGGCGATCCCGCAGAGTGCCAGCGACTGGATCCCCAGGTTATCCAGTAGCGCGGCCAGCCCGGTGCCGTCGAACGCCGAATAGGCCTCTTTGTCCCGGGCTGTCGCCTTGGATACTACCAGGCTGCATGACGGCAGCCTCAGCCGCGGGTGGAACTCCGCGCCTGGGGTTCCGGCCACGCAGTGGGTTGGCCATTGGCCGCCCTGCTCCCTGAAAGAACAGTGGTCAGAAGGGTGCCAGTCGCGCGAGAAGATCACCAGCTTGTTCTTATCTGTATATTCATCAATCAAAGCGTTGACCGTCTCGAGCATCGATACGGTGTCATGCGCCGCCAGCGCGCCGCCCGCGCAAAAATCGACCTGCATATCCACGACCAGCAATGCATCCTGCATCCGAAGCTCTTCTCACGCTTATGGGAACTGCGGAGTTCAGCAATCCGCCGCAATCAATAATCGGTTTACTTGCCGAAATTCCGCGGATCGAAAAGATAACTGCCCTGAGTCAGAGGTCGCGGCTTGAGGAACTTATGGGTCGCCGGATCGATGCCCAGGATCCGCGCCATGGTCAGGCCCCACATCTTCTCCCGGAGCTTGTCCGGGACCTGGTTGGCGTCCAGGAATTTCTGGAAGCGCTCGATATTGCCGGGCAACCCCGAGGGATCCTCATCCGTGCCGAAAACGATATGCTCGAACGCATCCGGACCGCCTTTCAGCGTGTGGGCGGTCTCCTCGCCCTCGCCGGCGCTCCACCAGAGGATCTTCGAGAAACGCTCCAGTTCGTTGAGCTTGATCAGCTTGTGCAGGGTCGAGCCGGTGATATCGAAATACAGGTTGGGGTTCCAGCGGCAGGCCTCGGCCGCCTCATCGTACCAGGGGTTGCCGAAATGCGCGCCCTGGACTATCGCGCGGGGGCACAGGCGGCAAATCAGGTCGAGATAGCCCGGCCGCATCCGCATCATGGTTCCCAGCGAGGGCTTATCGTTGATGCTCCGGCTGGTGACCCCGGTATGGAAGAGCATCACCAGGCCCAGGTACTCGCACATGCGGTAAAGCTGGTGGTACTTGGGGTCATCCCAGTTGTTCTCCGGGCTGTGGAACTTGATCCCCACGAATCCGGCCTTGTAAAATTCCTCGATTTCCCGCACCGCATTGGGGTCATCCGGACGCACGCGGCCATAGGGGATGAATACATCCGGATAGTCATGGGCGGCTTTTTTTACCAGCTCGAAATCTTCCATGACAGTCAATACGCAGGCCATGGCGTTGTGCGCCCGGTACATTTTCACCATCTCTTCGACCCACTGCTGGTCGGAACCGGCATGGTCATGCGAGTCGATGATCAGCCTTTGGGCGGACCGGCCCGCTGTAAAAGCCAACACCGTCAGGATCAGAGCGAGGGCGAGCGAACGGTTCTTGAAGATTTTCATCCTGCCTCCTGGAAAAAATTGGTTCGTGATGTGAAGGGGTGATTCTATTTATTTGCCGACCTGAAAATAGTCAATTTATTTCATGGGCCTTGTCGCCGGCGCGGCGCTTTCAGCGCTGCCGCCCATCCGGGCCGGATCATTTTCTGCAGCTTGTATCACCCGCTCAAATGCCGGGCTCCGCCTGAGGCCTATTTCCGGCTCCTCAGCTTGGAGAGCAGACGCAGTATCTCGATATAAAGCCAGATCAGGGTCACCATTAGGCCGAAAGCCGCGTACCACTCCATGTACTTGGGCGCTCCGCCCGCGGCCCCTTTCTCGATAAAGTCGAAATCCAACACCAGGTTCAGCGCAGCGATCACCACCACGAACAGGCTGAAACCGATACCGATCACTCCGGCCCCAAAAATCCCGGGTATCCGGACCCCGAAGAACCCCAGCAGCATGCTGGCCACATAGACCAGGGCGATACCGCCGGTGGCCGCGAAAACGCCCAGCTTGAAATTCTCGGTGGCCTTGATCAGCCCGGTTCGGTAAGCTGCCAGCAGGGCGAACAGGGTGCCGAAAGTCAGCGCCACGGCCTGGATCACTACTCCCGGATATTGGGCCTCGAAAACCGCGGAGAGCCCGCCCAGGAACAGTCCTTCCAGGAAAGCGTAAAGCGGCGCGGTCAGAGGCGACCACTGCTTTTTGAAAACTGTTACCAGGGCCACGATAAAGCCGCCGATCGCTCCGCCCAGTGTCCAGATTCCGACCGAGGCCGGGCTCCCGGTCTCGAAAAACTTGCCCCAGGTAATAGTCGCCGCGGCCAGCAGGATTACCAAAAGCAGGGCGGATTTGTTTACCGTGCCCTGCAGGGTCATGGCCTCGGAGCGCGCTGCGGCTGGCGCCAGTCCGGTGAATGTCCCGGCATTCAGGGCCGGGTTGGCGGTTCGCATCATGTTAAAATCTCCTTTTTAAGGGCTTGTCACAAAAGGTCCTTATTGATTTTTTGTAGGGGCAGCCCCCAGTGGCCGCTCGTGTGCCCCTGGAGGCTCAGCCCGCAGGGGGTTCCGGAATGTCCGCTGCGCGGCCGAGGATTTCGGCCTCGGCCCGGCCTTTCTTTTCATCCACAAAATACAACAATACTCCTCCGGCGGCAAAAAGAATGGCAATCGAGCTCAGGCCCGCCCGGGCGGCAGTGTCCTCGCTGAAGCCGAGAGCGCCGACCAGCACTCCCACCGTGCCCATCAGGGTTGGCCCGATTACCGCGGCGAACTTGCCGAGCATGTTGTAAAAGCCGAAGAACTCCGCCGAGCGGCTGGCCGGGATCAGCCTGGAGTAATACGAGCGGCTTAAGGCCTGGATGCCACCCTGCACCAGGGCGATGAAAACCGCCAGCAGGTAGAAGTCGGTAAGGGTTTTCATCCCGGCGCCCCAGAGGCAGATCCCCAGGTACACCGCAATGGCGATAAAAATGGCCCGCCGCGCACCGATCTTCCCTCCCAGATAGCCGAAAGCCAGGGCCGCCGGAAAGCCGACAAACTGCACCAGCAGCAGAGCCAGGATCAGGTCGCTGGAGCCGAAACCGAGGTCCTTGCCATAGGCCACCGCCATCCGGATGATCGTATCCACACCGTCGATATAAAGCCAATAAGCCGCCAGGAAAAGCATTATGGTTTTCAGGTGGCGGATTTCGTGGAATGTCGCTTTGAACTGTGAGATGCCATCCCGGATCATTTGCCGTCTCGAGCCCTCCGCCACACTTCCCGGCTCTCGGACAAACAGGAATATCGGCAGCGAAAAGACCGCCCACCAGAGGCCCACGGTCAGGAAAGAGAAGCGGACCGCCTGGCTCATCTCCGCGAAGCCGAATGTCGCCGGGCTGCGGACCATCCAGACATTGAGTGCGAAAAGACTCCCCCCGCCAAGGTAACCCAGCGAATACCCCAGGGCGGAGACAAAATCCACCCGGCGCTCTGAGGCGACCGCGGTTATCAGGGAATCGTAAAAGATATTGCCGCCGGAGAAGCCGATACAGGCCAGGACATACAGCAGTGAAGCGGCGATCCAGTGGCCCTGCGCTACCAGGAAAAGCGCGGTGGTCATCACCACTCCCAGGAAGGCGAACAGGAGGAGGAATTTCTTCTTTGCGCTTCCCCGGTCGGCGACTGCCCCCAGGACCGGCGCTGACAGGGCGACAACTATGCTGGCGGCCGAGTTGGCCAGACCCAGGTAGAACGAGCTGACAGTCTTTTCGACCCCTACGCTCCAGAAGTCTTTGAAAAATAAAGGGAAAAAACCGGCCATGACTGTCGTGGCGAAAGCTGAGTTGGCCCAGTCGTACATACTCCAGCCGAAAATGGCCTTTCGGTTGTCAACTTGCATGAGGGCGCTCCTTTTCACGCAGACAACCGGTCCAACTGGTCAGCATTTGTTCCTCGCCGCCCACAGGAGGAATTGGGGGAAGAATTTCGGCCTGCAGAGGGCCGAGGCTGAGGCCCGGGTGCATCCTCGATAGCAATTTTTCCGTGCCGCTCAGATAGACCGGCACCAGGGGAACGCCCGCGGCCAGGGCCAGACGGGCCGCGCCGGGCTTGGGTTCATCCACCCTCCCGTCAATCGAGCGTTTGCCCTCCGGGAACAGGATCAGCGTGAAGCCTTTTTTCAGGAGCTGTTCGGCGTAAACCAGGGACTGCGCGGTGGTCTCCAGCGTGCCGGTCTTGATTATCCGCGCCCGGTAGGCCAGCTGGGCAAATGGGAAGCGGTCGAAAATACCGGCGGTAGCCATGGAGAACAGCCGGCGGCTCACCGGCCAGGGAACTACCGCGTGGATCAGCAGCC
>MFIX01000014.1:3465-18987 GCA_001780825.1 Candidatus Glassbacteria bacterium RIFCSPLOWO2_12_FULL_58_11 | reverse complement strand
CCCCCGGGCTGGCAGGTTTTCCAGGCCGGATACGCGGGTCGGGAAAAACAACCGGGTGATCAGGGAGAGTTTCAGGCGGACACTGAAACGAAGAAATAGGCCCCAGAGGCTGTCCTCGACCTCCACGATATCTTCCAGAGGCGGTAAGGGGGCCTTTTCCCCGCGCACGCTTATCCCGCCGCCCGGACGGCTTTCCGCCCGCGGCCCGATATAGGGCCGCAGGTCATCGACTGTCAGCACTCCGCCGGCCTGTTCATCGCCCAGGCTGATCCCGAACTCGCTTTCGAAGGCGGAGAGGAAGTCCAGCTTGGTCAGCGAGTCCAGCCCCAGGTCCAGCTCGAGGTTTTCTTTGCCGGTCGGAACGGTTTTCAGCTCGAGGTTTCTTTTGACGAAAGCCAGCAGCTCATCCGCGCTCTCCGCCGGTTCCTCACCTGCGGCCTCCGAAACCGGAGGGGCGGCCGCTTTCCCCCTTTCGAGTCTTTCTACAATCTCGTAGCGTTTCAGCTTCCCCAGCCGGGTCCTGGGAAAGGGCTCCTCTGAGACCAGGATCCGCGTGACCCGCTGGTATGAGGGCAGGTTCACTGTCAGGTTTTCGATATCGAACTTGAGCTCATCGTAAATACGGGTGAGCTTCCGGCGCCGGAGCGCCTCGCGCGAAGGGACCACCACCGCGGTCAACTGTTCGCCACGCTCTCCGGCCAGGAGGCAGATACAGACCTCCTCGATCAGGCTGCTCTGCGAGTAGATTTTTTCCAGCTCCTCAGGGTAGATGTTTTTGCCCGAGGGCATGACCAGCACCTCCTTGGACCTGCCGCTTAAGTAAAGGTTCCCGCGGCGGTCCAGCTTCCCCAGGTCCCCGGTGCGGAACCAGCCCTCCAGGAAAGCTTTGTCCGTCTCCTCGGGCAGACGCCAGTAGCCGGCCATCACATTGGGCCCGCGGACCAGTACCTCCGGGTCCGCGAGAGCATTGTCGGTGCGCTGAAGTTTTATCTCCACTCCGGGAGCCGGCCGGCCTACCGAGCCGAAAACCGGCCTTCGCAGGCTGTTCAGCGTGACTATCGGCGCGGTCTCGCTCAGCCCGTAGGCTTCCAGCACCCGGAAACCGAGAGCGGCCAGCTCGCGGTGCAGCCCGGCATCCAGGCGGGCGCCGCCGCTGGCGAAAAATCTGAGCTGCGGCAGGCTCCGCCGCACTGACCTCAACAGGTATCTCCCCGGCCGGAAACCGCGTTCGATTCCCAGGGAACTGAGTTTCAGCAGCAGCCGGAAAAGTATCCGCTGCAGTAACGGCTTCTCGCGGACCGTGGAAAAAATGCGTTTGTGCATGGACTGGAGGACTTGCGGGACCACCGCCATTACCGTAATCCGCTGCTCTTCGGCAGCGGCGGCGATATCGCCGCTTTTCAGCGAGCGCGGATAGACCACGGTCGCCCCGGCACACAAGGGCGTGAGCAGGGTGGCGGTAAAGGCATAGACATGGTGCAGCGGGAGCAGGTTCAGCAGACGGTCCCGGGAGGTAAAAAGGCCTTTCGTCCCAAGCAGTACCTCGACATTGTGAAGAAAATTATTCTCGCTTAGCATCACTCCCTTGGGTTGGCTGGTGGAGCCGGAAGTGAAAACTATCGAGAGCGGCTGGTTTTCCGGGAGCGCCTGCGGGTCGAATGTTTCTGGACCGGACCTCAGGTCAAGGGCTCCGAGATCGATCAACTTTTCAGTGTGTTTTTTGAGCAGTTCGGTAAGAAAGTTCTCGCAGACCGCGGCGGAGGGCTCCAGAAAGGTAAGGATGTTATCCAGCTCTGCGGTGGAAAGCTCCGGGTCGAGGGGGACGATAGTAAATCCGGCAAGGTGGATTCCCAGTGCTGCGGCGGCCCACTCCGGGCTGTTGCCTCCAGCCAGGACAATCCGAATACCGGCGGGCAGGCTCAGACTGTCGAGCTGGCGCGCGACCCGGCTGGCCCCGGCCAATAGGCCGTCATAGCTGACCTCGCGAGCCGCGCCGGTGGCATAATCGACAATTGCGGTCTTGCCGGGCGCTCCGGCGGCGCCGGCTAAAATCATCCGGGCGAGCTGACCCGTAGTTCCTCCCTGAGCCTTTTCGCTTCGTTCGCAGGTGTGGCTTTTTCAAACTTAACCCTGAAAGAAGTTTCAATCAATAATGGCGAAAGATATTTATTCTGGAGCGAGAGGGCCAAAGGTTGGTGAGGTGGATTTTTCTTAAATTTCAGTTACTTCAGGTAGGGGCGGACCCATGTGTCCGCCCGTTTTTGGAAATTTTTCGCGGATATAAGGGTGCATAGACGAGTGCGCCCACACATAACGCATTCAAACTAAATTATTTATGAGAAAAAGTAGTAAAGCGGGTTCGCCTTAAAATTTCAAATCGCGCGCTAGGGCCTTGACCGCGGCGATGACTGTATCCGCCTCGCGGAAAGTGAGCTTGGGGTAGAGCGGAAGGCAGACCGCGGAGGCGCCGATAGCCTCGGCCGCGGGGAACATGCCAGGCTTGAAGCCAAATTTTTCACGGAAGAATTGCAGCAGGTGGATCGGGATGTAATTAATCGAGACCCCGATTCCGGCCGCCTTTATGCGCCGCACAAATTCCGCCCTTTTCTCCGGCGGGACCAGCAGGGTGAACAGGTGCCAGGCGTGACGGCTTTCCGGCAGCTCCTCGATCAGCCTGATTCCCGGCACCCCGGAGAGCTTTTTCCGGTAATGGGCGGCCAGCCGCGCTCTCTTGCCGTGGAATTTCCAGGCCCGCTCGAGCTGGCCCGCCAGCAGGGCGGCCTTGATATTGTCCATATTGTATTTCCAGCCCAGACAGGTTATCTCGTACTCCACCTGGTCCTTGCCATAACGCTCGGCGGCGGTCTTGTTCATGCCGTGGTAGCGCAGCAGCCTGAGCTTGCCGGCCAGCTCGGCGCTGGTGGTGGCCACCGCGCCGCCCTCCCCGCAGGTAATGCTTTTGGTGGGGTAGAAGCTGAAACAGGCCGCATCCCCCAGTTCACCCACCCTCACGCCGTCCCGGGCTGCCTCGAGGGCATGTGCGGCATCCTCCACCACCGCCAGGCCGTGCTTTCTGGCGATCCGCCGGATGGCGCGCATGTCGCACATCTGGCCGTAAAGGTGGACCGGCAGGATCACCCGGGTCCGCGGGGTGATCGCCGCCTCGATCCGGGAAGCGTCCAGGTTGCCGGTATCCGGTTCCACATCGACAAATACCGGGGTCGCCGCGGCATGCAGGATTGCCAGCGTAGTGGCGGCGAAAGACAGCGGAGTGGTGATTACCTCATCCCCCGACCCGACCTCCAGGCCGCTGAGCGAAATGTGCAGCGCGCCGGTGCAGCTGGTCACGCCCACCGCATGGGGCAGTCCGAGAAAATCGGCAAAGGCCCTTTCGAAACGCTCGACCTCCCGGCCGGTAGTCAGGAACAGCTCCCGCAAAGCCCGGTTTACATCCCTTATCTCCCGGGGGCCGATATTGTGTTTGAAAAATTCAATCCGCTCCATGTGCGCCTTCAATCTCCAGCTCTATGCATCGGTACAAAATTCTTTAAATTAGTACGGACAGCAATGGAAATCCCGGCAGAAATCTTCGCAAGGAGCGTGCCGTTCGTTTGATTCCATCGAATCAGCCGGTTTCTTGCCCGGCTTCTCTGCCGGCCGGCGTTTCTGAGCGAGGGGAGTTCTTTCAGCATGGCACACTCACCCCAGCTCGCTAAACTGCGTAATATTGCCGTACCACCCAAATTGAATTTCCAGCGGCGGTCTTGTCAATGATTAAGACATGAGAGAAAAGGGAAGCTGAAACTACCGTAGGATAACCGTGCTCAGGCTGGGGGTCTCTCCACAGGCAGTTCCCTGAATAAACCGAGCCGGGTCGCCGGAAGGAGCGGCATAGCGGATGCGCTTAGCAGGCGGGAAGTGGATAAATGCCGGGAGGTCGCGGTGCAATAGCGCGATGCCTGGACTTGGGGGAAAAAGCCGGGGCGGACTGGAACCGGGAAAGATATCGCCTGCGGCCGGCAAGTGCCCGCCGGGGGGCATTCCCGGGCTGAGAGACAGCGCGGCGGAACGCGCCCGCCGTCAAATACGGCGGCCTCGAGATGGAGGCGGGTCTGTCGCTGGTGGGCGATCCGAGGCCCGGCATGTATTCCGTGCGGACTGTCAAATCAGGTCAGCACCAGAGAATTAACCGCCCCGATTTCGATCCGCTTCTCGCTCGGAATGAACAGTCCCTTGGGCAGCTCCAGCGATTCCTTCTTGATCGGAATCATATGGCGCGTGGTGTAGCTGCCCTCGACCAGCACGAGCTGTTTGCCCTTGCGGTTATTGGTGTTGATCACCAGCGGACCCTGAAGGTTCGCGGTCATCCGGAAAGGATTGCGGCTGATCGAGATGATTACGCAGATAATCAGCCCGGCAATGTTCTCCGCCTCGATGATCGAGAGCTCGGCCTTGCGCGCCGAGACCTTGTATTCCGGGAAAAAGATCAGCGGGTCGCAAATCACGAAAGCCAGCTTGGGATCTTCCACCGACTGAAGCCAGAAGAAGGGGAGGCTTTTCTCTTTATTGTAGATGAAAAACCTCTTGCAGCTCGAGAAGCCGACCAGTCCCTCGGGAAAGGTCAGAATGTCCTTCTCTTTTACCTCCAGCTTGCCGAAGCGTGTAGAGTTCACTTTCAATTTCGCCTCCAGTTTATAGTGATACAGCGTGCAGTTTCAATTAATCAAGTCAGTCTCTCAAAGATAGTCGAGCAGGCTCGGCAGGATTATCCTGCCGGCGGCCCCCAGCGCGGCGTTGAATGCGTTCTCCTGGGCGGCGAGCTGGCTTACCGCCTGCACCACGTCGAGGTCCTCGATGCCGCTCAGCGTTTCGGTATTGCGCAGGTTGCTGTCCTGCCCGCGGGTCTGGGTGGTGCTGAGCTGGTTCGAGCGGGCGCCGACCGTGGTGCGCTGATTCAGTATCCGGTTCAGGCCGTCGGAAAAATTCGCCAGAGTTCTCTGGATATCCTCCTGATTGTTGTTGAGCAGGGCTGTGCGCAGAAACATCAGGTTTCCGAGGACGTCCTGCGAGCCGGTAAGGCCGAGATTATCGGCCGTTTCATCGAAGATCGTGGTCCCGTCGGGGTTGATCCGGTTACTGCCGTCGGGGTTGGTCAGCGCTATCTTGTTTATCATCAGCGTGGCGCCATCGATCCGGCTGCGGATTGTCAATCCGGTCCCCGTGCTGTTGATCGAAGCCACCACCCCAACCGGGGAGGTATTGATCAGGGTCAGGGCATCCTCGATGGTTTGGGCATTGCCCAGATCGATCACCGCCTCTTTTTCGCCATTGGAGATATTTATTTTGCCCGGGACAAAAGTGCCGCCGTTGAGCAGGTTCAGGGCCGTATGTTCGCTGATCAGCGGATTCAGCGCCTCTCCGACGATTCTGTCGCTGCCTACTACGCTAGTCCCGCTTATTCCGAGATCATGGGCGGTGGAGCTGGCGCCGATATCCTCCACCTTGAGCAGTGAGCGGCTGGTAATCAGGTTTATTTCGCGCCGGCTGCCGTCACCCAGAACCACGGTGACTTTATTGTTTGCCGTGTCCACCGACTCGACCTGGCCGATTATTTGTTCCTCGTTCTGCCCAGGGCCGGCAACCAGGGCCACGGTGCGGGCCTCGAAATCCGCGTTCGGGGTGAACTTGCCATTGGCCTCGATGGTCTGGCCGGCAAAGAGGTTGTCCACAGGCTGCTGGCTGATAACACTGTAAAGCGAGCCATCCTGAGCGCGCACAGAGAGACGCTGGGTTTCCTTATTCACCGAATCAATGAAACCGGAGATCGAAATCTCATCGTTTACCGGTCTATCCACGACATGGAGATCGCTGGCCGCACCGGCTTCGCTGCCGGTAGTGAGCAAGTTCGCGGTCAGCGTGTCGCCGACCTTGATATCGCCGATCTGGATTGTGATATCGCCGCCTGGCGTGACTTTTTGCATCAGAGTGTTCGGTATGGAAGTATCGATGATCGAAATGCCCTTCTGATCCGTGGACAGAGTGGCTTTGATATTGACCAGACCCTGGCCGTCGGAGCCGTACTGATTGATCAGGTTCAGCACGCCCTGCACCGTATTGACTCCGCTGGTATTGATATTGATGGAATTGCCGGTGGAGTCGGTGAGCCGGATTATTCCCAGCTTCACGCCCTTTCCCTGGTTCAGCTCATTCAGACGGGTATCTCCGCTGAGGGCGGGCTGGAGGTCGCTGTCGGTGCCCAGGGGAGTGACCGGATCGACCAGCTGGACCCGGCTGCCGGCGATTCCCAACAGGGTGGCGGCAAACCCTCCCGTGCCGTCGCCGATCTTCAGCGTCCTGCCGCCGACCAAGCTTTTAACCGATATTCCCGTTCCGAGATCGTTTATTTTGGCTACCAGATCGAAACCGGAATTGTTTAAAATGTCGACGATATCGCCGACAGTTGAAGCCCTGGAGAAATTGAGAGTGCCTTTTTTTGGGCCGTTCTCCACAGTGATGTTCTCCAGTTGAAAACCCTGGGCCCGGTTCAGCAAGGCCAGCGGCGTATCAAGCGTCAGCCGGGGGTCCAGAGATTCTCCCAGGAAGGTATTGCCTGTAGAGCCGGCTTCCGGGGTCAGGATGCCGAGATCTTCCGCGGTATGCGTGTTCATCCCGTACTCGCTGATCCGGATCGTGCCCAGTGAGGACCCGGAGCTGCCGTCGGTGATCAGAATCCCGTTGCCTCCGGTATTGATTTCGGCCCGGATGTTGGTCCCGGCCTGGTTGATCAGCTCGCGTACGTCAGTCAGAGTTTGTGCGGAGGCGATATCGACTATCGCGGAATTGCCGGCCCTGTCGGTCAGTTGAATCCGGCTTTTTTCCACCCCGCTGCCGTGATGGAGGTCATCCAGATTGGTGGTCAGCTTGATCGGAGCGAGGTCGCGGCCGGTGATTACACCGCTCTCGTCCGGGTCCCGGCCGAGGATGCCGAGCTGACGGGCCACCCGGCCGTTGCCCAGCTCCTCGACTACCAGATTCTGGCCCGGTATCCGGTCGCTGACCGAGGTCGTATCCTGGACCACAAGAGACTGGAGGTCTTCATCGACGCGGACACTGACGAACAGTTTATTCCGGTTACTGTCGACGGCGTTGTTGATCCTGAAAGCGACTTCGTCCAGAGTCTTGGCCCCGCGCAGATCGATTTTGGCTACCTGTCCCGAGCGGGTGGTGATCTGAATCAATCCGTCGTCCACCCCGGTTCCGAGGTTCATCTCGGTCAGTTTGCGCAAACCCAGGGGGACCGATTTTTCCGAATACGGCGCCAGGTCGGCATGGCCGCCCAGATCGTCGACTACCGTGGGCAGGAGGATGGAGCCGGCTATATTGGAGGTAAGCACGGTCCCACCCTCGATTTCGACACCGATGTTCCCCGAATCGCCGACATAATTGACTCCGTTTTCACTTTGCACGAAAGGCGAGTCCAGGGTCTTGAAGCCGGCAAAAATGTAGCGGTTTCCGACCCGGGTGTTCACCAGGTTCACGAACTGATTGATCAGCGCGGTGACCTCCTGGGCCACCGCCGTGCGCGTCTGCAAGTCCGCGGTGACATTGGCCTGGGCGATAGCCAGGTCCTCCGCGCGCATCAGCAGGCTGCTCATGTCGTCGAACACGGTATCCGCCGATTGCAGCTGGGTGTTGCTCTGGTCGATATTGCGCAGGTGCTGGGTCGTCTCCCCCATCTGGGTACGCAGGCGCAGCGCCGAGCTGGTCCCGACCGGGTCATCCGAGGCCTTCTCGATCCGTTTGCCGCTCGAAAGGTGAGTCTGCGTATTCAACAGATCGGCGAGGTTACGGTTCAGGTTGGCCAGAACCGTGGTCGAGAGCAGATTTTGAGTGATTCTTGTCTGCATATCTCTGCAACCTTTTCTATGCGCAGGCGGAATTGCCGCTTAATGGATTATTTCGCCGCCCCCGGTGTGATTCTCGAGTATCCTGGTCAGGGCGGACAAATCATTTTCCGAGGCTACCGAGGCCCGCAGGTTCTCAAGCTGGATTTTCTCGTAGACTTCCTGACGGTGGATCGGGACATCTTGCGGAGCCAGAACTCCGAGCTTTACCTGCTTCCCCTGGACCTCTAAAAGAGTGACTTTTATGCTGTCGCCGATGGCGATACTCTCCCCTAACTTCCTTGTTAGTATGAGCATTTATCTTCCTTGATATGAGAGAATAGCCTGTGATCTTCAATTACCGGCTGGCCGGTAGGTTTTTATCCGTTCAGTGGCTCTCCTTTATCCGCTGGTGGTTCGAGATTTGAAAAAAGTATTAATATCTTCCGAGATCGACGACTATGCCCATCATTTCGTTAACCGTGGAGATGACCCGGGCATTGGCTCCAAAGGACTTCTGGAAGCGGATCAGGCTGACCAGCTCCTCGTCGATATTCACGCCGTTCTGCGACTCGCGAAAATTGCTGAGATGGTCGACCAGCAGCTGCTGGTTTTTCACGCCTTCGGCCACAGTGCTGGTTTCCAGGCCGAAGGTGCTGACGATGCCGCCGTAGTAATCCTCGAAGGTAAAGCTGTTGTCGTTCAGGACTTGCTTGTCGCGCAGCTGGGCCAGCGCCAGGGCGTTGGTGTTATCGCCCGGCTCGCCGCTGCCCGAGGCCGCGATATTTCCCGGGTCGCTGCTGATCGCCGGGGTCAGCGCCATGCTCCGGGCATCAGTGCCGTCATAGAAATCGATACCGGTCGGCGGGCTGAGCCGGCCGCCCTGGAGGCCGTAGCCCTGGCTATGAATCGCGTTGAATTCATTGATAATGGATGAGGCCAGCGTATCGAGCTGACTTTGCAGCTCCGGTATCAGGCGGTCCCGGGTATCGAGCAGGCCGTGGAGCTCGCCGGAAGCGACTTTCAGCTCCTCGTGGTTGACCGGGTTGTTAATCTTGATCACTTCCACGCCGTCGATATTCTCCGACTTGGCCTCTACCTGGTTTACCGCCCCGATAGTGACGAAACTCTGGCCGGCGATCGAGACGTTCACGCTGCCGTTGGCCGGGTCCTCGTTGGAAGACATGTCGACCATCTGGGAAAGGTCATCCAGCAGCTTGTCCCGGGCGTCGCGCAGGTCGTTGGCCTCCCGGCCCAGGGCCTCGGTGGATCCGATCTGAATGTTGAGCTGGCCGATCCGCTGCAGCGTGACGTTTATGTTGTGCACCTTGTCGATAATTTCGAAGTTTTTGTTCGCCCTTATTTTATCCAGTTCCGACCAGGTCTGGTCGAACATCCGCGCCAGGGTCCGGCCCTGCTCGCGGACCGTGGTCCGTACCGAGGAGCTTTCCGGATTGACCGACAGGTCCTGGATACTGTCGAAGAACCTTGATAACGCCGAATGCAGGCCGGTATCGCTCGGCTCATTCAGGACTCCCTCGATTAGCCCCATGGCGTCGGACTGTTTCTGCGCATCCCCCAGGGTCTGGTTCTCGGTCCTGAACTGGCGGTCGATGGCCGCATCCCGGTAGCGGGCTACCTGGGCGACATTTACTCCGGTGCCGTACACCGCGCCGCTGACAATGATCGGCTTATTGGTGGCCAGGATCACCTGCTGGCGCGTATAGCCGGCCGTGTTGACATTGGAGATATTATGGCCGGTCACGTTCAGGCCCTGCTGGTTGGTTCTCAACCCGCTCAGGCCGATATACAGCGCATTATTCAGAGTCGGCATTTTTTCTTCTTTCCGGCTGTCGGACTGCGGAACCGGGGTATCCCCGGCTCAGACCTTCTGGTCCAGAACTTTGTGCAGGTTGGCTTTCTTGCTTTTTTTGCCGTTTTCCTCGTAAAGATTGCGATTGATCCTGGCGAATTCGAGCAGCAGCTTCAACTGGCCGTCCACCAGGCTTCGCGCTTTTCCGATCAGCATTTCGTTCTGGGCTTTCAAGTCGGACACTTTACCGCTGGCGGTCCTGATGCGGCTGGCGAGCTCTTCGAATCTCCGTTGCCAGGGCTCGCCCAGCAGCGCCCCCAGCTCGCGCAGCGACAGGTTCCGGCCGTTTTCGCCCTTGGGAAACTGCTGCACCAGGGCCAGGCGGATCTGCTCGCGGCGCAGGTTTTCCCGGGCCAACGAATTTTGCTCCCGGGTACTGGAGACAAAAGCCTCATAATTCCAGGTGATCAGAGCTTTCTGTTGCGAGCGCAGGCAATCGTAAAGCTGCTCCAGCGCTTTCGCCATAGCGGAAAGAAGCGTGTAAAGCCGCTCAGCCTGGAGCTTATCGGAAGTCATGGTTACCATTTCAAGGCTCGCCGGCTAAAGGAATAAAGTCTTTCAACCGGTCCTTCAGCCCGGCCACTTTTTTCACGTAGTTCCTGGTTTCGGGGTAGGGGGGAACGCTGCCGTAGCGGGAGACCGCGCCCGGCCCGGCATTGTAAGCGGCCAGCGCCAGCTCTTCATCCCCGTTGAAACGGCCCAGCAACTCTTTCAGATAGCGCACCCCGCCCTCGATATTTTCCCGCGGGTCGAATACGTTTTGCACGCCCAGGGAATCCGCGGTCCCGGGCATCAACTGCATCAAGCCCCGGGCGCCGGCCGGACTGACCGCCCGGGGGTCCCCGCCGCTCTCCTGAAGAATCATCGCAGCGACCAGCGAAGGATCGACGCCTTGTTCCCTCGAAATACTTCCGATCAGGTCGCGGTAGCGGTCCAGGCCGGTACTGTCCCTCCCACTCGGCGGCTCCGGAGCGGCGGGCGGAGAAACAGGGGACCCGGCAGACTGATTGCTGGTTTCTGTTTTCCCGGCCCCCTCGATTTCGGGCGCTGCTGGAGGCACTTCCATGTGCCTGTCTATCTGCCGCGATAGTTGTCTGTAAATCATGTCTGCCAGGCCGATACTCCCCTGTTCGGTAACCTTGTCCGCGACCCGTTCATTGAACATGCCTTTCCAGGTATCCATGGCTTGGGAGTCGCCGGCAAGCTCATCTTTTGGAATGGTCTTATCCATATTGTCCATGAGCATCCTGATAAAAAGGGCTTCGAGCTGACGGCTGACTTTTTTCAGCTGCTCATCGCCCTCCGCGCGGCCGGCCGAGTTCTGCAGGCGGCGGAGGCTGCTCTCCAGCATGTTATTGGCGATTGTGCCCTGGTCTACTCCGGGCAGATTAATCAGATCCATACCTGGTTTCTTTCCCGTTTACATGGTCCGCAGCTCGGCCGACAGGGCGCCGGATTCCTTAAGGGCCTGGAAGATGGCGATAATATCGCGCGGGGTCACCTGCATCAGGTTGAGCGCGGTGACCAGGTCGCCTGCGGTCCCGCCGATTTCCATGAATTTCCGCACCTGCTCCACTGCGCCGACCTGGGCGGTCGGGGAGATAACCGCCGCTCCGCCTCCCAGCGGGGTGGTCGGCTGGCTCACCGCAGCTCCGGTCCCGATGGTGATCGTAAGCCCGCCGTGAGCCAATTGTAC
This sequence comes from Candidatus Glassbacteria bacterium RIFCSPLOWO2_12_FULL_58_11, assembly GCA_001780825.1. GTDB lineage: Bacteria > Gemmatimonadota > Glassbacteria > GWA2-58-10 > GWA2-58-10 > GWA2-58-10. The sequence continues at coordinate 7,535 of MFIX01000014.1, read as the reverse complement.
CGGGCTGACCGTGACATTTTCGCCGATAGCGACAGTCCCGGTACGCTCGTTAATCACCACGCGGGCCACGCTGGCCGGGGTAAGATCGAGATTTTCCAGCTCGGAAATGAATTCGATGATCCGTCCCGGCTGGCGGTATTGTTCGGGGATGTTTACATAGATCGAGAGCCCGTCGATAGGCAGGCCGATATCCGAGCCGAAATGGGTGTCCACCGCCTCGTCGAGCCGGCGGGCGCTGGTGAAATCGCTGCTTTCCAAGGTCAGCATGACCCGCCAATTGTCGATAAAGCCGACTTCCATTTCGCGCAGCACCTGGGCTCCGCTCGGAATGCGCCCGACCAGGGGATGGTTGCGCTGGATCGAGGCTCCGGCACCGCCTCCGCCCCCTCCGGCCTGGGCATTGAAGCCGCCGATGGAGACCGGTCCCTGGGCCACGCCATACAAGGTCTGTCCGTCATAACCGAAAAGCTGGGTGCGCAGCAGCACTCCGCCCTGAAGGCTGGAGGCCTCGCCGATCGAGCTCACGGTCACATCCACGTGGCTGCCCGGCTTCTCGAAAGAGCGCATCTCCGCGGTTACCATTACCGCGGCCACATTGGCCGAGGTGATATCCGTGGGCTGGATCTGGATGCCGAACTTGTCCAGCAGGCTGGCGGTGGACCTATTGGTGAACAGCGTCCTGCCGTCGCCCGTCCCGTTCAGGCCGACCACCAGGCCGTAGCCGATAAGCTGCTCGGTGCGCGTCCCCTGAAGGTGGGCGATGTCCTTGACCCGCGCTCCCTGCACGCGGCCGGTGAGGCCCAGGGCCAGGGTCAGGGCAAGAACCAGCCGCGACGCCCGCTCTGTTCTTTTGGCTGTCAGTCCGAATTTCATCTGGCGCTTCCTTCTCTGGCTAAAGCGATATTGAGGGTCCGGCTGGATCAGAAGAACCAGTTAAACAGGCGGTTGAAAAGGCTGGGCCGCCTGGCCTCTTCGCCTTCGCCCTTGGCATTCATGGTAATGTGAAGGTCGGCGAGCTGCGTGCTGCTAATCGTGTTCTGCGCCGACACATCCCGGCTCCGAGCGATGCCGGTCAGCACCACAAGTTGCTTCTCGTCCGGCAGATCGATCACTTTCGAGCCTTCGAGATAGAGGTTCCCCAGCTCATCGCTGCGCACGACCCGCACGCTGATATTGGTGATAAAGCTGGAAAGCTTGTCGTTCTGCAGACGGGAATTGAAATTGTTCGTCGAGCTGGCATCCCCGGTGAACGGGTTAAGCAGGCCGAAAACCTTGCCCGGTCCGGCGCCGAAAGTGGCCTCCACTGAGGTACCGCGCTGGCTGCGGAACTGGGCCCGGTTCTGCCCTTGCACCCGCTCGTTGATATCCACGGTGAGCACATCGCCCACCTTGAACAGGCGCTCATCGGTGAACAGGCTGGCCACATTGCCCCGGAACTCCATCTGGGCCTGAAGCGAAACGGCCCAGGCCAGGGCCAGGCAGGCGGTGACCGCCACATCGAACATGATCCGGGGTAATGAGGTAGAGCCGCTGCGCGGCGGTCTTTTTCTGGGTTTACTGGTTACCGTTCTCATTTATCTCTTTCCTTTTCAGGGAGTGATTACCACCGTGTGCTCGTCCCTGACCTCGCCGATCAGGTTTTTCCCGTACTGGTTGCGCACCATGATCCGGTCTCCCAGGCGGCCTTTCTGAAAGGCCTTGCCCAGGCAGCCGACCGTAATACTCTTGTACTGCACGATCAGCGTCACTTCAGCGCCCCGCTCGATCAGGGGCGGGTTTTCCAAGTTCTCCAGGCCGAGCACCTGCCCGGCTTTGACTGAGCGCTCGAGGCGTTTATCGACCGCCTGCTCGGCTTTGGTGACCGGGGTTCCGCTCCTGCCGGTGATCTCCCGCTCCTCGAACGAAAAATCATCCAGGGTCAGGATTTCACCCTGATGCAAGTCCCGCTGTAAAACCGCCACCTCCTGCCAGACCCGAATTTTCAGGGATACCGGCAGGCGGGCCAGGATACGGTCATCCTGGAGGGCGGCCAGGGAGATGGCGACAGAGCCGCTAAGCATGGACTTGACCGGATCGAGCACCTTAATGACAAAATTTTCGCTGTCCACGGCCAGATCCTCCGGCAGCCGGGAATACATGATCTCAGTCCGGACATTCTTTTCCGACCAGCAGCGCCGGACATAGCCCTCAATCAGCGGGGTAAGATCAACCTTGGAAATTACCCGGCCGCTGCGGTTGATTTCGACGCGGTTTTCGCCGACCAGGGCCACGTTTACCGGGTCTATGCGGTGGGCGATCATTATGCGGCGGATATCGGAGCGGGCCAGCGCCAGGCTGTCCCCGGGCAGGGGAGCGGGGCCGAGGGGCAGCTCTTTAAGCCTGCCGATCAGCTCCTCGTTGAACCCGCTGACCTCGGCCACATCCCCCAGCGTGAGCTGGCTCGCCGCGGTCCGGGCCTCGGGCTTGAGATAGACGTACACCATCTCGCTCTCGGGCACGCTGAGCGGCCCCTCCTGGGCTGCCGAGGGCCCCGGGACTGCGAGAAGGAGCAAAACCATCGAAATTTTTTTAAGTTTCCTCACAATGCACCTTTCAATTTATCAAGCTCCCGGCCGCTCAGGCCTGAGGGCCTTACCGGCCGATATTGCTCGCTACCTGGAGCATGTTGTCGGCGATCGAGATGCCGCGCGAATTAAGCTCGTAGACGCGCTGGGCGGTAATCAGGTCCACCAGCTCATCCACCACCGAGACATTGGACAGCTCGAGATAACCCTGCTCGAGACGGCCGAATTCGTTTTCAGCCGGGTTGCCCAGGATCGGCGTGTTGGAGGCTACGGATTCCAGGAAGAGGTTATTGCCGATATTGCGCAGGCCGGCGGGGTTGATAAACCGGGCCAGTTCGAGGCGGCCCACGTTCTGCGGCTGGACCTGCCCCGGCAGGATCACGTCCACGTTGCCGTCCGCGGCGATCGACACTTTCATCGCGTTTTGCGGGATGGTGATCTGCGGCTGCAAGGCCAGACCATCCGTGGTAACCAGGATGCCGTCCTGGCTGATCTCGAAATTGCCATCCCTGGTATAGGCAAAGGTTCCATCCGGCTGAAGGATCTGGAAGAACCCATCGCCGTTAATTGCGATGTCCAAATCGTTCTGAGTTTTCTGCAGCTCGCCGGTGGTGAAAACTTTCTGGGTCGAGGAGAGGCGGACTCCGTGGCCGACCTGGAGCTCGGTGGGGACTGTCTGTCCCTGGAATTCCGCCACGCCCGCCGGGCGTAGAGTCTGGTAGAGCAAGTCCTGGAACTGGGCCTGGGTCTTTTTGAAGCCCGAGGTGTTGACGTTCGCCAGGTTGTTGGCGATAACGTCCACCCGGACTTCCTGGGCTTTCATTCCCGTGGCCGATGTGCGTAAGGCGCGAATCATATTTATCTCCTCATCTTAGAACCGGTTCCGGTTCGACCGGCGCGGCGTCAGGAAGGCTCAGATTCTGCCGATCTGGCTCACCGCCTGCTGCAGGGTTTCATCCTGCAGGCGGATAGCGCGCTGGTTGAGCTCGAACATCCTGGAAATTTCGATCATTCTCACGGTCTGGTCTATCGGGTTGGCGTTGGCATTTTCCAGCGCCCCCTGGCGGACCTTAAAGTCCCGGGCGGCCTGGCCGGCGTCCTGGGCGGCGAACAGGCTGTTCCCTTCCTTGGTCAACTGGTAGGGCTTGGGGAAATCCCTGATCCGCAGGGTTCCGCGCTGAACGCCGTCAACCAGCACATCCCCGTTCTGCAGCACGTTGATTTTGCCGCCCTGCACGTTGATCGGGCCGGCATTGCCCAGCACCGGGAAGCCATCGCCGGTCACCAGGCTGCCGGTGGCGTTGACACTGAAATACCCGTTGCGGGTGAACCGCTGTCCCTGTGGCGTGTTGACCGTAAAAAATCCGGGGCCGTCGATCGCCATATTCAGATCGTTGCCGGTCACTTCCATTGTGCCGGGAGAGAAGTCGGTCTGGTAAACCACCACCTGACTGCTGTTGCCCACCGAGGCCTCGAAGGCGGGCGGCGAGATATTAATCATCCTTG
>MFIX01000014.1:0-3451 GCA_001780825.1 Candidatus Glassbacteria bacterium RIFCSPLOWO2_12_FULL_58_11 | reverse complement strand
GAGGCTATCCCGTTCTTGTTGAGATAAAGGTCGGCGGAGAGCAGCTCATGGACAAAAGCCCGGTCCTGCTTGTAGCCGGAGGTGTTGGTGTTGGACAGGTTGTTGGCGGTCAGGTCCTGACGGTAGTCCAGCGGAAGCATGCCGGCGGCTGAGGTATAGAGGCCTTTGATCATCGCTAGAACTGCCTTTCGAACTCCGGTGAAAAATCTCGCCGGAAGTGTAAGTTTCTATCTTTGCGGCTACAGGATACTGCTGCCAGGGGAAAGGCAAGCTTTGTGCCATGGGCCGGAAATGCAGGAATACGGCTATTTCCAGAGATTGGGCGGAAATTGGCGCGGCGGTTCTACAGCAAATATTTCCGGTTGCGTTGAAAAAATAATTGGAAGGTGGGTAATTATTGCCTGATCAGGCGAATTTTGAATCCTGGGCCGTCTGTGGGAAAAATTAATCCCCATCAGAGAGTCCCATTTGGCATGGCGGATAATTCCGTGGCAGTATCGTCCGTCGGCGGAAACTATCTTGCGGAATTGCCGGCGCCGGCGATATTGCCCGGCTTCCTGTGAGTACTTAACTCACCTGTTGGGACGTGATGGGGATTAATGTTGCTGCTGATTAATCTTAAGGTCAAGGCAGGGTGAATGTCAAGTCGTGCCGGGGGAAATATTTGAGTGGGCAATTCAGCGGAAAACAGGCGGGCAACTTATAGTGCCCGGGAAGCCAGCCAGCCGGCCAGACCGACCGCCAGACAGTAATAGGCGAAATGGTTGAATCTGCCTTTCTGGAGGATCCTGAGCAATAAATAAATCGCCGCAAACCCCGAGAAAAAAGCCGCCGCCACTCCGGCGGCCAGCGGTCCGGCGCCCGGAAGCGACGTGAAGGTGGATGATCCCAATGAGAGAGCTTCCAGCAGCGCAGCGCCGAAAATCGCCGGCAGGGCGAGCAGGAAAGAGAATTCCGCGGCCCGGACCGGCGCCAGGCCAAGCAGCAGGCCGGCGGTGATAGTCGTGCCGGAGCGGCTGATCCCTGGAATGAGCGCCACGGCCTGCGCCAGCCCCACCCCCAGGGAGCGGCTGCCGCTGAGGCCGCGATGGTTATCCTTGCGCGCAAATCGGGAACTCAGCAGGATCATACCGGTTACCATCAGCATGAGGCACACCAGGCGCACCGAGCTGAAAGCCGACTCGACCAGGTCCTTGAACAGCAGTCCGGCTGCGGCCGCGGGCAGAGTGCCGAGCAGGATATACCAGTCGAGGATCAGGTTTTCCCGCAAAACTGGGGATAGCGTGCTATCCGCGGCGGCCTTTTTCCAGAGGCGGGGCCTGAACATCAGCGGCAGGGCTGTCAGCATTCCCCGGAGGCGTTTGCGGTAGGCCAGGATCACTGCGCCGGCGGTGGCCAGATGCAGCGCCACCTCGAAGACCATCCCCGAGGATTTGACGCCGAGGACCGCCTCGCCCAGGACCAGATGGCCGGAGCTCGAAATGGGCAGGAATTCGGTGATGCCCTGCAGGAGTCCCAGCAGGACGGCGTCCAGATAGCTCATGGAAGCAAAGCCTCCAGCGGCTTAAAAGCGCATTGAAATAATTACGCGTACAGGTAACATATTGGGTTGTAGGGGTGACGTATGCGTCTCCCCTACTGTAATTGCATAAATTTCAAATAATTAAATCAAGCCAACCCACGTTATTTGTTTACTGGTTTTGAATTTCATGGATTTGGAGATTTTTCAACGTTCCTTTAATATTCAAAAAGTCAGATAGTCATATTTATAATTAAGGTATAAATCCAGGCGGCTGGAATTACAAAGGGGGAATCTAAACCCGGCTGAGTCAACCTGTCAATGAACGCGGCTCCGGTTCCTGGGCCGCGGGTCGAGGCTCCTCAGCCAACGGAGCGTATGAACGCCAGACCGATTAAATTGCAGCGGATTGCCTGGCGCCGGAAAGGCGGATGGCTTTTCCCGGCGCTGCTGTGGGCGGCCTGTCTCCTGGGAAACCCAAGTCCGGCGCGAGGCGCCGAACCGCCGCCGGATTCCCTCGCTTACCAGGCCCGACGGCTGGTCGAAGAGGGACACACAGACCGGGCGCTCGAGCTCCTGAACCGCGCCCTGGAAAAAAATCCGGGCCTGGCGCGCGCCCGTCTGCAGCGGGGCCGGCTGTACCTCGAGCTCGGCCTCTGGAACGAGGCGGAGCGGGATTTCAACCAGGCGGCTTTCTCCGCCGACCCGCTGGTGAAAGCGGAGGCGCACCTGGGATTGGGCGACCTCTATACCAGGCTGCCTTTCCGCAAACTAAAAGCCGCCGCCGAGTACCGTCAGGCCCTGCAGGCCGACCCGGAAAGCCGGGAGGCGCTCTATTCCCTGGCCCGGACCGGGTTCGCCCTGCGGGAAACCCAGGGCTACCGCCTGGCCGCCCGCGCGCTGGTCAAGCTGATCTGCCTCGATCCGGGCTACCGCGATGCCTACCGTCTCTGGCGCGACAAAATCCTCGATCAGAGCGCGGATGAGCTACGCGAGACGGATGCCTGCCTGGAGGACTATCTTGCCGCCCATCCTGACACCGCACTCTGGCGCTTCGATCTGGCCGGGGACTGTTTCCGATTGGGGGAAATCGGCCAGGCCCTGGAGCGGCTTAAATCGCTGGATAGCCTGTCCCCGGAAAAGAAGCTGACTGAGCGCCGGCTGCTCGAGGCCCGCTGCCTTCTGACACAGAGTGATACCCTGGGATTCGAGCTCGCTTACCGCCAGGCTCTCGAGGCTGCCGGCCGGAGCGATGATTTCGCCGAGATAGAGCTGGAGGCCGAAACTATTTTCACCCCGGAACAAAGCGAAGTATATGGGAAGCTTAAGAGCGCAAACGACCGGAGTGCGTTCTGGCGGAAGTTCTGGCTGGAAAAAGACCCGGACCCGCTTACCCCGCATAATGAGCGCCTGGTGACCCACTACCTGCGGCTTCAGGAGGCGCAAAAATATTATAGGATGCAGTTCCCGCACAGCCTGTTCCAATCCTCCCGCGATTACCATCGGCTGGTCTCGCCGGTCTCGATAGCCAGCGATTACGATCCGGATTTGTTTTTCAACCGCAGCCGCAAGCTCACTCTCGATCAGCGGGGCCTGTTCTTTATCCGTCACGGGGCCCCCGACCGCCGGACCCACCAGGTTACCTGGTCCGACCCGATGGAAGTCTGGTACTACGGCTCGATCCACTTCCTGTTCCAGAAAAAATTCGGCGCCGGCGATTATATTTTCATGCCCACTATCACTCGCGGCTCAGGTGATATCAACAAGGCGATGGCTGGGGAGAGTTTCAATGACCCTCTGTACGCGCTGGAGCTGGATTTTTATTCGGCGGATTTCCGGGGCGAGAGTGACAAGATATTGGCGGAGTTCTATCAGTCCACCGCAGTGGAGCCGGGGACACAAACCCGGTCCCTGGGGGCTGAGCTCGGCGTG
>MFIX01000013.1:2163-26485 GCA_001780825.1 Candidatus Glassbacteria bacterium RIFCSPLOWO2_12_FULL_58_11 | reverse complement strand
AACAAAGAGTTACGGCTGTATTGTCAATGGCATAACTCAAAACTCTCGCCACCCATAAAATCATCGCCATAAGCAACACACGAATTACAACCACTTACACACATCCCATACGCAAATGCAGTATCCGTACCTTGTGTAATCATGAAGTCAACTGGAGTATCATCAATATTAACCGCAGCCATAGCACCATTATTCCCTTGTGCCTGTGCTTCGCCGTAGACAAGACCACTACCGATGCAATTAGCACGTGCATACGCCCACGCCAATCGTGGGTTAGTACTCTTCTTTTTCTCCCCAATAGCATTATACGCAGAATCCTTACATGCCATGAAACCATTGTAAAATTTTCTAAATTTCTCTCCTAGTTCAGGCAGCTTGTCAAATTGCTCAGCCGTCAGCCGATAGTGTACTCCAGGCTTCAGTTCACTGATACCATCCCATTTTACTGGAGTTATCGCGACGAAGTTCTCAGGGGTTGTAAATGGATCTCCGGGAATACTACTGTCCAATTTGTTAAGGGTTAGGAATTTACTTGTGGCGGAATCGTCAGCGGTACTTAATTGAGGGCTTAGAGCATCACTTGCAGAATAATCAATTTTATCATTGCATGCCGTGAGCCATATAAATACAAAACTCACAAGTAAAAATAAAAAGATTGCTATCTTTTTCATAGCCACTTCCTGGAAAAATAAAATGATATTATGCCCAATAGTATAAATTTCTTTTTCTCAATAGAAACCCCCTTTTCTGGCGCAGGGCCTTTAAGTGTAGTAGGTTAAACTTAAAAAGCCGAGGCTAGAAAGCATGGACATTTATAACAAAAACCTGTATAACTCATTAAATCAAAGGTCTCCTTTCTGTATTGATAAATTGCTATCAATCTTATTTCATTATAAAGAGCATTCTCCATAATGTCAAATATGTTTTGTTTTTGGCAGTAAGTAAATACTTCTATCTCTCAGTTCTTATCAGAAATAAGCATTATTAGATTGTGCAACATTTCAATGTTATAATGCGGAGCTGTATTTCGGCAAATAGATTCCTGCTGCCAGCCGTCTGGGTTATCTGAAAAGGAAAATAGCCTCTTTTAAAGCTTTATCAGGCGCTGGATACAAGCCAGCATTGTCCGTGTCCGCGCCCGCCGCATTCCTCCCTTCGATTGACACCCGCTGAGTGGGCGGTTATATTAGCCCTTTGCCTTATGCGGTAAGCCCGGGCGGCTAACGTTCTGATACATTCCAGATGGCTTGCCGGGCCGTTTTCCGGAAGCTTTGCCAGCACAATATTTTTCTTTCCGGGTATAACGGTTGGAAGCCTGTTATTTCCGGCTTAAGCCGCCGGCCCACCGGGCCGGAAGCAAATTTCACCCGGAAGATGGCTCAAAAATCGGAGTCGATGATGAAAGAGAAGCTCTTTGCCATATTGTTGCTGTGCTGTTCCTCAGCCGCGGCTCAGCAGGCCGGCCAGCGAGTGATCCTCGAGGATGTCGCGGCGGTGGTCGGGGGGGAGATTATCCTCTCCAGCGAGGTGAAAATGATGGCGATCCAGGCCGCGGAGGAGCGCAAGATTCCGATGGCCGATACAGCGGGCATGCGCATGCTGACCGATGAGGTTTTCCAGGCGGAGATCTCCAACCGGGTCCTGCTGCACCAGGCGCGGGAGGCCAAGGTGGAGGTTACCGATGATGATATCAGTCAGCAGGTCGAAAACCTGCTCAATAACCTGCGCAACAATTACCCCAGCGAGCAGGCCTTTCAGCGAGACCTGACCGCGGCGGGCCAGACTGTAGAGCAGCTGAAAGAAATTTACCGCGAACAGGCGAGCAACGAGCTGCTCCGTCAGAAATTCCTCCAGGACCACAGCCACGAGTTTCCCCGCGTCAAAGTGACCGAGGAGGAGGCGCGCCAGTTCTTCGATAGCCAGGCGACGGGCAACAGTCCTGAGCAAGTCAAGTACCAGTATATGATTATCCCCCCCAAGCCGGGAGAGGCGGTCCTGGAAGAGGCCAAGGCCAAAATCGACTCGGTCTATAAGATGTATCTCGATGGAACGGATTTCGGTTATCTGGCGGAGAAGTTCTCGGACGATCCCACCGCGGACAAGGGGGGAGATTTGGGCTTTTTCTCCAAAGGCGACATGGTGAAAGAGTTCGAGGAAGCCGCGTTCAGTATGAAAGTCGGCGAGGTGCGCATGGTGCAGACCAAGTACGGCTGGCACCTGATCCAGGTCGAATCGCGCCGCCAGAAAGAGGTCAAGGCGCGTCACGTTCTCGCCGCGACCAGGATTACCGAGGAGGACTGGGCCAAGGCCAGGGAGCTGGCCGAATCCCTTAGACAGCGGGTCCTTAACGGCGAGGATTTCTACAAGCTGGCCAAGGAGAACAGCGAGGAAACCACCGGACTGATCGAGTCCCCGAATTTCACCGTGCTCGATAACATCCAGCCCGCGGAGTTCAAAACCGCGCTTCAGGGAGAGCTGAGCCCGGTGCCCAATTCGAATCGCCGGATTTCCGGGCTGGTGGAGATGAAACCCAACGGTTACCTGTTGATGTGCGAGCTCGATCGCAAGGAGGCGGCTCCGCTCAACTTCGAAGATATCCGCCAGCAGGTTATCGAACGCCTCCAGTATACCAAAGCGATCGAGGCTTACGTTGAAGAGCTCCGTAAGAAAACTTACATCGACATCCGTTTCAAAGGCTGGTCCGCGGTCGAAGCGGAGCAGTAAGGCAGGCGCGGAGCAGGCCGGAAAGCCGGTTCTGGCTTTTACCATGGGGGATGCGCGGGGGATCGGGCCGGAGGTGCTGCTTAAAGCTGTCGCCGAACCGGGGACTGAAAAAGAGTTCGAGCCCCTGCTGATTGGGGTCGAATCGCTGCTGGCCGCTCAGGCGAAAAACCTCTGGCCGAACGGCCTGCCCCTCAGAGTGGAAAAAGCTCTCGGGCGGGTGGTGGAGGTGGGCGGAAGCTCAGAGTCATTCCCGGCACTGAAAGACCTCCGCGGGTGGCGGAAATTTTTGCTCGGCCGCCCGGAAATCTGCGGGAGCTGGGCCGGCAGAGCGATCGAGCGCGCGGTCGGCCTGGTCCGCGAGGGCCGGGCGGAGGCGCTTGTCACCGCACCCCTGGACAAGAGCGCTCTCAATCTGGGCGGCTATCACTATCCAGGGCATACTGAAATGCTCTCGGCTCTGGCCGGCGGCGTGGAAGTCGCCATGATGCTTGCCGGAGGAACTCTGCGGGTGGTCCCGGCCACGACACATGTGGCTCTGTCTCGGGTCCCGGAGCTCATTACTGTCGAGCTGCTCGTGGGCCAATGCCGGGTGATCGACAGGGGTTTGCGGGAGCTGTTCGCTATCGAGAATCCGGAAATCGCGCTCTGCGGGCTGAACCCGCACCTGGGGGATGGCGGCCTGGCCGGGGATGAAGACCAGCGGGTGGTCTCCGCTGCGGCGGAAAAGGCCCGGCGGGCCGGTCTGGCGGTTCACGGTCCATTCCCGGCGGATACTGTTTTTGTCAGGGCCGCCCGGGGGGAGTTCCATGCGGTGTTGGCCATGTATCACGACCAGGCGATGATCGCGATAAAGATGCATTCTTTCGGCCGCGGAGTGAATATCACCCTCGGCCTTCCTTTTGTCCGAACCTCCCCGGACCATGGCACCGCCCTGGATATCGCGGGCCGGGGAATCGCGGATCCGGGCAGTATGCTCGAGGCGGCCCGGCTGGCCGCGCGGCTCTGCCGGAGCGGAAAACGGAGAACCGGATGATCGGATTCAGGGATGTCTCGGCCGGCTACCGTCGCACCAGGGTGCTGGAAAGACTGAGCTTCCATATCGAAAAGGGCGAGTTCGTGTTCCTGACCGGGCCCAGCGGCAGCGGCAAAAGCACCCTGCTCAAGCTGATCTACCACGAGCTTAAACCGCTCAGCGGCGAGGTGATTGTCGCCGATTTCAGCTCGAACCGCCTCCCGCGGCGCAAGGTTCCGTACCTGAGAAGGAAACTGGGGGTGGTGTTCCAGGATTTCGCCCTGCTGGAGAACCGCACGGCCGGGGAAAATATCGCCTATGCCCTCGAGGTGACCGGGGCCTCCCGGACTTTCATCCGCAGGAGAGTGTCCCGGGTGCTCGAACAGCTCGGCCTGGCGGACAAGGAAAAGTGTTTTCCCAACGAGCTGTCCGGCGGGGAACAGCAGCGGGTGGCGATTGCGCGGGCCCTGGTCGGCGAGCCGTTCATCCTGATCGCCGATGAGCCGACCGGCAACCTGGACCCGGCGATCAGCCTGGATATCCTGCGCCTGATGATCGAGATCAATACGCTGGGCACGGCGGTGCTGCTGGCGACTCACAATTACGGCCTGCTCAAGGGCCGCGAGGATTTCCGCCGGTTGCATCTCTCCTCCGGCCGGCTGGTATTCGACGGGCCGAACGGCAATTTCGCGCCGTCGGCGCCGCCCGCGGAGATTTAGCTTTTTCGGCGCAGGCGGGGCAATCTGCGAACCATCCTCTCAAGCCTGGAAAAAGATGCTGCGCACGCTTAAAGAAGCGATCCTCGGGTTCACCCGGGCCAAAACCATGTCGCTATTCGCGATACTGGTCACCGGGTTTTCCCTGCTGGTGCTCGGACTTTTCTACCTCGCCCTGCTGAACCTGAACACTCTGATCCGCTACCTCGAGAATAAAGTCGAAATTGTCGCCTACCTGCGGGACAATGCCGACCAGAGCGAGGTCGGGCTGGCCCTCGAGGACCTGAGCCGGCTCGAGGGTGTCAGCCAGGTGCGCTACATGAGCAAGCAGGAAGCCCTGGATAATTTCCGGGCCGACCTGGGGCCGGACAGCGACCTGCTCCAGGACCTGGAAACCAACCCGGTCCCGGCCTCATTCAATATCAACATGAAAGAGGGATACCGCGATACCCTGCATGTCCAGCGGGTAGCCGAACGGGCGCAAGCCTTCTCTTTCGTCGAGGAGGTGGACTACGGTCGTGACTGGCTGCGCCGCATGGACATTTTCAAACACATGGTCAGCGTGGTGGGGCTCTCCGCGGGGGCCCTGCTTGGGCTGGTTTCGATAATCCTGATTTCCAGCGCGGTCAAGATCGCCATATTCAGCCGCCGGAAAGAAATTTTCATCATGAAAATCGTCGGCGCCACCAACTGGTATATCCGGCGCTCTTTTTTGCTCGAGGGTTTCCTCAAGGGGGCCCTGGGCGGCCTTCTGGCCGCGGGATTGATCTTCGCCGCCACCACCGTTTTCAACGACAGGGTCATCCCGATCACCAATTTCAGCGACCGCTATTACCTCTATACGGTCCTGGCGGGCGGGCTGCTGGGCCTGGCGGGAAGCTGGATCTCGCTGGGAAGGTACCTGAGGCGGGTCTAGCCTGAACTTCCGCAATCCGAACATTTAGCTTGTTACTTTAATCATTGACCCTTTCTACCTGAGCTTCGTTTCCGATACAGGGCGGGACTCGCGACTTGAAGATCGTCCGGCGTTTAAATCCGATCCTGCTGTTTTTGCTGTTTGCCGCGGTTATTTATCCCTGGCGTGACTGTCCGGCGCAACGGGACAAAATCCGCCAGGCCGAGCGCGAAATCAAGACCAGCAAGTCTAAGCTGGAGGAGATTGAGGAGGAAATCCGGACCAAGGATGAGCGCGCCAAAGGCCTGGCAAAACAGGAGCATGGACTGGCTGTGCAAATCCAGGATATCGAGCGCCGGATCGACAAGTCCCGCCAGACCTTGAAAAGCCTGAACAGCGAAATAGAGGAAATCAGCGCCGAGATAAACTATATCAACCATCAGCTGGCTGTGCTGGCGCAAAAGCTGAAGGGCAAGAAAGCGATCCTCTACCGGCGTATCCGCGAGATCTACAAGCGCGGCCGGCTCCACGAGGTGGCGGTGCTGATCGGCAGCCACTCGTTCACGGATTTACTCAAGCGCATAAAGTACCTGACCCTGATTGCCGGGCAGGACAAACGGCTGGTGCGCGAGGTCGGCGGCCTTCAGCAGACCTACGGCGAATACCGGAGAGCCAGCGAGCGGAAGCTGGCCTTGCGGGTGACGCGGAAAGAGGAGCTGGAGCGGGAACAGCAGAGCCTTCAGAGCTCCGAGACCCAGCACCAGAAGCTCCTTAAATCGGTCAAAACCCAGCGGGCCGAGGTGCTCAAGGCCCTGGAGGAGCGCAAGGCCGACCGCGAAAGGATGCGCAGCATTATCGCCGAGCTGGAGCGCAGAAGGTTGGAGGCCCAGGAGAAAGCGAAGCGCGAGGGCCGCATCCTGCCGCCCGAGACCGCGTACCTGGACGGCCGGATGGGCAAGCTCAAATGGCCGGTGGCCGGTGGCCGCATGATCCGGGGCTTCGGGCCTTACGAGGACTCGATGACCCGGACCAGGGTGATCAACAATGGGATCGACATCAAGGCCGAGCTGGGCAGCGAGGTGCATTCAGTGGCCGGCGGCACGGTGGAGATCGCGGACTGGTACCGTACCTACGGGAAAATGGTGATGCTCTATCACGGCTCGGGAATGTACACTATTTACGGGCATCTGGGGGAAGTCTTCGTGCAGGCCGGCGATTTCGTCGCCGAGGGCCAGACTATCGCCAGCGTCGGGGCGACCGGCTCGCTCGAGGGGCCGCTGCTCTATTTCGAGCTGCGTAACGGCGGCCGGGCCGAAGACCCCCTCAAATGGCTGGGGCGGATGTAAGCAAATGGGCGTTTCTTTCCGGATCGGCTGATCCTGGAGCGCGGAAATGACTGAAAAAATATCGGGCGGTCCGGCTCTCGGCCTGACCGAGCTGATCGATAAGGAGCTGCCGGTTTCGATGCTTGGGAGCGCGCTCGGGCGGGAGCGCCTCGGCGGGACCCTGCTGTTTTTCGGTCCGGATGGCGGGGGCAAGAGCAGCCTCGCCTTCTGGCTCGCCGCGGCGCTTAACTGCACCGAATCCCGCGGGCTGGCCGCCGGCTGCGGAAAATGCAATTCCTGCCGCAAGATCGCCAACCTGAACCATCCGGACGTGATCTGGGTTTTCCCGGTTCCCGGTTCTATTTACAAGGCCGAACAGCCGGACCAGACAAAATTGGCCCAGGTGTTCGAGAAAAAGCGGGAAAAACCCTGGTGCGAAATTCAATTCGCCGAGAAGAGCGAACACCACCTGGCGGCGGTCAACCGGATCAGGCAGGAGGCCTCACGGAGCTGTTACGAGGGGCGGCGCAAGGTTTTCGTGATCACCGGCGCCGACCGCTTGCGCCTGGAGGCCTCGAACGCTTTTCTCAAGCTGCTCGAGGAACCCCGGCCGGATGTGACGCTCATTCTTTGCAGCGACCGGCCCTCGAGCCTCCTGCCCACCATTCTGAGCCGCTGCCAGCGCCTGCAGGTGAACCGGCCCCGGCGGTCCATTCTGGCCGGGCTGCTGGCCGGGCGCTTTGCCATGAGCGAATCCGAGGCCCTGGATCTGCTCGATCTGGCGGATGGCAGTCTGCCCGCTGCCCTGCGTCTCAGGGAAGAGGAAGCCTTGCAGAGCCGGCAGGAGTGGGTGGATAAAACCTTCCGGGCCGTGCTCGCGCCAGGCGCGGGCGTCTGCCTGGAGCTGGTCGAGGACCGTCGGGGCCCGATGTTCAACCGCGGAGACTTCGAGCGCTACCTGGCCGGTCTGATCCAGGAGCTGAGAGACGCGCTGATGCTCCGAGTCGCCGGGAAAGAGGCGCTGAGCGGCCGCGGAAAATCGATTGTGGATACCGGTCCGGTCGCTGAATTTGCGGGACAGGTTGCGGATTTTCAAACCTTGATTAAATTACTGTTCAGGCTGATCGACCTGAGAGACGCGCTTAACCGCAATGTCAACCTGCGACTTCTCGGCTGGTCGCTGATGAAAAACATGAAAGAGGTGCTTCAGTGATAGATCCTGGAATAGTCGAGGTACAGTTCAAGCGGGAGCGCAAGGAGTATTTTATCAACCGCGACAAATTGCCGCTGGCGGTGGGCGACTACGTGGTGGTGGATGTGGACCGTGGCGAGGACCTGGGCCGGGTGACAGAGACCGGCGAGCTGGCCGCGAGGAAACAGCACGAGAAGAAAGCCCAGCTCAATAAAATCCGCCGTCTGGCGACCGAAGCCGAAAGAGAGGGCCTGGGCCGGCTGAGCGAGCGGGAAGCCGACGCTTTCACGATCTGTGCTAAAAAAGTGGAGGAGCACGAGCTGGAAATGAAGCTGGTGGATGCCGAGTGGCAGTTCGACGGGAACAAGGTCATCTTTTATTTCACCGCGGACAAGCGGGTCGATTTCCGGCAGTTGGTAAAAGACCTGGCCGCGATCTTCAAGACCCGCATCGAGCTGAAACAGATCGGCGTGCGCGATGAGGCCAGGCGGATCGGCGGCTGCGGCAGGTGTGGCTACAAGCTCTGCTGCACCAGTTTCCTTACTGAGTTCGAGCCGGTGACTCTCAAAGCGGCCAAGGAGCAGAGGCTCTCGCTCAATCCGAGCCAGATCAGCGGGATCTGCGGCCGGTTGATGTGCTGCCTGATGTATGAGCGGGACTTTTACAAAGACCAGACAAAGAAATTCCCCAAGGAGGGGAGAGAGTATATCTTTACCGAAGGCCGGCCGGAGCGGGTCTCCGGTCTGGACCTGTTCAACGAGCAGGTGGAGCTGGAAAACCGGGATGGAATCCGCCGAAAGCTGCCCTTGGAAGAATTTCTCAATTCCGCCCGAGAATGCCCCTGCCGGAGCAGTAAGCCGGAAAGGAAAAATAACCCGGTCCAGCACGAGTCCTGACACCGGCCCGCCGATTATATAAGTCCTGCCTCCCCCGGATACAGTTTTTCCGCGAAACAATAAGTCTGCCAATTCGGCATTTGCGAAGCCAAGCTGGCTGAGTTATGCCATAATGGCATCATAACCCGCCCCGAGTTTTGATCCAACCTCCTGCATCGTCCTTTCCTTTAATCACTCAATTGATTAATATATAATAAGATACGGCAATTCAGAGAGTTCTGGCACGCGCCTTGCTTTATCTAAGGGCACAAGTTGGTTGGAAGATTTTTCAAAACATGTCAGTTCAAGCCGGCCCCGGCCGGCATCCATAAACATAATCAAGGAGGGTAAGATGAGACTGGTCAGATGGAATCCCGCGGCTTCGAGCCTGTTGAGCGGATGGAGAAGGGATGCGGAGCCTTTTGTCAATGTGTGCGATAACTGGTTCGATGACCCTTCGACTTTCGGCCCGCAGGTCGATATCGTCGAGAAAAACGGCAACTACCTTCTGACCGCCGAGCTGCCGGGCGTAAAACCCGAGGATGTGAATGTCTCGGTGGAGAACGACGTACTCATGATCAGCGGCGAGAAGCGCGAAGAGAACGAAACTGACAAGAGTGGAGTGTACCACAGCGAGCGCCGCTACGGCAAGTTTTCCCGTGTATTCAGCCTGAACGGTCAGGTCGACACCGAAAAAATCGATGCGAATTACAACGCGGGTGTGCTGACCCTGACCCTGCCCAAGCGGGAGGAAGTGAAAGCGCGCGCGGTGACAATCAAGGTCAAATAAGTCACCTTGAGCGACCGATCAGGTCAACAAAGGGGCCGCCCCGGATGGGGCGGCCCCTTTTGCGTGCCATAAAGGACGGTTCCCCGCCGGGGCGTGGCATACCTGCAAGGCCCGGGTATTTTATTTTACAGGCGAGCCTGCCTCTGCCCCCGCGCCAGGAGCTTATGCGCCGGTGAAGGTCCGGCTTTAAAATCAAACCGGAAAACTCTTCACTTCTTCAATTTCACTGCCTTTTTGGATATCTCCCCCTATTAATCTGCCACGGAATTCGAGATAAAGCGATTTTTTAATATAAATAATTGCGCGGCACGCGATTCTGTGGTATGATGTTCAAGTTGGGACTTGTCGCTGACCGCTTCCCCGGCCTCAGAAATAATCCTGCATAAAAATTACATGTAATCGAACCGGTAAAAGGAGAGATCGGATGTCCCCAAGCACATGGAAGTTATTGATACTGCTCTGCCCTTTCATGCTTGCCTTTCCAAGCTGCCGGAAAATCGAGCCGGCCGAGGTCCCGCTGCTGGAGACCGAGGCGGGCCCGCTGCCCTGGGTCACCGAGGGCTCCCGGGGCCTGGCCAGGGAAACTTACCTCGACCGGGGAGAGCGGAAGCACTCTTTGCTGGTAGCGGCCGACAGTTCCGCGATCCTCGTATTCAGCAGCCCGCCCATCGAGGTAAAGCCGGGACGGCCGGTATCTTTCAGCTATGCTTTCCGGAGCCTGGCCGCGGTGGGAGAAATTCTTCAGGTGAAGCTCAGCTTGTACGACAATAAGGGGAATCCGCTCGCCGACTCGCTTTTCCACCGGATCGAGGCGCGCGGCGGTGATACCGGCCCCGGAGATACCCGGGGCTGGATCGAATATACCCGGGCGATAAAGGTCCCTGAAGGGACAGCGCGAGTGCGGGTATTCCTTTCCAGCAAACCTGAAAAGGGCCAGGTCTGGATCGGCAGGACAGCCTTTGCCGGTGGCGAGGGCTGGCTGGCCTATGCCTCGACCTTCTCCACCCATCTGGGCCGTCATCCGGAAGACAAGTACCTTTTCACCGCGGGCCGGTTTATCGATAGCGACAGCCTCTGCGCGCCGATTGAGGCGGAAACCGAGGCCGGCCTGATGTATTTCGAGCGCAAAGGCCTGGTGGATGCCTGGCCTTACGCCAACCCGCGGCCGGAGGACCGGACCGCTGTCCTCTCCGAGAAAGTCCCGCGCGGCGCCGTGGCGCCTTTTGTCCTGGGAGTAAAAGCCCTGCAGAACCTGACCGGCGTGGAGGTCGCCCTCTCCTCGCAGCCTTCCGGGGCGAACGGCGTTCTGCGCACCCGGCCGGTGCTCTATCAGGGAAGATACGCCGCCACGCGGCTGGAAAGCAGCTGGGGCACGGTATTCGGAATCCGCACGCGGCTGCTGGAAGAGCCCGGGCCAAGACCACTCCAGCGGAATGAAAACCAGTTTTTCTGGCTCGATGTTCCGGTGCCGCCCAATGTTGAGCCGGGCGCCTACGAGGGCGAACTGACTGTCAGCGCCGTGGGCCATCCCGCGCTCCAGGTCCCCTTCCGGGTCGAGGTTGTCGGGGTCGATCTGCCTCCCCTGCCCGAGGAGCGGGTCGTGGGCCTGTATTACTATCCGCCCGAGGACCTTGCGCTGATGGAGGCGCAGTTCAGGGATATGTCCGAACACGGCGCAAACTCAATCTCCCTGTCCGGCTCCTTTGTCGAGCTCTCCCCGGCCGGGAATGTCCGTCTCGACTGGGAAAGAATACAGCGAATCGATAGGATCATGGGCCTGATGCGACGTTACGGCATGTTCCGCCCGACCGCGCTGTACGTGGTGGACATGTTTAAGAAACTCGGCTTGCCCCGCCGGGCCGCGGACTGGACCCCGCAGCACAAGACCCTGTTTAGCGAGGCGATCCGCCAGATGGACCTGACCGCCCGGCAGCGCGGCTGGTGCAGGCTGATGTTCTTCGCCGTAGATGAGCCGGCCAACGATCCGGAAAGCATGGATCTCGCCCGTCTGACCCTGGGTCTGCTGCGCTCGATGCCGGGGATCATGCCGATCTGTGACCTCAATACCCCCGGCTCCGTGGAAGAGCTGTCCACCTTCCTGGATGCCGTGGTGATCCAGATCAGCTCGGTGTCCCCGCAGACTGTCGGCCTGGTGCGGGAGAAGGGCTTGAAGACATTTTTCTACCTGCCGGCGTTCGGCTCCGCGGATGTGGGCGGCGATGCCGCCTATCAGGGGGCCATTCCGGGCTTCTTTCTGCCACGCTCCGGTGCGGACGGGATATATTATTTCGCCTACCAGAGCGTAGAGGGCGATCCTTATGATGAGCTGGATGGCTCGCACCGGGACTGGTGCGCGGCCTATCCGGCGCCTGAGCCGCGCTATGTCTATCCCTCGCCGGAATGGCAGGGCATCCGCAGAGGCATCGAGGACCTGCGCCTGGTCGAGCTGACCCGCCAGCTTATCGAGCGCTGCGCGGCCCAGACCGAGCCGCAGGCTGTCCAGGCCGGGCAGGCCGCCGGAGCGAAGCTTGAGGAGATCCTGAGCCAGGTCAAGCCCTCCGGGCCGGAGGTTATCTACCAGCTGCACCACGAGCTTCCGAACTATATCTGTGATAACTGGCGGCAGGAGTTGCTGGAGCGGGTGATCGAAATGCAGAAGACTCTGGGGCGCTGAATCCGGGTGTCTCAGGAGGCCGGATCGAAGTTTTTAAGCTCGAATTTTCCCGGCGTCCAGACAATATAGGAGCTGTGCTCACACCAGTCGC
Source organism: Candidatus Glassbacteria bacterium RIFCSPLOWO2_12_FULL_58_11 (assembly GCA_001780825.1). GTDB lineage: Bacteria > Gemmatimonadota > Glassbacteria > GWA2-58-10 > GWA2-58-10 > GWA2-58-10. Next base: position 14,191 of record MFIX01000013.1, on the reverse strand, counting down.
CGCTATTGAGGTAAAGGCCCCTGTGGAACTGCCTGCGGTCCGGCTGGTGCGTATGGGCCAGAATCACCGCATCCAGCTCCGGATGGGACTCGAGCAGGCTGCCGGCGGTAGCGGCGGCGGCCTCCACGCGTGAGCCCTGGAGCCTGGCGGTGTACTGCCGGCTGGTCCGGCTGGTCAGGCGGGCCAGGGCGTAGCCCCAGTCCGGATGAATCATCCTGAACAGGCGGATCAGCGCCCGGTTGCGCAGAATTTTTTTCAGTATCTTGTAGCCCGTGTCGCCCTCCCCCAGCCCATCCCCGTGGGCCGCGAATACCCGCTCGGCCCGCTCCGATTCACGGACCAGGACCAGCGAATCCCGGATCACTTTTACGCCCAGGGTGCGGCTGAACAGTTCCCCCAGCCAGAAATCGTGGTTTCCGGCGATATAATAGCAGCTCACCCCCGTGCGCGAGAGCTTCTCGAGCGCGGCCATCACCCTGAGATAGCGCGCCGGCAGGACCGTCCCATACTCGAAATAAAAATCAAACAGGTCCCCCAGAATCACCAGCGCCTGGGCCGGTCCGGCCACCTGCTCCAGGAAATCGCAGACCCGCCCCTGCCTCTGCGATAACTCCTCACCGGGTTCGCTCCCAAGGTGGGCATCGCTGAAAAATACGACCCGGGCCTCCGGGCCGATTTGAGTTTCCAAGTGCGATGGCAGTTCCAGTGCGCTCTCCTTTTCTGAAGTTCCGGCAGGCTGACAGACCGGAGTCCGGTCAACGTCCGAGCCGGTCTAAAGATATGGCTTCTCACGCCCTCCGGCAACGTAATTTTCCGCTCCAGCGGCCCGGTTTCCGCCTGTTGATTATAGCGCTCAATGGTTGTATTATCTATTATTCGTATTTTGATCCCGGTTTTTCCGTTGCCGGTTTACCCGCAGAAAATTGGACCCGGACCTTGAAAGGACTTGCCGCGTGGGCAGCCCGGATTATCCTTCCGGCCTGTCTTTTCCAGCCGTTTTCCGTTCTAGAAGGCGCGCCCCGCTTGAGCCTGACCGACAGCGTGGTGGTCCAGGGAGCGATTATCCGGGTGGATCTATCCTCGGCGGCGGCCCTGGATACGGCAACCGGCACTTTCATGAAAATCTCGCTCCCTTTTATCCGCAGTGGTGAAGGGAGTTTCTATACTCTGGCCGGAGTGGACCTGGATGCCCGGCCGGGGATATATACGCTTCAGGTGAAAGCGCTCGGGCCGGGGGGTAAATCCGAAACCGCGGCCCTGAAAGTAAAAGTGCGGGATGCCTCTTTTCCGCGCCAGAAGCTAACCCTGCCGCCGGCGCAGGCGTTCCCGGACTCGGCCGCCCAGGCGCGGATCGAGCGCGAGGACCAGTTGCGGAACCGCAGCTGGTCCAGGTGGGCTCCCGGAGTTTTCTGGAGCGGCTCGTTCATCGCGCCGATTGAAGGCGAAATGGAGCGCTTTGGCAGCCGCAGGGTAATCAACGGTGTCCCTCGCAGCCCGCATACCGGCGTGGATATCAGCGCCGAGGAGGGCACGCCGGTTCTCGCCCCGCAGGCCGGCACGGTGCTGCTCACCGGCGATTTCTTTTTTACCGGCAACAGCATCTATCTCGACCACGGGCTGGGCCTGATCGGCATGTTCTTTCACCTTAGCCGGATCGATGTAGCCGCGGGCCAGATAGTGGAAAAAGGCCAGGTGATCGGCGCGGTGGGGCAAACCGGGCGGGCTACCGGGCCGCACCTGCATTGGGGGGTCCGCTGGCGCAATACCCGGATAAATCCCCAGTCTCTTCTGGAGCTGAAACTGGATTGAGTGACGGAGAGGCCGCTTGGCTCTGTGTACCGAGTCGCCAATCGTCGTGCGCTACGCGGAAACCGACCGCATGGGCGTGGTTTACCATGCGAACTATCTGGTTTGGATGGAGGTCGGCCGCACCGATTACCTGGCCCGGATCGGTTTTCCCTATGGCGAGCTGGAAAGTGATGGCGTAGTATTCCCGGTCTGTAAAGCCGTGATCGAGCTGTTCCATCCCAGCTTCTATGAGGAGCGGCTCAGCGTGTTGACCCGGCTCGAAAAGCTCCGGAGCCGGAAAGTCGTTTTCAGTTACCGGATCGTGCGCGGAGCCGAAACGCTGGTCGGCGGAACCACCGAGCATGTTTGCGTGGACCGGCAAATGCGGGTGAGAAAAATCCCGGCCGGACTGTTCAAAGCCCTTTCCGCCTCGATGGACGGCGGCGGAGTGACTTGACCGGGGAAATGACTTTGATTTTTCTTCCCCCCTGGCTGCCGGCAGGTCGCTTATCGAGGACTAACGTTAGCACTATCCAGGGTGACGGAATATGCGGGGGGAGAGACTTAACAGTATCGCCCGAAATATGCTCCCGGCTTCCTGTATCTGGCTCATTGCGGGCTGCTCGTGGCTGGGCTGGGGAAAAACCGGTACGGTCGAGCCGGCGAAAAAAGTGGCCCAGGGAGCGAAAATCGTGGCGGTCACTACCGCCCGGACGGGCGCCCTGGTTGCGAAGATAGTCGCCAGCGGCACCTATCGGGGCAGCCGCAAGGTGGTGACCTGGACCTCCGCCCGCACGGTGGATGGAACTACCGCCACCTTGAAAAAGCTGAACCTGATCGAGCGGCCGGTGCCGCAGGACATCCTGGAAGAGCTGCCGGATGAGTTGCTGACTTCGCTTACCAGCCTGGATTTTGTCAAGCCGGAGGTGGAACCGGAACAAGCGGTGATTTCAAGCTCCGATTCCCGCTGGGAGGGGGAGGTCCTGTACAAACTGGGCAAAGGCGGATCGATAGAGGTACGTCTCGACGGTCCCGCCGAGCTGATCGTGGTCACCCTGGCCGGTTTTTTACCGGAGGAAAGACAGCAAAAGAATTCCGAATCGGCAAGCTACACAGTCTATGTCGAAGAGGACGAACTGGACCTGGGACAGATCAGTTTCGAGTCCGGAGTTTTCAGGCAGTTGAGTCTGTACGGTTATCCCGGCTGGCGGGTGTCCTCTCCGGGAGTTTTCGTGGTCAAAGCCCTCGCGGGAGCGCACCGCTACCGTCTGAGCTGCAAGCGGAGCGACAGCGACTGCTTCCTGCTGGTCTCCTGTTTCCTCCCGCGCTACGAGCTTGATAATGGGATCAACCCTTGAGGTATTGATTCTTGTGAGTGATTCGATTTTCCGCTCTCGAAGTTAACATTAAACCAGAGGCCCGGGATATAAATTATGATTTTGAGCATGACAGGATTCGGCAGGGGTGAAGCCGTGATAGAAGGCAGTACTTTCAATGTCGAGATGCGCAGCGTGAACCACCGTTATATCGATTTCTCGATTCGTCTGCCGCGCTCTCTCGCCAACTTCGAGCCGGGCATCAAGGAACTTATCAAAAGCCGGGTCCAGCGCGGGTATATCACTTATCAGCTTACCTGGGACCGCGAGGAGCGCGACCCCTCCGAGCTGGTGCTCAACGAGGCGGCCCTCCGCCGTTACCTCGAGCTGTTCCGGAAGATGAACGAGGAGTTCGGGATCGAGGGTAAGCCGACAGTCGATTCGCTGTCCCGCCTGCCCGATGTGTTCAAAACCGCGCCGATTGCTTTCGCTGAGGAGCAGCTCTGGAAAGGCGCCGAACAAGCGACAATCAAGGCTCTCGAGGGATTGCTCAAGATGAGGGAATCCGAGGGCGGAGCCCTGGCCGCGGATATTTCCGGCCGCCTGGAGGCAATGGTCCAGCATATCGGCCGGGCCATCGAAAAAGCCCCCGAGCGGATGAAAAGGCTCGAGGAGAGCCTCCGCGAAAAGGTGCGCGCCGCCTACGAGGGAGTACTGGATGAAAACCGCCTGCTCACCGAAATTACCTACTATGCCGACAAATGGGATTTCAGCGAGGAGGACGTGCGTTTCCGGACCCATATCGAGGCGATGCGCGAGACCCTGGTCCAGGGAGGAGCGGTCGGCAGGAAGCTGAGTTTCCTGGTCCAGGAGCTCAACCGCGAGGCCAACACGGTCGCCTCCAAGGCCAATGACGCCGGGATTGCCCAGCTTATGGTGGCGATCAAGGAGGAGATCGAGAAAGTCCGGGAGCAGGTGGAAAACCTCGAGTAAGATTTTCCAATTGCTGGATTTCGGTGAGCGTTTATGATTTTAAAACTTTGTTGTGTCTGCGCCCCGGCATGAGGGTTTATGAATAAGCCAGGTGTAGGGGCACGGTGCACCGTGCCCCTACCTCTGACCAACCCGCGGCCGGTCATTCAAGATCTGCTGATATCAAACACGCTTAAAGGATAAAGTGAAAAGATTCTGGGAGTCCAAGGCTTTCATCGTGGTGATCACCGCGCCGAGCGGAACGGGCAAGACCTCGGTGATCCACCAGCTGCTCGAGCGCGACCGCTCCCTGCGCTATTCGATCTCGGCCACGACCCGTCCCGGAAGGCCCGCCGAGGTCGAGGGCCGCGACTATTTTTTTCTCAGCGAGGCGGAGTTCGACGCCGGGCTGGGCGAGAAGAAATTCGCCGAATGGGCCACCGTGCACGGCTACCGTTACGGGACCCTGAAAAGCCAGATCGAGAGCACCCTGGAGCAGGGACACCATGTGCTGATGGATGTCGATGTCCAGGGCGCCTATCACCTGCGCAAGCTCTACCCCGATGGGGTATTCATCGCGCTCATGCCCCCCAGCATGGCTGAGCTGCGCAAGAGGCTCAGCGGCCGGGGTACAGAGGACACCGACTCTCTGGCGCAGCGGCTGAAAGATGCGGAGAATGAAATTGAGGCCCTGCTCTTTTTCGATTACCTGGTGGTCAACGACCGGCTCGAGGAGACCTGCGAGGAGATATCCGCGATCATCCGGGCCGAGGAGCTGCGGGTAAAAAGGATTTCCGGGCCGGACAGTCTGATCGGCAAATACCTCGATAAGCCTTAGTCTGTGAACCGCCTTTTGAAGGAGCAATTTCGTGGACCACATCCTTCGGGATAAGCGTATCCTGGTCGGGCTTTCCGGCGGGATCGCCTGCTACAAGGCCTGCGATCTGGTGAGCCGGCTGGTTCAGCTCGGAGCCAGCGTACGGGTGGTGATGACCCGCAACGCAGCCCGCTTTGTCGGTCCCCTGACCCTGCAGGCCTTGAGCGGCGCCCTGGTGCATACGGACATGTTCGAACCGGCAGGCCAGGACAGCCTCGATCATCTGCGGCTGGTGGAGTTCGCCCAGGTTTTCGTGATCGTGCCGGCCACGGCGAATATCCTGGCCAAGCTGGCCCAGGGCCTGGCCGATGACCTGCTCTCGACCTGTTTCCTGGCTGCGGGCTGTCCGGTTTTGGCCGCGCCGGCGATGGAGTCGAAAATGTACCTGAACCCGGCGACCCAGGCCAATCTCGCGCTCCTGGAAAGCCGCGGTGTGCATATCCTGCATCCCGAGAGCGGACACCTGGCCAGCGGGGCCGAGGGTGTGGGCCGCCTGCCGGACCGCGAGCGGATCATCGAAAAGATTGCCTCAATCCTGGGCGCCGGGGACTGCCTGAAGGGCAAAACCGTGCTGGTGACCGCCGGTCCGACCCGTGAGGCTCTTGACCCGGTGCGCTACCTCTCCAACTATTCGAGCGGCAGGATGGGTTTCGCCCTGGCCCGGGCCGCCGCGCGCCTGGGGGCGAAAAAAGTGCACCTGGTGAGCGGCCCGGCATCCCTGCCCACCCCGCTCGGCGTGTTCCGTCACGATATAACAACCGCCGCGGAGATGCTCGAGGCGGTCAAGCCGCTGGCCGCGAAATGCGACCTGGTCCTGGCCGCGGCCGCGGTGAGCGATTTCGCGCCGGAAACTTTCGCCCCCCAAAAGCTGAAAAAGGGAGCGCTGAAAAACAGCCTGAAGCTGGTCCGGACGCCCGATATTCTCGAATATATCTCAAAAAACAGGAAGCCTGGGGCGGTGCTTGTCGGTTTCGCGCTCGAGACCGAAAATGAGCTCGAGAACGGCCGGGAAAAGCTGCGCCGCAAGACTCTGGATTTTATTGTGGTCAACAACCCCCTGCACAAGGGCGCAGGGTTCGGTGGGGAAACCAACCGGGTAGCAGTCCTGGATGCCGCGGGCGGAGAGACCGACTTGCCGCTGATGTCCAAAGAGGAGCTGGCCGGCCGTCTGCTCGAGCTGGCCGCCGGCAGGCTGAAGCCCTGACCGGCGCCGGAAGCTCAGTTCCTTAAACCGGCGCCATTATGGAAAGAAGATAATTTGACTGCCAGTGAAGAGCTCCGGGCTCTCGCCGCCCAATTTTTCAAGCGTCTCGAGGAATCCGGCGAGGAATTTGTTTTCGCCCCGCGCGCGGAGATTGTGGCCGCGGCCCAGACCGGCCTTGAAGACAGCCAGCGTGGCGCCGGTCTGGCGCTGCCTGGCGAATCGCTCGAGCAGTTCGGCCGGAGAATCAGCGGCTGCACCAGGTGCCGCCTGCACAAGAGCCGGACGAACTTCGTTTTCGGCTCCGGCGACCCGGAGGCGGACCTGATGTTTGTCGGCGAGGGACCGGGGGCCGAGGAGGACCGCCAGGGGCTGCCTTTCGTGGGGGCCAGCGGCCAGCTTCTGACCCGGATCATCGCGGCGATTGGCTTTTCCCGCGCTGAGGTTTATATCGCCAACATGGTCAAGTGCCGGCCGCCCGGCAACCGCGACCCGGAACCGGATGAGATCGACACCTGCCGCGGCTACCTGCTGACCCAGATTGAAATGATCCGGCCGAAAGTGCTGGTTACGCTGGGAAGGTTCAGCGCCGGATATTTCCACGGCCGCGTGGGCGCGCCGATGAAAGAGCTGCGCGGCGTGGTGGGAGAATTCCAGGGGATCAAGGTAGTCAGCACTTACCATCCCGCCGCGCTGTTGCGCAACCCCGGCTGGAAAAAGGGGACCTGGGAGGACATGCTGCTGGCGCGCCGGATCTATGAGCAGCAGGGGGGAAGGCCATCCACCGGCGAGGTTTACCAGCCGGGCCGGAAATAGGGCGGACGGTAGTCAAAAAAAACGATATATTAGCTGTTGAAAGTTGTTAGTCTGGATTATTCATAAAATTTCACTTGTGACTTTGAAAGACAACCCCCGCCTGACTGGGCAGGCACCCCCTTTCGTAAGGGGGAATTTTCATTTTCCTCTTCCCGCCGATTGACTAGCGCAGGGCGATTCCCCCTTAACAAAGGGGAGACAGGGGGTTGTTCAGGATCGATCATACACGAGTCCGGGAAATCATAAATTATCCGGGTTAGCAAGAATAATGGAGTAAGATTTCAGCCTGAATGGAGCGGGTAGTGATAAAAAGGGAGCGGACTGAGGCAATGAGCGGGGAAGCCGAGCGCAATACACCTTACGACCAGGATGCCGAGGCCGGCGTGCTTGGGGCAATGCTGCTGGACCGCGAGGCAATCGGCCTGGCGATCGAGATGCTCGATCCCGGCTGCTTCTATATCGAGGCCCACCGCAAGCTCTACAATGGGATTGTCGCGCTCTACGAAAGATCGGTCGAGGTCGATCCGGTGACCCTCTCCGATCAGCTCCGCAAGGCCGGCACTCTCGAGGAGGTGGGCGGCCTGCCGTTTATCTACAGTATCGCCGGGGCGGTGCCTACGGCGGCGAACGTGCTGTACCACGCGGAGATCGTGCGCGATAAGTCCATGCTCCGCAAGCTGATCGAAAGCTGCACGGAGATAATCCAGGAGGCCTACCAGCCGGTCGAAGAGGTGAACGGACTGGTCGATACGGCCGAGGAAAAGATATTCCAGATCCAGGATTTCCGCCTCAAAGAGGGTTTCTCTCCGGTCAAGCCGATCATCCACGATATTATTAACGACTTGGAGGCGCGAGCCCAGAAGGATGAGCGGATGACCGGGCTGCCCTCGGGTTTCCGCGACCTGGATGAGCTGACAGTCGGCTTCCAGAAATCGGACCTGGTCATCGTGGCCGGCCGGCCGAGCATGGGCAAGACCGCATTCTGCCTCAACGTGGCGCTCTCGATGGCCTGCGCCACGCCGCACCATCCGGAACAGGTTCCGGTGGCGATATTCAGTCTCGAAATGAGCAAGCAGCAGCTTGTCCAGCGGCTGCTCTGTTCCCAGGCGCGGGTGACGATCAACAAGATGCGCCGGGCCAGGCTGACCGACCTCGAATGGCATAATCTGACCCAGGCGGCCAACCGTCTGTTTGAGGCGCCGCTTTTTATCGATGACACCCCCTCGATTTCGATCCTCGAGATGCGGGCCAAGGCGCGCCGGCTGTACAAAAAAGAGAAAATCGGCATGCTGATCGTCGATTACCTCCAGCTCATGCGCACCGTAGGCCGGGTGGAGAGCCGCCAGCAGGAGGTGAGTTTCATCAGCCGCTCACTCAAGGCGCTGGCTAAGGAGCTCAATATCCCGGTCATGGCGCTGAGCCAGCTCTCGCGGGCGGTGGAGGGGCGCACCGACCAGCGCCCCAGGCTGGCCGACCTGCGCGAGTCCGGAGCGATCGAGCAGGATGCGGACCTGGTGATCTTTATCTACCGGCCCGAGCTGTCAGGGATAACCGAAATCGACGGCCACACCACCGAGGGCCTGGCCCAGGTGATCCTGGAGAAAAACCGCAACGGACCGACCGGCTCGGTGGACCTGCTCTTTGTCAAAGAGTTCACCAGTTTCGAAAACCTCTCGTTCCGCGAAGAGATGGAGGGTTAGGCGGACCGTGCTGGAGCTATTTTCCCGAATCGGCGAGCGGGTGCTGGGCGGTTTTTACCGCCTGGGCGAGGCGACCCTGTTGATCCTGCGGGTCTTTGGGGAACTGCCTCACATCTGGCGTGTGCATCGGGAAACCGTGGCCCAGATGATACGGATCGGTATCGGCTCGATGCCCCTGGTGGCGGTGACCAGCCTGTTTACCGGGATGGTCCTGGCGGTCCAGACCAGCTACCAGATCGAGGAATACGTACCGGAAATTTTTATCGCCTCGGCGGTCTGCAAGGCCACGATCATCGAACTCGGGCCGGTGATCACCGCGCTGGTGATCTCGGGCCGCGTGGGAGCCTCGATCGCCGCGGAGCTCGGCACGATGCGGGTCACCGAGCAGATCGACGCTCTCGAGACCATGGCTGTCGATCCGGTCCGCTTTCTCCTGCTGCCCCGGTTTTTCTCCGGCCTGGTGATGATGCCGGTAATCGTGACTTTCGGCTGCCTGATCGCCATCGCGGGCGGCTATGCGGTCTGCCTCCTGTACTTGGAAATGTCCAGCGTGGCTTTCTTCCAGGGTATGCGGCAGTTCGTGTACCCTTACGATATCTACAGCGGACTGTTAAAATCTTTCATATTCGGCGGCACGATTTCCCTGGTCGGCTGCTATTATGGCTACTGCACCTCCCAGGGCGCCGAGGGTGTGGGCCGGGCGACCACCCAGAGCGTGGTAACCAACTGTTTGCTGATCCTGATTTTCGATTATTTTCTGGCCATGCTGCTGTTTCCCACCGCGGGCTGAGGCTTCGGATGCAAAGTGTCATCATGGAATTGGCTGGTGTTTATAAATCCCTCGGAGGACAGCCGGTGCTCAGCGATCTGAGCCTCTCGGTCCCCCGGGGGGAGACCCTGGTGATCATGGGGCGCAGCGGGGCGGGCAAGAGCGTGATCCTTAAGCACATGGTGGGACTGCTGAACCCGGACCGCGGCGCGGTGCTCTTTGACGGGCGGCGCCTGGACCGGATGAGACGCGCGGAGCTTCAACAGGCGCGCAAGCGGATGGGCATGCTGTTCCAGAGCTCGGCTCTGTTCGACTCGATGACAGTGGCCGAGAATGTCTCCCTGGGCCTGCGCAAGCACACGAGACTCGGTGAAAAAGAAATCGCCGCCAAGGTCGAGGCCAAGCTGGCCGCGGTCGGCCTGGCCGGAATCGAGCAAAAAATGCCGGCCGAGCTCTCCGGCGGCATGCGCAAGCGGGTCGGCCTGGCGCGGGCGATCGCCATGGACCCCGAGCTGATCCTCTATGATGAGCCGACCACCGGCTTGGACCCAATCACGGCAGATGCGATAAACAATCTGATTATCGAAACCCGCGACAAGTTCGGCGTGACCAGCGTAGTGGTCACCCATGATGTCAACACTGTGCTCAAGGTTGGCAGCACGGTAGCGCTGCTCAACGAGGGGAAAATAATATTCAGCGGCACCCCGGCCGAGCTGAAAAGCACGGACAACCCTTACGTTCGGCAGTTCCTGGAAGGCCGGGCCGAGGGTCCGATCAAGGTCCATTTCTGATCCGAGCCGCCCTTTTGGAATATCAACGGAGTCAACACTGAAATGTCCAGTTCGCGCAAGGATACAATCATTGTCGGGATGGTGGTTTTCGCCGCATTCGCGGTGATCGCCTGGACCATTTTTTACCTTCAGGGCTACCTGGCCCAGCGGAATATGGTATATTACCGGGCCGGTTTCGATCAGGTGGGCCTGCTCCTGGTGGGCGATAACGTTAATGTCGCCGGAGTGCCGGTGGGCCGGGTCAAGTCGATTGAGTTGGAAGGCCGCAAAGCGGTGGTCAGCTTTTTCGTGGACCCCCGGGTGGAGATCACCGACCACACGGTGGCCCTGATTGACGCCTCCGATGTATTCGGCGAGGCCTACCTGACGCTGCGGATTGCCGATGGACAGGCCCTGGCGCCGGGAGCCACCCTGCCGGGCGAGATCGCGCCGGGATTGCGCGAGCTGATCAAGCATGGAGTCGAGGTAGTCCAGCAGACCAAGCTGCTGCTCGAACAGGCCCACCTGCTGGTATCCAGGATTGACAGCGTGCTGGGCAAAGAGAGCTCCTTTGCCCGGACCCTCGACAATGTCGAGGTTCTGACCGCCAATACCCGGGATTTCAGCGCCCGGTTCGAGCATTACGGTGAGCTGCTCGAGGAGACCATGGCTTCCCTGGATTCCGCCGCGCTCGGATTCCGCTCTGTCGTGGATGATAATTCCAACAACGTGCAGCGGACAGTCGCCCGCCTGGATAATCTCTCGGCCCGCCTGGATACCATGCTGACCGACCTGGAATCCGGCCGGGGGACCCTGGGCCGGCTGCTGAAAGACGAAAAGCTTTATGAGGATCTGCGCCAGACCGCGCTCGAGGCGCGTAACCTGATCCAGGAGATCCGGGACAAGCCTGAAAAATATATCCGGATCAAGGCTTTCTGATTTTTTCACGGTTCAATCTTATTTGATAAATCACAGTTCTTGCAGGGGCACGGCATGCCGTGCCCGTTCTTTAAATGAACAAAACCAAAACCAGATACGAATGCGCCTCCTGCGGGGCGAATTATCCCAAGTGGGTGGGCCGCTGCGCGGTCTGCGGCGAATGGGACAGCGTGGTCGAGCAGGCCGTGCCCTCCGCAGCCGCCGCCGGGGCCATGCCGCACCGGATAGCTTCTTCTCCTGGCGCCGGGCCGCAGACCCTGAGCGAGGTTTCCCGCGACCCGGCCGATGTGCGCCGGCTGAGGACCGGGATCGGCGAGCTGGACAATATCCTGGGCGGCGGGCTGGTCCCCGGCTCGCTGCTACTGCTGGGCGGGGACCCGGGAATCGGCAAGAGCACCCTGATGCTCCAGCTAGCCGGGAGCCTGGCCGCCGGGGGTGTGAGCGTCCTGTATCTTTCAGGCGAGGAGAGCCCGGCGCAGATCGGGATGCGCGCCGGGAGGCTCGCGGTGGATGGCGGCGAAAAGCTGCGCCTGCTGACCGAGACTTGCTTCGAGACGGTCGAACAGGCACTGGAGCGGGAGAAACCCGAGCTGCTGATCGTGGACTCGATCCAGACCGTCTATGTCTCGGCCGTGGATTCGATCCCCGGCAGCGTGGCCCAGGTCCGCGAGTCCAGCGCCGGGTTCCTGCGCCTGGCCAAGGGCGGCGGACTGACTGTCATACTGGTCGGGCATGTTACCAAAGATGGATCGCTGGCCGGCCCCCGGATGCTTGAGCACATGGTGGACACGGTGCTCTATTTCGAGGGAGATGGCAACCAGACCCACCGGATCCTGCGCGTGGTGAAAAACCGTTTCGGCTCGACCAATGAGATCGGGCT
>MFIX01000013.1:1400-2082 GCA_001780825.1 Candidatus Glassbacteria bacterium RIFCSPLOWO2_12_FULL_58_11 | reverse complement strand
CGGAAGCTCGGTGATCTGCACCATGGAGGGCACGCGGCCTCTGCTGGTCGAGGTCCAGGCCCTGGTGACTCCGGCCGGTTACGGCACCGCGCAGCGCGTGAGCACCGGCTACGACAGCCGCAGACTGGCGATCATGCTGGCGATCCTGGAAAAGCGGCTGGGTCTGCCACTTGCCTCCCAGGATGTGTTTGTCAACCTGGCCGGCGGCCTGAAAGTCTATGAGCCGGCCGCCGACCTGGGAGTCTGTCTCGGGATATTCTCCTCGCTTCAGGACAAGCCGCTCGACCCGCGCGCCGTGTTTCTGGGCGAGGTGGGCCTGAGCGGGGAGCTGCGCTCGGTCAGCCACCTCGAGGGGCGGCTCAAGGAAAGCGCCAAGCTGGGCTTCAAGCGGGTGGTCTGCCCGGGTACGGACCTGAAAGAGCTGGCCCTGCCGAAAGGCTTGAAAGTCTCCACCTGCAACCGTCTGGCTGAGGCGGTGGCCTGCGCCTTCGCGGGATAATAAGGCGGCTATATCAGAGATCTTATGTTAGTTGTTGTAGGGGCGCACCCGCGTGTGCGCCCACCGGGTAGCGAGAAATTCTCAACTTAAGGGCGGACACAGGGGTTCGCCCCTACGCAATAAATATAACTTATACATTAAGATCAAAACGTCAGAGCATATTCCAATGTTTTCGGAATTTTT
>MFIX01000013.1:0-1391 GCA_001780825.1 Candidatus Glassbacteria bacterium RIFCSPLOWO2_12_FULL_58_11 | reverse complement strand
ATTCCAATGTTTTCGGAATTTTTTAATTTTTGGCTACTTAAGAGAAATACCATTGTAATGATCGATGAATAAATTCTCTGTCACTACGCTCCCGCTCTGCGCCGCGGTAATCGCCGCCGGAGGCAAGGGCTTGCGCATGGGCGGGAAATTGCGCAAGCAGTTTATCGAGATCGGCGGCAAAAGCCTTCTGCGGCACAGTCTGGACCTCTTTCTGGGTCTCGAGGAGATTGTCCGGATTGTCGTCGTTCTGCCCGAGGACACGCTGGAAGAATTCCGCGGGAGCCTTGCGCCGTCCGAAAAGGAAATCATCCTGGCGGTGGCCGGCGGAGAGACCCGTCAGCAGTCGGTCTATAACGGCCTGACTCCGCTTGATCCCGCGACAGTGCGAGTGGTGGCGATCCACGATGCCGCCCGTCCCCTGGTCAGTCCCACAGTGGTGCGGGAAACCCTGCGGGTGGCCGCCTCAGGCATGGGCGCACTGGCCGCCTGCCGTGTCCGCGATACAGTGAAACGCGCCGATAACAAGTTGATTTCAGGAACTGTCGAGCGGAGCGGACTCTGGCTGGCCCAGACGCCGCAGAGCTTTCCGCTGGATATGATCCTGCAAGCTCACCGGGCGGCCCAAGAGGAAAGCTTCGAGGGCACGGATGATGCGGCTCTCTGCGAGAGAGCGGGCTTCCCGGTGCAGGTCGTGGAATCCGATCCGGGCAACCTCAAGGTGACCGAAAAAAGCGATCTGGATTACTTGGAATACCGTCTCGGAGGAAAGGCCATGACCACAACCGAACCCGCCGGAGGCTTGCGGGTCGGCGAGGGCTTCGATGTGCACGCTCTGGCCGAGGGGCGAAAGCTCCTGATCGGCGGCGTGGAGATAGCCTATTCTAAAGGGCTGGCCGGCCACAGCGATGCGGATGTCCTCTATCATGCGGTGACCGACGCCTTGCTCGGCGCTGCGGCCCTGGGGGATATCGGCGGTGTTTTTCCGGATGACGATCCTTCGTACAAGGATGCGGACAGCGCGGTCTTGCTGGCCCGGGTGGCCGGGATGCTCCGGGACAAGGGCTTCCGGCCGCTCAACCTGGATGCGACTGTTATCGCCCAGAAACCGAAGCTGGCCCCCTATATCGGCCGGATGCGGGAAAACCTGGCCCGGCTGCTGGGCCTGGAAATCGAGCGGGTGAGTGTCAAGGCCAAGACCCATGAGGGATTGGGGGCCCTGGGAAGGGGCGAGGGGATCTCGGCCCGGGCTGTGGTACTCGTAACCCGTTGAGACCGGCCGCGGCCATTAGACCAGCTTCTTGCAGTTAATTTTGTTCCGGCTATTCCGGACCCGATTCCAATATTCCAGGGTAAGCTTTGAGCGGTCCCGGAGCGTGGGGGCGGCGCCTGTG
>MFIX01000012.1:28333-28421 GCA_001780825.1 Candidatus Glassbacteria bacterium RIFCSPLOWO2_12_FULL_58_11 | reverse complement strand
TGCCGCGAAGGGGCGATGTCGTGCGGGACCGGGTGATCCGGATCGATGACGCCCTGGCCGCGCTGGCTCTGGTTTCCAGTCCTCAGGG
>MFIX01000012.1:23952-28320 GCA_001780825.1 Candidatus Glassbacteria bacterium RIFCSPLOWO2_12_FULL_58_11 | reverse complement strand
GCGATCTTTGCCGCGGACATGAACGCCGACGGCAGGGTCGACCTGACCGATGTCGGCAGGGTCTTCCAGCGCGCCCTGAACGATCCGCTGGCCCGCCCGGCCGCCCTGGCCTCGGCTGAGGGATTATCTTCCGGCTGGGCGCTGCGGTTCAGCCTGGCTGGACCTGTGGCGGGCTCCTGGCAGGTGCGGGTGGGGCAGGGGAGGGAGGCGCTCGAATCGTTCATGCTTGAATTCCGGGTGTCCGGTCCGGTCGAGGCGGCGGTCGCTGCCGAACTGAGCCAGGTATTGCGTCTGGCCTCCAGGCGAGAAGGGGAGCGGCTGATCGTGCTGGGTTCTTTCGCTGCCGAGGCCGGTCAGCAGTACGGTCCCGAGGGCGCGCTGTTGGACCTGAAAGCCGCGCCGGGTGTTAATATTACTCTAACCGAGGCTTATGCCGGAGCGACCAATGGTTCACTCGCAACCGTAATCGGTGGCACGCCACTGCAAAACGCCAGACTTCCTAAAGCTTTCTCGCTCAGCGAGAACATCCCCAATCCGTTCAATCCCAGCACGGCGATCAGCTATACGGTTCCAGAGGCTGAGGCCGGAAGACTCCCGCAGCTTACCCTGGAGGTGTTCGATCTGCGGGGCCGCCGCATGAAAATACTGGCCGAGGGGCCGCACGAGCCCGGGAGCTACACTGTGGTTTGGAAGGGAAAGGATCAGTCGGGGAGGCAACTGGCCAGCGGAGTGTATTTTTATCGCCTGCGGGCCGAGGGGTTCTCCAGCACGCGCAAGATGGTGCTGCTGAAATAGAAAGTTCGACAGGGAAGTATTGATTCAGTGCGCTGGTTTTCCTTCATGCAGGTCCCGGCCGGCTAGCTCATGCGCCAGGTACGAGCTGCGCACCCGCGGCCCGGAAGCGACCCTGGCGATCCCGCAGCCGCGGGCCAGCTCCGCCAGCTTTTCGAACTCCTCCGGCGAATAGTAGCGCTGCACCGGGTAATGCTCCAGCGAGGGCGGCAGGTATTGCCCCAGGGTAACCGCCACGCACCCTGCTCCGGCCAGGTTTTTCAGTACCTTTTCCAGCTCTTCCAGGCTTTCCCCCAAGCCCACGATCAGCGAGCTTTTCACCGTATAACGTCCCTTCGCCTTACCGGCCAGGTATCTCAGGACTGACAGCGAAACCGCGTAATCGGCCTCGGGTCTGACCAGCGGATAGAGGCGCAGCACGGTTTCAACATTGTGGGCCAGCACTGCGGCCCCGCTGCGGGCGACTGTATCCAGAGCCTCTTTGTCGCCTTTGAAATCCGGGATCAGCAGCTCCACCCCGCATAGCGGGCTGCGCTCGTGGATCGCTCTCACGCAGGCGGCGAAATGGCCCGCGCCGTAATCCGGGAGGTCATCGCGCGTGACACTGGTCAGCACGGCCCAGGAAAGCCCGAGCCGGCTTACCGAATCGGCGATCCTCCCCGGTTCCTCAGGATCGGGCGGAGTGGGAGTCAGGGTGCCGGGAACCCCGCAGAAAGTGCAGTTGCGGGTGCAGCGCTCGCCCAGGATCATGAACGTGGCCGTGCCGGCATTCCAGCACTCCCAGATATTCGGACAGCGCGCTCCCTGGCAGACCGTATGCAGCCCGTGCCCGCTCAGCAGGCCTTTGACCTGGCCGTATTTTTCCCCGCTGTGAATCCGGACTTTGAACCAGCCGGGCAGATGCTCTTTAATCTTCACTCGGAAACGCTCCGGGACTGGATTGCGCCTTGATTTTTACTCTCGAAGAGATTTAAATTAAAAAATCAGGATCAAAGCAGCTTTCACCGTCGAAAATGAAATCGAACCAGATTGCCGCTACTGTGTATTATAGTCAGCGCATCACTTATACTTAATCGAAGGCAGCGATGAATTGTTGCAATTTACACCGGCAGTCAGCCTCCGGCAACCCGGCCGGGAGGAGGAATTGGCGTTGGAATGTCCTCCTGCCGGCTTTTCTGCTGGCTCTGGCCGGCTGTTCAGCGAAAGCCCCCACCGAGCTGCCAGTAGATTTTTCCTACGATGGCTCGTACGTGCTGGTGTGGGTATCCACGACCCGGGACCAGTCCAATGATGTGGCCTTTGATCGCAATGCGGCTACCGGTCTGCTGCTAATCAGCGCCGACCATTATGAGCTGAATGCGTCTTTCGGCAGCGCTGCTTTCGGCTATGGCTCGCGCACTGGTTCAGGTCAGGTTTCGCTGGGGGACGGTTATGTGGATTTTATCGCCGACAGCGTCGATACCCAGACCGTTCCCCGGGGAGTTTACGATCTAGAAAAAGAACAGCTCAAGATCAATTATGTCAAGGCGGATTGGCTGTGGACCGAAATCTGGCAGAAAGCCGCGCCGGTCGATTTCCCCACCGGCGGCTGATTCAAGGCCGATCCGCTGATACCCCGAATATCCACAAATCAGCCTGATTATTTTTCAGGCATTTCCTCGATCCCTCAGCTCAGCTAATGGCCAAGCCGCCCCCTCTTTTCTTATCCGCCTGGATCGCCGCGCAAATTTTATCGCTCATATTTTCCGCCGGAGGCTTGTATGCCCAGGGAGCGGAACTTCCGGATTCAGTGCAGCCGGGAGACAGCGCAGCGGTGCATGACACATTGGCCGCAGAAAGGCCGGCTGTTGGAAAGCTGCGCCTGCGCGGCCAGTCGGCCCCGGCCGCGCTGCTCGCGGACAGCCTCGAGACGGAAGAGCTGGCTCCGGCCCGGCTGAAGCTGGCATACCCTCTTTACCTGGATGATATTTTCCGGCTGAACCCCGCCTTTGTCAGCGGCGACAGTCTGGGCAACGGGTACGCGAGGAAATTTTCCTCGCTCGGGACCGGGTTCGCCGGGACCGGAGCGTATCTGAACGGCATGCCGCTGGATGACCCGCTCACCGGCCAGGTTGACTGGCGGATCCTGGCCCCGGAGATTCTCGGCGGCGCTTCAGTAATCCGGGGCGGGGCGTTCGGCGGAGCGCGCGGCTGGGCCGATGAGGTGTATCTCACCACCCGCAGGCCGGACCCCGCGCTGTCAGCCTCGAGCATGGAGATAGCGGGCGGTGCGTATGACATCAACAAGGTCGCGGGCGGCCTGAGACGCCGGATGTTTGGCTCCGGCGCGCTGCACGTGCAAATCAATAAAATCCAGCAAACCACCGAAGATTTTGTCAACCGGGTGGAGCACATCCAGTACTACAACCGCGTGGAGTGGAGCCTGGGCCGGAAGACTCTGCTCAGCGCGGACGGCCTCTTTTTCTCCAATGATCAGCGCAGCCCGGGACTGCCGGTCAAACTCCGTCAGACCAACACCCATATCCGAACCGCGGTTACCGGCGAGCTCGGCGCTAAAGCCGATTACAGCTTGGCTTATGGCTTCGCGGCCAGCCGTCATCCCTTCTCCTCCGGCGTATCGGCAAGGGCTCTCGAAGCGCGGAGAAACAGCCTGCAGGTCAATCTACTGTACCATCCCGCGGAAAAAGTGACCCTGGGCCTGGACTTGCAGACCGCTGCGACCCGGCCGGCAGGCTGGCCGGACACCCTGGCGTTGCGCTCGCTCTCCAACCGCAAAATCTCGGCTCTCGTGCGCTTCGAGGTCCCGCGAGGCTGGAGAGTGGCCGCTGAGGCGGGAGTGCGCAACGGCAAAGACCTGAAAACCGAGGGTATCGCGGGACTGAGCCTGGCGGGCGATCCGGCCGGTGTACCACTCGTGTTCACCTGGAAAAGAGAGACCCTGCAGCCTTTTCTGGCCGGCGCGGCCCTGGTTCCCGCTCCGGGGGCCGGTTCGCGGAACAACCTGTCCCAGGCGGTTTCGGATGACATCCTGGCCGAGCTGGGCCTGCGGTTTAAGCCGCAACGCTCACTGCGGCTGGGAATGTTTACGCGGAAACTGAAAAATCTTCCCCTCGCTCCCTACGATCCGGACCCGCTGGACCCGGCGCCGGTCCCGGCAGCGGATTATCGCGCCAGCGGCATTTCCTACCGCTTCGAGGGCCCCCTGGTCGGCGCTCTGGCTCTGAGCGCGGCCGGGATCGAGCTGTTCAACCCGCCCAAAGATGTGCCTTACCTGGCCCGGCGGCGTCACACCGCGGCGCTGTCAATGGAGGGGGTCTTTTTCGGCAGCGACCTGGGATATTCGGTCCAGGGCGAGATGGCCTATGAGGGGGCGCTGTATTTCCCGAATGATCCGCTCTCCAGGACCAGCCTGGCCCTTCAGCCGGCAAGAGTCAATTTCGGGGGCGCCGCCTCGCTGAGAATAATCGATTTCACCATTTACGGGCGAGTTGATTTCCTGATGAGCAATTACTACAATGGCGTAGATCCGCTGAATCTGCCCGGTCCGCGGGCCGTGTTCGGGGTGAACTGGGATTT
>MFIX01000012.1:21788-23941 GCA_001780825.1 Candidatus Glassbacteria bacterium RIFCSPLOWO2_12_FULL_58_11 | reverse complement strand
TCAGGTGAAGCTTCGGGAGCCCGGCCAGTAATTTGAGAATCAGAAACATTGACATCTTGATAGGGTAGAAAGAAATTGCATCCTGTCCAGGCGCTCAGCCCCAGGTTCAATATTTGGGCCGGGCGCCGGAATTCAATAAATGGGAGAGAAATGAAACGAAGCTGGAAACTTCTTATCGCCGGCTTGATTATATTGTCTGCCGGATTGATCTATACACGTAGTTCGGGACTCCCGAGCTTAGCCGGAGGCGACATGGAACGGACCGCGGAGGGCAAGGCCCTCGCCCCGGAATTTCCCGCTTATGCGAATTGGATCAATACCGACCGCCGTTACCGGATGAGCGATTTCCGGGGGAAGGTGGTCCTGCTGGATTTCTGGACCTATTGCTGCATAAACTGCATGCACGTCCTGCCCGACCTGAAGCGTCTGGAGCGGAAATATCCCGAGCTGGTGGTAATCGGCGTGCACTCGGCAAAATTCACCGGGGAGCGCGACCTGGCAAATATCCGCGAGGCGGTGATCCGCTATGATATCGAGCATCCGGTGATTAACGACTACAAATTCGAGCTTTGGAACAATTATGGTATCCGCGCCTGGCCCTCATTCGTGCTGATCGACCCCCAGGGCGTAATGGCCGGCAGGGCTAGCGGCGAGGGGCTTTACGACCTTTTCGACCAGCAGATTGCCAAGCTGATCGCGGAGAACGACCGCAAAGGGCTGGTCAATCACCAACGAATCGAGTTCAACCTGGACAAGTTCAGCACGCCGCGCAGCCTGCTGGCCTTTCCGGGCAAGCTGGAGGTTGATCCGCTCCGGGGCCGCATCTTTATCAGCGATTCCAACAACGACCGGATTCTGCAAATTGACCGGGCGGGAAAAGTCCTGGAGGTTATCGGCGGCGGAAGCAGCGGCAAGGCGGATGGCTCGTTCGCGGAGGCTTCTTTTTTCCGGCCGCAGGGAATGGCTTACGATGCTCTTACCGATGTGCTCTATATCGCGGACACCGGGAACCACCTGATCCGCCGGGCCGACCTTAGGGAGCGCCGGGTGACCACGATCCTGGGCACCGGAGAGCAGGCGCGGGGGTATTCCGCATCCGGTAAGGGTACCGCGCTGGCGATCAATTCACCCTGGGACCTGGCCCTGGTCGAGGGCCGTTTGATAATTGCCATGGCCGGCCCGCACCAGCTCTGGAGTCTCGACCCGGTGAGCGGCGAGGCCCGTGTCTTTGCCGGCAACGGCCGGGAAAATATTGTCGACGGGCCGGCGGAGGAGGCGCAATTGGCCCAGCCCTCCGGGCTTTCCAGCGACGGGCCGGTGGTCTATTTCGCGGACAGCGAGGTCTCGGCGATCCGTAAAGTGGCGGCGGGGATGGTGAGCACTTTGGTCGGCGAGGGGCTCTTCGAGTACGGCGATATCGATGGACCGCTCTCCCAGGCCCGCCTTCAGCACGCCCTGGGCGTGCTCTTCCACGAGGGAAAAATCTATGTCGCCGATACCTACAACAACAAGATCAAGCTCATCGATCCGAAAAAAGGGGAGATCAAAACCCTGGCCGGCACCGGAGCGACCGGGGCCGAGGATGGTCCGGCGGACAAGGCCCGGCTCAACGAGCCCAACGATATCAAGTACCTTGACGGCCTGTTCTATATCACCGACACCAATAACGGCCTGATCCGGGTTTACGATCCGGCCCGGAGAACACTTTCCACCCTCGACCTGACCGGGTTGGATAAGCTGAACATGGACAAAAGCTCGGACTATGTCAAAACCATTCGCCTGCAACAGCGTAAGGTCGATCCCGCGGTAACCGAGATGGATTTCTCCGTGCTTGTCGCGCCGCAGCTGGAATTGAACGCTGAGGCGCCCTACTATCTCGAGGTATCCTCATCCAGGGAGACGGTGGCCCGGGTCCTTGTATTCACACCGGAGCTGCGCGAAAGCCAGTTTCACGCCTCGGTGCCGGTCAAGCTCTCCGCTGGCTAAACGGTGCTGAAGATGGACCTCGGGATCTACTACTGCGATATGGCGCAAAAAAGCCGCTGCTATATCGAGCAGGCGATCCTGGAGCTGCCGCTGCAGGTTGTTCCTGGCGGAGCGGACAAGCTGGCCCTGGTCCACCGCTTCGACTTGCCGATGAAATAGATAATTGG
>MFIX01000012.1:20156-21764 GCA_001780825.1 Candidatus Glassbacteria bacterium RIFCSPLOWO2_12_FULL_58_11 | reverse complement strand
GCTATGCACTTGACTCAAGTACATACTATATATTGGGGTCTATCGTTGCGATCTTTTAGTACCGATAGCATTACCAGGAATAGGATTAACCATTACAGCCTGTTGTACAAGGCGATAAAAAAGCATTCCCCTTGACCGTGATCTTCTGCGGTTGCAACGAAAAGTAAACTCGTCCAGGTAATAATCCAGATGCGACATTTGAACAGCGCCCTGATGAGTACCCAACAGCCAGCGTTTAAGCAAAGACACCACTCGATTTACCAATGGCAAGAGGTTATCTCCAACGTTAGATTCTTTCCGGACAACGGCGTGCGTATAACCCAAGGTGTCCAATTGTGCATAACCTCTCCAGTCGTCTGTGCGCACCACGGACCCTGGCTCAATACACTCTTGTACAGCACCGCCCAAACTCTTAGCCGATGCGTCCAACACTCGCAGAAGGCGAATTCTCCCTATGCGGTTACCATCCTCTTGGGCGGCAACAACGACCAGAGCTTTCCCGGCTGCCCCACGACCACGCTTGCCAGGCTTTTCACCACCGATATAAGTCTCGTCCACCTCTACAACTCCGGCAAGACGATCACGGCCCGGCCGAACCATTGCATAACGCAGTTTGTGCAGCCAAATCCAGGCGGTTCGGTAACTGCCCAATCCCAAGATACGTTGCAGGCCAAGAGCGCTAACTCCGTGTTTCTGATTCGTTATGTACCAGATGGCCCTAAACCAAAGCTGCAGTGGCTTCCTCGTATCCTGAAAAATGGTCCCCGCTGTTATAGAACTCTGATGCTGGCATTTCTTGCAGTGATAAAGCCCGCGTCCAGTCTTCCAAGCCTCAGGATGATTACAACGCGCACAACGAAAACCTTCAGGCCACCGAAGCCGATAAATATACTCCAGGCAAGCCTGTTCTGTACTAAATTCTTGCTCAAATTCCATGATTGTCTGCGGGTATTCTTCCATACCCGACTATACTATATCTTGTGGCCACTTGAGTCAAGTGCATAGCCCAAATAGATAATTTTTCCGGCCTCTCCACATTCATTCTCTCGCCGGCCTTGCCGTTGCACGGCTTTCGGCATGGGCTTTTCCGCCACTAGCATACTTTTTGCAATGTATATCTTCCAGAAATTGCCCGGTCCGCTCTCCGTGGACTTTCCGCGTCCGATGATTGACGCTATAAATTATTAAAATTAATAGCGTTACGTTGCGCTGAGAGTTCGGATCGTAGCCGGTTTCGACTCGGTAAGGTATTTTTCAGGCTGGGGGCAAAGGGAAAGTTATTGTCCGGGAAGCGGAAATTTTTTTAAGACCGGCTCGGTGCGCTCCGGAATTTCAAGGTCATCCAGGCGTTTGAAAAGTCAATTAATAAACCTGGAGCGGATAAACGGGAATGCGCCAGTTAAGCTAAAGCTATTCAGGCTTTGAGCGATAAATAAGATAATGGCCTTTTCACCAGCGGTTCTTAAATTGTCCCTGTGAAAGCGGGTATTCGGCTCGCCGCTCCGCCGGCAGCCGCCTGCACCTTAACCCGGATTATCGGATGTCCGTTTCGGCAAAAAATTTATTCGTGCTGCTTGTCCTCATGGCGGCTCTTGCGGTGCCGCTGCA
>MFIX01000012.1:0-20102 GCA_001780825.1 Candidatus Glassbacteria bacterium RIFCSPLOWO2_12_FULL_58_11 | reverse complement strand
CAACGGAGTCATTCTGGACATTCTGACCGCGGGAATGACAATCGAAGTGATAAACATCCAGGGAGATTGGGCCAGGGTCAGCCTGCCGGCCACCTCGGAAATGGGCTGGGCGCAGAAAAAAGATATCCTGCTGGAGAGTGAGAAAGCCAGCGCCGGCGTACCTGTCTCCGCCAAAGATTTGTCTATCTCGGAAATGGACAAGCTCCATAACCGGGTAACAGTTATCGGTCAGAGCTTGGAGGAGATGGAAACGCGGGTGGGGGATCTGGTAAATGGAATGGTCGCCAAGGGCTATATGGCGGCCGCGCCTCAGCAGGGTCCGGCGCAGGCCCGGATGAAGGCAGAGCCGCCGCTGATTGAGCCGGCGCAGATGCCGCCTTATGGCGCCCCGTCGGCAATGGCGGGGGCAATGGAAATGAACGCGCACTATCGCTGGCGCAACCAGTTCTATATGGGAAAATACATCAGGGGCGGCCAGGACTTTTACGGTCTGGCCCTGTCGCGCTTTCTCGACCGCTCCTGCCGTTTCCAGCTCGATGGAGCCTGCCATTACGCGGTGGGGGACAATCGCGGCAAAAGAGATGATTTTGTCGAATGGGGCACGGGAGTGAGCTACAATCTCTGGCCCGAGCGCTACCGGATTTACCCATATCTGGCTGGTCATTTCGGCAGGCGGCATCTGCTGGCCAGCCCGGTCGCCTACTATCTGCTCTCCCCGGGCCTGGGAATAAATGCGGAGCTGAGCGGCATCTTCTCGCTCAGCGCCGGAATCGAACAGGTTTACCTATTCCGCTCGGGTGAGCACCGCGATGACCCGAGAGTTTCCTTCCACTGCAGTTTCAGCTACTAAGGCGTTCTCTCATTTAAATATTTCCTCCGCTATTGGACCCTTACACCGGATATTACTTTCCTGCTCCGGCAGTTTTACCCACTCACCCGGAAGGGTGAGCACCCCGACGAATTTCCATCCCGGACGGATTAATGTATTACCAGCGCTTTCATTTAGGGTTGACTTTTTTAGCTCAGCTTGTAAATTAATTGGTTCAAGATATTTTATTCTTTTCCGCAGGATTACTTGGAAACTTCTTGATAAATTCCATCCCCGCTGCCAGAGGCTGGAGCGAATAGATTTTTCGGCTTAAATCGTTTGCTGATTCTTCTTTGCAATTCCGCTAATTTTGATAAATTAGCAGTATCTCTCCGGCGCCCAATCAATCCTCAGGAGGCAAGTGATGTCAAGGCAGATTAAAACATTATTTGTTCTTTTTGCGCTTTTGTTTACCGGCTCCCGGCTGTTTGCGCTTAGCCAGTCGCTGAGTTCCCTGGTGGCCGAAAAGAAAATAATAATGCCCGCCAATCTGTCGGCAGCCTACCCGGATGCGGAGGCTGTGATAATTCTGGACGAGCGGACGATAGAGCAGCCTCGAATCATTTACCCGGTCAATTTTTCCGAACACGTAGTAGTACAAATCCTCAAAGAGTCGGCGATTGAAAAATTTCGCACCGTGAAAATCCCGTATTTCCGGGAAGCCTCGGTCACCGATATCAAAGCCCAGATCATTAACGACGCCCAGGTGACAGAGGTCAGGGATATTCCCAGCCGCGAGGTCGACCTGGCCGGGGCGGATAAGGATTTCGAATTTCCGATAGCCCAGGGCAATAACATCTTCTCCCTTCGGCCGATTGAAATCGCGGATGACCCGACCTCCACCGACCTGCTGAAATTGACCGAAAACGACATATTCCATAAAAAGAAAGCCGAGTCCTGGAAAATCCGCGAGATTACTTTCCCGGACCTTAAAGTCGGCAGCATAATCGAGTACGAATACAGGATCGAGGACAAACGGATCATTCTTTACGACCGCTATTATTTCCAGCGTCAATACCCGGCCCTCAAATTGAAATATACGGCGCTCAACGCGCTGATGATGCGTTTTGCCTATCCAGTGAACAGTTTCGCCAGAAAGCCGGAAACTGTCTTTGAATCACGCTTTGACAATATCGAAGACAACTACAACATGCGGGTACGCAACGGTCTGCGGACTGTCGATCTGAACCAGCCCGACAACTACCAGTTTTTCGGACATAAGTATTTCGAGTTGTCCCTGGACACAATGCCGGCTTTCCCCGCGCATGTTCCTTTTCTTCCGCCATTTGCCGACATGGCTCCGCGCCTCGATATGTTCCTTCGTGAATCGATCGCGCTATGGCAGAAAAGTGATGTCGACTACCGCGTGCGCCGGGAAAATTTCAGCCCCAACTGGAATTTCCCGATGTACCGGATAACGATGAACAGTCTGGTCAAGGAAGGGACAAGCCGCGCGGCCAAGGAAAAGATCGGCCAGGTAATCGCGTCGGCCTCCTCGCCGGAGGAAAAGGTGAGCGCCGCGGTGGCCTGGGTCCGCGAGAACCTGAAAGACAACGGCGAAATGAAGCGCTGGGATGGTTATTTCTGGGGCGCGAGTCCCATGGCTCCGGATGATCTGTTGCGCAAGGGCCAGGGAAATGCGGACGATATCACTCATTTCCTGGTCAGCGCCCTGAATCTTAATGACCTCTATGTCTATCCGATGTATACTAAAGGCCGTCACCGCGGCAAGTTCCTGCCCAATGTGACTATCGAAACCCAGTTCGACGCCTCCATGGTGGCTCTCGAAACGACAAGTCGCAAGTTCAGGTTCTGGCAGCCCTCCACGGATGTCCCGCTCCCTGCGGATTACCTCGACTGCGATTATGAGGGAGTCAATGGCATTGTCAACCAGAGCGGCGAGAAAGATATTACCATCCAGAACGCGCAGTTGCCGGTTTCCAATGCGGAACAGAACGTTTTCCAGGTCCAGGGAAACCTTAGCCTGAATGCGGATGGGTCGGCATCCGGCAAGCTGCAGCAGGAGCTGACCGGCCATTTCAACGCCAGGATGCGCCGGCTGCTCGATCCCGTAGCCGAGACCGGGCGTGCCGCTCTCTGGCCTGAATTGATTGCCGGAACGTTCGGCGAGCTTAAAGTGCAGGGCGCGCTCCAGGCGGATGACACCAAGAAAATCGGCGATAAATTCACCGCTTCCGCCGAAGTCCGGCTGACTGGAATCGCCAGCCCGGGTGAAGGCGGACTGAAGCTGAATTCCACGATACTCGGCGACCTGTACACTGCCCAGCTGAAAGGCCAGGAACGCGAATACGATGTGGTCTTCCCGCATACCGCGGATTTCCAGACCTCCCTGGAGATCACGCTGCCGGCCGGCTATGCCATGCCGGACAGCCTTCCCGCGCCGGTCGAGCTGAAAACCCGGGGCGTTTACTACAACCGCGTTCTGGCCAAACAGGGGCCGAACACTCTGCTGGTTAAAAGAGAATTCAGCATGGGTTTGCTGGATATCGAGGCTGGGAACTACAACAGACGGTTCGCCTCCGTGTTCCAGCAGATCGCCGATACCGACTCCTGGACCTTGTTGTTGAAGAAGCAATAGTCCTGAGCACACGGCCCGCGGGCTGGCGGCGCGTCAACGGAATGGCCGCCGGATAGTCCGGGCCGCCTGGTTGACGGTCAGCTTACGACATACTTTTAATAAAGCCGCTCCCGCTGAATTTATACTAATAAATACCTTCAGCGGGAGCGGCTTTATTTTTGATTCCGGCAGGTTCAGGTTGCACAGCGGAGAGACGGATAAAAGATTTAGTCAATTTCCGGTTGTCAGATCGGCGGTTGCCGGATTAAATTAAATTGAGCTGCGTTTTCCGCTAATTGTCTGCACCACAAGCGGTCAATCTGAATTGAATTTCCCGCGCGGAGATTGTCATGGCCCAGAATCCCGAATCAAGACTATTTATTGGCGGCCGCTGGATCGAGGGCCGAAAAACCTTTCCGGTGGTCAATCCTTATACGGGCGCCGAGATCGCCCGGGTGTCCGCCGCGGAAAGCGAACAGGTGGAGGAGGCGGTGCAAGCCGCGCAATCAAGCGGCATGTCCTCTCTCACAGGGGCCCAGCGCCATGCGCTCCTGGAGACAGTGGCCGGAGAAATCCGGAGGAGGAGCGCCGAGCTTACCGCCCTGCTGGTCCGGGAAACCGCCAAACCGCTACGCTACGCGGCGGCCGAGGTAGACCGGGCCGCGCAGACCTTTTCCTTCGCTGCTGAGGAGGCCCGCCGCATTCACGGGGAAACCCTGGAGCTCGATGCCCATCCGCAAGGCCTGGGGCATTTCGGCTTTTACCACCGCTTCCCCCTGGGAGTGATCGCCGCAATCTCGCCGTTTAATTTCCCGCTTAACCTGGTGGCCCATAAGCTCGCGCCGGCTCTTGCCGCGGGCAATTCGGTCGTGCTCAAGCCGGCCAGCGCTACGCCGCTGATCGCGCTGGCGCTGGCCGATATTATCGCCGGGGCCGGGGCGCCGCCTGGTGCGGTGAACGTGCTCCCTGGCAAAGGAGCGGAACTCGGCCTGGCCCTGGTCCGCCATCCGCGGGTGCGCATGGTTACCTTTACCGGCTCGCTGGAGGTGGGCCGGACGATCCGCGAAAATGCCGGACTGAAAAGAGTCACTCTCGAGCTGGGGGCCAACAGCGCGGTGATTGTCGAGGATGAGAACCGCCTGGAAGAAGCGGTCAAGCGCTGCCAGGTGGGCGCGTTCGCTTTTTCCGGGCAGGTCTGTATCTCGGTGCAGCGGATCCTGCTCAACCGGAAGCTCGCCGATTCTTTTCTGGAGCGTTTCCTGGCCGGTGTCGCCTCGCTCAGGCGCGGCGACCCCATGGACCCGGAAACGGAGATCGGGCCGATGATCAGCGAGACCGAAGCGCGAAGGGTGGAGAGCTGGGTCAACGAGGCGCTGGATGGCGGGGCGCGGGCGCTTACCGGCGGGAAGAGAGAGGGGAGCTATTACGAGCCCACGGTCCTGGATCAGGTGCGCCACGAGATGAAAGTCTACAGCCGGGAGCTTTTCGCGCCGGTGGTCTGTATCGAGCGCTACTCGGATTTCGAGGAGGCCCTGCTCCGGGCCAATGACAGCGAATACGGCCTGCAGGCCGGCGTGTACACCGAATCGATGGATAAAGCTCTTCTCGCTTTCCGACGTCTCCAGGTCGGCGGGGTGATGATAAACGAGTACCCCACTTTCCGGGTGGACCAAATGCCCTACGGCGGGGTAAAGGGGAGCGGGACCGGCCGGGAGGGGCCGCGCTTCGCGGTCGAGGAGATGACCGAGCTAAAGCTCTGCGTTATCCGCACTTGAAGCCAGGTTCGGGACCGTGAAACTTTTGCATTATTAAGGAGTTTCACTAAAATGCCCGATATAATTTATCAGGGAGGCTTTGTCCGCCTTTACATCAGGCGCTCCTCCTTTTTCTTCGCTAACTTATTAAAAATAAATAAATTATCTTTGCCGAACCTCCGGCAAATCTGGTTCCGAGGGATATTATCTAATGGCAGGTGGGGAATAATCCGCCGGCCGCCGCGCAAGCGAATTTAGTCGGCGCCCACGGCTCGGATATGTGGCTGGATTCAGCTATTCCAGCCTGCAAAAAATGAAGATTATTCGGAGAGTCTGTCGGCTTAAAAAAATATACAGTATTGTCAACAAAAAAACGGAAAAAAATGTGCATTTTGGTGTTGATTTTTTATTAGAAACACAATATATAGTATATGCGAAGAAAATTCATACTACATGCTTTACATTTAGATTCGGGAGATGATTATGCAGGTAGAGGATGTAAAAAGAGGGGAAGCCCGGGAAGGTAAAACCGAGAGTCCGGCAAACCGCCTGCCTCAAGGAAGCACAGTCGGCGCGGAGGCTCAGGTGGGAGTCTATCGATATCCCGCGGTCCTGGAGCGGGTCTTTACCGAACCGGGAAAAAACGTCTACTCCATGGTGGGTTGGTCGAAGCGCTCGATCAAGATGGTCGATCATGCCAAAGGCAAGGTGGTATATTCCGGAGAGGACCTGGAATTTCCCTCGAGCTGGTCCGAGACTGCCTGCAAGATTACCGCCAGCAAATATTTCAAGAAGGCCAAAAATTATCAGGAAACCAGCCTCAAACAGGTTATCGACAGGATCGTCGACACGATAACGGCCAAGGGCGATGAGGGCAATTATTTTGTCGATGAGGCCGAGCGGGAAGTGTTCCGCGATGAGCTGAAGTATATCATGCTCGACCAGCGGGCCTGCTTCAATAGCCCGGTTCTGTTCAATATCGGCGTGCCCGGTGAAAGGCCCCAGGCCTCGGCCTGTTTCATCAACTCGGTCAAGGATGACATGGCCGATATCAGCCGGCTGATTGTCACCGAGGGCATGATTTTCAAGTGGGGCAGCGGTTCCGGGGTCAATTACAGCACCCTGCGCTCGGAGGGTGAGTCGCTTTCCACCGGCGGCACGGCCAGCGGACCCTTGAGCTTTATGAAAGTGCTCGATGCCAATGCTGGAGCGATCAAAAGCGGCGGCAAGAGCCGCCGCGCGGCCAAGATGTGCGTGCTGAACGTGGACCACCCGGATATCGAACGGTTTATCGACTGCAAGGTAGTCGAGGAGAAAAAGGCCCACGCCCTGATCGATGCCGGCTATGATGCTTCGATCGCCGGGGAGGCCTATTCGACCATTACTTATCAGAACGCCAACAACTCGGTCCGGGTGACCGATGAGTTTATGGAGCAGGTGGAAAAGGAAGGGATATGGGAACTGAAAGAGGTTGTCTCCCGGAAGGCGGTCAAGGAGGTGGAGGCCCGCAAGCTCCTGCGCAAAATGGCGGAGGCCGCCTGGATTACCGGCGACCCGGGGATCCAGTTCGACACCACCACCAATGACTGGCATACCTGCCCGAACTCCGGCCGGATCAACTCCTCCAACCCCTGCAGCGAATATGTTTTTCTGGACGACAGCGCCTGCAACCTCTCCTCGATCAACCTGCTGAAATATGTGGACCGGGAAAAATTCAAGGTGGAGCAGTTCGCGCATTCGGTGCGAATCATGATCCTGGCCCAGGAGATTCTCTGCGGTTTCGCCCAGTACCCGAATGAAAAGATAAGGAAAAATTCCCATGATTTCCGGCCTCTCGGCCTGGGCTACACCAACCTGGGCGCTCTGCTGATGGTCCACGGCATCCCTTACGACTCGGACCACGGCCGGGCGATAGCCGCCGCGGCCACCGCCCTGATGCACGGGTTGGCCAATGAGTCCAGCGGCTGGATCGCCGAGCGGGTGGGGCCCTTCGAGAAATACATGGACAACGAGAAACCGATGAACCGTGTCCTCGACAAGCACCGCGCGGCCCTGGTGCAGGTATCAGTCAAGGGTGAGCCGCCGGTCATGTTCGAGGAGCTGATGCAAAATGCCCGGGCCTCCTGGGACAGGCTTTGCTGCGAAAAAATATACCGGAATGGCTTCCGCAATTCCCAGGTGACCCTGCTCGCGCCGACCGGCACGATCAGCTTTTTCATGGATGCGGTCACTACCGGAGTCGAGCCGGAGCTCTCCCTGATCAAGTACAAGAACCTGGTTGACGGGAGCGTGCTGACTCTCGTTAATCCCCTGGTGCGCCAGAGTATGCAGTACATGGGGCTGAATGAAAATACCATCCGGGAAGCCGAAAAACACATTTACGAGCACGGCAACCTGGAAGATTTCGACCGGATGACCGCGGAGCAGAAAGCGGCGTTCGCCACTAGTTTCGGGGAGCCGGGCAAACTGACCACCCTCCCGCCGGAAGCGCATCTGAAGATGATGGCCGCGGTGCAGCCTTTCCTCTCCGGCGCTATCTCGAAGACGGTCAACATGCCGACCGACTCGACGGTGGAGGATGTGGAGAAGATGTATTTCGATGCCTGGAAACAAGGGCTCAAATCGCTGGCGATATACCGCGACGGCTGCAAGAGAAGCCAGCCGCTCGAGGCCAAAGGGACCAAGAAAGCCAGCGCGCCCACCGAGGTGGCGACAGTGCCGAAACGCAAGCGGTTGCCCTCCACCCGCAGGGCTTTGACCCATAAGTTCGATATCGCCGGACACGAGGGCTATGTCACCGCCGGCTGCTACGATGACGGGAGCCTGGGTGAAATTTTCATCCTCATGCACAAAGAGGGCTCGATCCTCTCCGGCCTGCTCGATGCTTTCGGCATCGTGACCAGTATCGCCCTGCAGTACGGCGCTCCGCTCGAGGTTCTGGTGGACAAGATGATCCATATGCGCTTCGAGCCGAGCGGGATTACCAAAAATAAGCAGATCCCGATAGCCAAATCGATAGTGGACTATATTTTCCGCTGGCTGGCCTCGGAATTCCTTAGCCCGGAGAAACAGGAAGCGATCGGGATCAAGAACATCAAGTCCCCGGAACAGGTGCTCGAGGAGCTGAGCCGGCCCAAGGCGGCAGGTCAGAAGCCTTCCGGCGCCGGCAGCGACATCGAATTCGACAAGCTGGGCGATGCCCCGAGCTGCGATAACTGCGGCACCCTGATGGAGCGCCGGGGAAGCTGTTATACCTGCCCCTCCTGCGGCGATACCAGCGGCTGCAGCTGAAAGGGGCCGAAAAGCAAGTCTTTCGAGTGAGTAAATGCCGTATCTAGGCCGGACCTTCTCGCATTTGAGTTGGCCCGGCTTTTCTTTTTCAAGGATCCTTTTCGGGAGACGATCAATTATTTGACTTGGGCTGTCCGGGAAAGATAAATTAATTGTGAGATATCCTGCCGGCCGCTCGATAATTACAATTTGTCCCGGAGGTTCGTATGAGCAAGGATTTCACCGAACTGGTCATCGACGGGAATTTTGATCTGGTAAAAGGTTTCCTGCTGGGCTTCAAATGCGGCACGGATTCCGAATTCGAATACTTTTTCCACCATAAGAGCGGTATCCGGCGCGATACCCTGGCCGGGCTTATCAAGGGAGTGCTTTCCCTGGACACAGCCGCTCATCTTTGCCTGGAGAGCGCGGCGCTCGACCAATTCCGCAAGGCCGTGGAAAAGAGCCGGCCGATTATCGGGCTCGAAATCGAAAAAGAACAACCGATAAAAGAGGCATACTTCAATTTTTCCTTTTCGATCAGCAACCGTGAGGCCGCCGGCCGGCTCAAGGCCATATTGGGCGCGATTCCCCCGGACTTGACCCTGGAAGAATACGAACCCCGGGAGGAGGAACATGGCGGTAAGAGCAGCCGGACCGGCGGGTACGCTCCCTTACATGCTTATACTTTTAAGGGCGATGGCACGGCGAGAGGTAATTTCGGCGCGGTGATGGAGCTGTTTTTAAAAATCAAACGGATGCCGGAAAGCGAGCTGGTGCTGGTCAGCGAGATTGTCCTCGGGTTCTGACTGACAGCCGGGAACTGTCATCCGCCCGGCTGGAGAAAACCCCTGTTGACCGGTGCGCCAGGAGACTTTTCGCGGATCAGGGCTGATCCGGCCGGTAATATACTTTGCTATGCAGCTCTTCGCTTTCGAATGATTCCGGTTCGAGTTGCAGCGTGGTGTGGGTGATCCCGAATCTCTTTTTCAGCATGACCTTGGCGTTCCAGAGGCATTCCTGCCAGTGCGCGGAATCGCTGCAGCCCGGTTCGAGGCGGATATGCGCGCTCAGGACCGGGTAGCCGGTGGCCAGGCTCCAGATGTGCAGGTCGTGCAGCCCGGCGAAATGCTCGATAGCCAGCAGCGCCTGTTTCACTTCCTCGTAATCGACATCCTCCGGCGTGGCATTGATGATGATTTTAATGGTCTCGCGCAGCAGCTTGACACTGCCCCAGAGGATGATCCCGCCGATCAGCAGGCTGACAATAATATCGATGTGAATCCAGCCCGTGGTCCAGATCACCACGCCCGCGGTGATCGCGCCCACCGAGCCGAAGGTGTCCCCCAGCATGTGCAGGAACGCGGCGCGGATGTTCAGATTGTCGTTGCGCCGGCCCAGCAGAATCAGCGTGCTGGCCAGGTTGGTGAGCAGGCCCAGCGCGGCGATAACTGCCATCAGCGGCCCGTCGATCTGCACCGGCGCTCCAAGCCTTTTCCAGGATTCCCAGATGATGAACAGGACGATCACCACCAGCGAGCCCCCGTTGATAAAGGCACCCACCACCTCGGCCCGGACCAGGCCGAAAGTGCGTTTCGGGTCCGGCGGTCTGGCCGCCAGGTGGGAGGCGGCGATAGCGATCCCGAGTGCGGCGACATCGGTCAGCATGTGTCCGGCATCGGCCAGCAGGGCCAGGCTGCCCGAGAGCAGCCCGCCGGTGACCTCGACCACGAAGAAGGCGAAATTCGCCGCAAGGGCCCAGATCAGCCTGCGGCGGGTCGCTCCGGCCGAGTCGATATCATGGTTATTGCTCCCGGGCTTGGACAGGGTACGGGTCATAAAGTTTTTGCCGGGAATTGCAGGTTAAGGGAATCCATGAGCAATAGATTAAGACTCATATTCAGCTCCGGTCCGGAAATATCTCTTTTTGAATATATCGGATTTGCTTCACTGGGGGAAGTAGCCAGCAGGGCAGGGAATGAATTATTGGAGAGAAGTGTCCATTTCGCCCGTACCGGCCGCGCGAAAATCAATCCGGATTGATTTTCAAAAAGCTGTCTTGGAGTGAGCCGGGGCCTTATATTACTATCAAACACCCGGATGTTTGACTGAGTACATAATGAGGAAGAATTCTTGGATAATAGAATTAAAAGAGTCTTGGCGGAGCTGAAAGTAAAGCTTACCCAACAATACGGTGCCCGTTTGCAGGGAGTATACTTGTTTGGCTCATATGCCAGGAATGAAGCGGATGAAGAATCGGATGTGGATATTCTTGTGGTGCTGGATCGTGTGGAAAGCTACTCAGAGGCGATAAACCGCAGTAGCGAAGCGATATCTGAGATTTCTCTGAAATATGGCCTGACAATCAGCCGGGTTTTCTCCACGGACAAGCAATGGCGGGAAGATCCCACGCTATTTTTCCTGAATGTGAGAGAAGAGGCGATACCGGTATGAAGGAAGAATATTGAACCGGCAATTTGAACGAAATTTTTCCCCATATCTTAATGCTGATTAAGCTTACGATTGTTAAGGGGAAATATAAAAGCCGCTCGGGATTCACTGAGCGGCCTTTTTTGTATTCTGGCGTCCCCAAGGGGAATCGAACCCCTGTTGCCGCCGTGAAAGGGCGGAGTCCTAGGCCTCTAGACGATGGGGACATGTTTTGCGAGGTTATAAAAGTATATGCGGGGCGCTCTTAAGTCAAGGCTCGGATGCGCTTCCGACCGACTCTACCCCAGAGGAATCGTTATTGCGCTTCTTCTGCCTTTCCGAATAACTTTTCATAGAGCTGCGGCTCGATTTCAATCCCGCTTTCGAGAGCCTGACGGCGCAATCCGGCGGAGCGCTCCCCGGGGATAAGCACGGGCTTCGACTGGTCGAGCGGCCGGGCGGCTTTGACCGCGCGTAGGACTTCCGCCGTTATCCTGTCATAACTCTCGCCGCCGACCAGGAGGTCTTTCCGCAGGGCGATTATGCTTAAGCCGTAATCTTCGCCGGCCCCGGGGATCGCGGACGCGCCGGTCAGCGCGGTGGTAAGCACCTGGATCGCCAGGGCGAGCGCATAGCCTTTGTGGCCGCCGAACGGCAGAAGAGCCCCGCCATGGATTGCCTCAGCCGGGTCGGTGGTCGGCGCTCCGCGGCTGTCCAGGGCCACTCCCTCGGGCAGGCTGCGCCCCTCCTCGAGCGCTACCCGGCATTCGCCGTAGGTGGTGGCAGTGGTCGCCAGGTCGACCACGACCGGCTCCGGATCGCCGGGCAATCCGATAGTAATCGGATTCGTGCCCAGGATCGCTTCTCGCGCTCCATAAGGCGCGGCAAACGGCGAGCAGTTGGTGAAAAAGAAGGTTACGAGGCCTTGCCGGGCGCACTGGCCGGCAAAATAGCCGATCGGGCCGGTATGGGTCGCTCCCCGGGCTCCGACTACGGCCAGCGGAGAGCGCTCGAGCAACTCCATAACCTTCAGGGTACAGGCGTAAGTCACCAGGTAGCCCAGTCCTCCCTGTCCATCATAAAGGGCGCAGGCCGCCTCCTCTTTAAGCCACCTGCCGGGCTGGTGGCCGCTGGTTGCCAGATGTTTCAGCATCGGCCGGACCCGGATCAGCCCGTGGGTCCTGCGTCCGGAAGCCTCCGCGTCCAGGAGGATATCGACGAGCACCGCGGTGTCCTGCGCGCCGAGCCCGGCCCCGGCGAACAGGCCGGTCAGCCGCTTTCTGAGCCAGTTGAGAGTTACCCGCATAACCGGTTCCTTTTCAGAGAAGACTGCCTGGGGTAAGATCAATAAAGTTTGAAAAATATACTCAAAATAGATATTATTCAACCTTACCGGATGAGGAAAGATGGCAAAACTTTAAAAAGATGATGCAGCCGGCCGGAGGCGGTTTTTAAGATGGCGAAGATCGGGGGCGAGCCAGCTGGAAATACACGAAAGGGGTTCGGCATGAAGGAGTTCGACTTGCAGGAAATTATCCGCCTGGCCTGGGAGGCCGGTCAGATAGCGAAAAAACATTTCAATTACACCGGGGCCCGGCGCAAGCCGGATAATACCGTTGTCACCGATGCCGATCAGGAGATCGAACTGCTGGTCCGTGAAAGACTGGCCGAGCTGACCCCTGGTTTCGGCGTGCTGGGAGAAGAATCCGGCAGGAGTGGAAACCCGGATAAGGCAGCCCCCTGTTGGGTGGTGGACCCGCTGGATGGCACCAGCTCGTTTGTCAGCGGATTGCCCAACTGGGCTTTTTCGCTGGGCTTGATCGAGGAGGACAGCGCCAGTTTCGGCCTGGTTTACCTGCCCCTGCTCGATGAAATGTACTACCTGGTTGAGGATGGCCGGGTTTTTAAAAACGGCGAGCCTGTAAAACCGGTACGGCCTGCGCCGCTGGATGGAGAATCCGTGCTCTACGTGCCGTCCGACTGGCACCAGCGTTTCACGATTCGGTTTCCGGGAAAGCTGCGCTCGCTCGGCTCCGCGGCTTACCATGGCCTGCTGGTCTCGCGGCCCTTGACCGCCGGAGTGCTTCAAGGCCGGATTTATCTCTGGGATGCGGCGGCGATCCTGGCGCTTAACTGGGCCTGGGGCATGCGCGTCGCCACCCTGGACGGCCGGGAAGTAAAGCCCTCGAGCTGGAGCGCTCAGCAAGCGATTTCCGATCCCATACTGTTCGCCGCGCCGGAATTATTCGAGCGGCTGGCCGGGATGATCCATCTGCTGGAGGAATGAGGCAGGCTGTCGATCGGATGCAGTACCGTAACTCTTAATTTAGAGAAAAAATCCGGGAAGGCCTGGAAAGAAACCGGAGGAGCGCCGGCGGAGATTTCAGTTCCCGCCCTTGGAGAAATGCCGGTACAAGAGCCAGGTGATCAGGCTGGCGAAAAGGAAGACTCCCAGGGGAATAATCACCCCCATGATGGGGGGTCCAATCGGATGTAGAATTGTCAGGTCCATGTTTTTTGGCGGGCTGAATGAATTAAGAGGTTATTCCCACTCGATCATTTTGTCCAATTCTTCAAGATATCCCTGCTGCTTTTTCTCGAACGCGCCGCTGACCATTTTCAGCTTCGGGTCGATTGTCACATACATCAGCCAGACCTGCAGCACCGTTATGCCGGTCATGACCCAGCCGGTCCACTGATTGAGAAACAGCAGGGCGGTCCCGGCCAGTACGTTTAAATAAGCCAGGCCGGAAAGAACACAGGCGATCAGGTCATCCCGCGACCATTCCCGCGGCGAGATTTTCTTATCGATGTGCGCCCTCTG
Source organism: Candidatus Glassbacteria bacterium RIFCSPLOWO2_12_FULL_58_11 (assembly GCA_001780825.1). GTDB lineage: Bacteria > Gemmatimonadota > Glassbacteria > GWA2-58-10 > GWA2-58-10 > GWA2-58-10. Next base: position 6,378 of record MFIX01000012.1, on the reverse strand, counting down.
CCTCATGGCCAGGTGAATAGCCGCCGCGGCAATCGACAAAGCGTCAATCGAAAAGACCCAGATGAGCCATTGGTCCACGACGGCCTCCCTGAAAAGCATTCCGGATGTATCCTTTTGTCATTCAACCGAAATATATTCAACTGCCAAAAGTGTGTAAAGAAAAATTTAACTCTTTATCCGAAGCCTTGAAATTGCCGGATTATTTACCGACCGCGGCATGTTTGCGACATTATTTTACCGCTTTTTGCTTGCAGAGTCAGCCGTTAGTTTATATTTTCTGTCGTCCGACCTGAAAAGATGTGCAAAAGATGTATTCCTTTAGATAAAAAGGCCGGTACAGTTCAGTCAGCAAGCTGCAGTCCCGGCAGTTTCAATCCGCATTAACTCCTTCAATATAAACAGGATCCTGATCCCGGAGTTCCGATGAGCACAAAGAGCACGTACGAATTTTTCAAAGACGATCTCTATAAGATCGGTCCTTTTCGGGCGACAGTAGAAGCCGCTTTTTTCGGTAATAACGTGGAACTCATGAAACACGCCCAGATTTACGAGCTGGCCCGCAGGCAGCCGGCGATCCGGGAGCTTGATGTACCGATGTACAAGCCGGAGCAGTTCGGCATTCCGGCGGGAAGCCCGGTCCTGCTGTCCATTGACGGCAGCGTGGTCGGCCGGACCGCCAGAGCCAGGAAAATCATGAGAAGAATCAATGAGGCCGAGCGGAAGAAACTTCTCGGACTGCTGAGAGAGGCCATTTTCGACCTGGGCCAGAAGGAATGCCTGGTTACCTCGGGGATCGGCGGTTTGACCGATGAGTTCATGCTGAAAATGCATCTGCTGATTCCCAAACGGCACGCCAAGAACGCCGCGGACTGGCTGACCAATTTTCAGTCCTTCGAAGGCGAGGCGGTCGAGCGCTATCACCGCAGCAAACCCATCGAGGAGCCGGATATCCTGGTGCTGGTCGATCCGGAGTGGCGTCACCCGGAATTCAAGGATGGGCTGGTAATTATCGACGATGATACCAATGCCATCGCCGTCCTGGGCCTGCGCTATTTCGGCGAAATTAAAAAAGGCACGCTCACCCTGGCCTGGCGGGTCGGCGTACGGCATGGCATGGTGGCCTGCCACGGCGGGATCCGCGAGGACAAGTACAAAGGGAAAACCAAGATCACCGCTAATTTCGGGCTCTCGGGCAGCGGGAAAAGCGCGCTGACCAACCGCAAGGGCGGAGTGATCATCCATGATGACGCGTTTGTGATCGACCTGAAGAACAACCTCTCGATGGCCCTGGAGCCGAACCTCTTCGATAAGACCGACCGCGGATGGACAGAGGAAATGGTTTTCAGCTTCATGAATGTCGGCGTGGTGGTGATTGACGGGAAAAAGATCCCGCTGCTCAACGATGTGCGTAACGCGAACGGACGCTGTCTGAAAAGCCGCGATGTGCTGGGCACGGTGGCGGACAAGACCGGCAAGCCCGACTACGTGGTCTGGCTGATGAAGGATTCCACCCTGCCCCCGATTGTCCGCCTGGATGATCCCATTCTCGCCGTGTCAATGGGCGCTACCCTGATGACCAAGCGCACCGCCGCGGAAAATGTCTCATCCGAGGAAATGAAAAAGCTCGTTTTCGAGCCTTTCGCCAATCCTTTCCGCTGCCATTACCTGAGCACCGACTGCGAGCTGTTCCTCGAGCTGTTCAAGTCTGGTACGCTCTGTTACGCATTCAATACCGGAGGCTACTGGAAAACCAGTGAAACGGACCTGAACGATGTGCCCAAGGACCTTTCGATGCGTCTGCAGCAGGCGATTGTGGCCGAGGAAATCGAGTTCGAGCCCTGGAGTCTCCTGCCCGGCGCCTGCGTCCCGAAAGCCGGGGCGATGAAAGCGATCTGGCCGGATTATGATGAGCTCTTCGATCCCATGCGTCCCTTGACCCAGGTCGAGTGCCGGGATGAAATGTTCGACCGTTTCGGCCAGCGGATCAGCTATCTCGAGGGGGAGATGGTTATAAATCTGGAGCTTAGGCAGTTGCTGGTGAGCCGTTTGATGCTGCCGTACGAGAATTTCAAGCGCTAGCCGGCCTATCGCTCGCGGAAATTAAAGGGGCGGCCACATTTGAGGCCGCCCCTTTTTTGCTTTCTGCTGGAATATCGGGATTTCCCCGGGCCGATACAAGGCTCCATGCCGCGCGCTCAGCCCCCGTGCCTTCTCCTTTTCTCGCGCTTCTTTTCCTGCTCCTGCCGGTATTCCCGGTAGTAAAATCCGGTCTTTCCTCCGCTGAACTTTTCCAGCTCCATCTCCGTGGCGATCTTTGCCGAGCGGATCCGCTGGTACTTCTTATTCTCCTGGCTCAGGAATTCCCGGATCGCCTCGCTCTCCAGCTCGCCCCGCTTGAAGTCTCCCCACATCTCGAGGCGGTCCTCGATCCGGCGCAGGAGGAGGCCGGCCTCCACGCTCCGGCTGTCCGGCAGGATGTTTTTTCCCAGCAGAGCCTCGAGCCGTTTCTTGCCATCGGTCAGGTTATAGGCCGCCGCGCCGCTTTCAGGGGCGCGCAGGAGAAAGCGGTTGGCCAGACCGAGCCGGGCCCGGGAAAGATTGATTTTTAGCAGCGGGTCCTGGGGGTCGAGCGTCTCGCCTTTTTTGAGCAGGATCAGCGAAAGCAGGCTGAAACCCAGCCTGAGGCCGATTTCCCCCAGGGTGTTGAGCAGGCGCGAAAGGGGAGCATTGAGGCTTTTCAAGCTACGGCTTTGTTTCAGAGCCTCCGAGTAGCGCTCAAGCTCCGTGGTGCCGGCGGCTTTCTCGACCAGACCGGCCAGTCCCCTCTCGACCCGGGCCTGCCAGCGCTGAATGACATTTTTCCCTGTCAAACTTTTCTCCATAAGGCTTTTCTGCTTTTACAGATGAGTAACAGCAGGCTCATTAACTGATTTTCAGGAAGGCAGCCGGATTTACGAATCATATTAATAACGATGAGGAACAAATTTGGCAAGCACCCGGTAAACAGGGAAAGGAAGCCCAACCGAATCAGCCCTGCTCGGCGGATTTCCGGATCAGGTTCTCGCACTTGAGAATCCAATCCTGGCCGGAGCTCTTGAGGGAGGGGATATTAAGCAGATAGCTGAACTCGGAGACCGCGCGGCGCAGCTCCATCACCGCCCGTTCGCGGCCCTCCAGATCCAGCTGGGCTCTCAGGGTGGCGCCCTTGATTCTGGCCGCCTCATCGCGCGTGGTATCCGCCGGAAGCGGATTCAGCGCTTTCAGGGCAATCTGGTAATGCGACATCCCTTTCAGGTAATGCAGGTACTCTGTCGGGCCGATCCGTACCATGCGCAGGCCCTCCCCGGTGACAATGGCTGTCTGGGGGTATTCGCCGGCCTCGTAGTGCAGGTATCCCAGGTTGTAATAGTCTTTAACCCGCGCTGCGGCCCCCAGGGTTTTGCGCTCTTCAATCACCTGGCGGTGCTTATCCATTGTGCGCTGCCTTAAGCTATGGTCGTCCGGAGTGCGCGAAAGGGCGTCCCTGAGGGCTCCCAGCTCGGCTTCCATGCTTTTCAGGCGGGCTGAATCTGCCGGAGCTTCTCTGGCGGGAATTGCGGCAGCCGCGCGGGCGCTGTCGGAGTTCAGCAGGTGGTAAAGCGCAGCGGGGTTTACCGCGCTGTCCGGCGGGGCATATTGAGGCATGTCGGCCTGATTGCCTGTCTGCGACGTGGATTGATCCGGGGCCGGAGCGGCGAGCTCTGTCGAGGGGGTTCCCTCCGCCGGCTGATGGCCGGAGCTGAAACGGCCGATCAGGCCGAAATGCCCCAGGATCACCGCGGCCGAGGCCCCCAGGCCGATTGCCACGGCGAACCCGGCCGCGACCCTGAGGATCAGCAGCCACGGCACTTTTGTTTTCGGTTCCCGCTCCTCCAGCTGGGTCCCCCAGCGCAGCTTGCGGCCTGAAGAGTGCCTCAGGAAATTCAGGTAATGGTCGGGGACCGCCTCGCTATAGACGGTTTTTTCGAGGATCTTGCCGATTTTGAGAAAATTATTCATTGCCGCCCGGCAGGTCCGGCAGGCTTCGAGGTGCGATTCAAAGACCGGGCGCAAGTCCCTGGGAATGGCCTCGCCTTTGACCCGCTCGAGCAGCGCTTTGAGTTCCGTACAATCCATGATTTGAGGTTCTGTTTGCTTTAGGAAGGCCGGATAACGGGAAGAAATTCCCTGGACAATGATCGGTCTTATTATGATGGCCCGGACCTCTTTCTGTCAAGCCGGAAATAGGTGAAGAGCTGAAGATAACCTTCCTCAAAAGGAAGTTCCGGCGCGGCCGGGAGGCGAATTTCAGATGCTCGCCGGCGAGCAATGCCTGCCCCGGGCGGAAAGGCCGCGGGGTGCGAAAACGTTGACACTTTCTTGCTCAAAGGTTAGCTTTTTCTGATATCCGGCGAAACGCGGAAAAAATCTTTTCGACGCCGCCGGATAGGATTTCAGGGCTTCAGAGCCTGACCGGCGCAGACTCTTCGGCCCGGCTGCCGGCCTCCGGGCGCTCTGTTTCTCGAATGAGGAAGAATCAGGCAGCCAAATATTAGATTGAAGTCAAAGATCGGTTTTTCTCCCGGGCGGTCCGGCGGCTCATCGTCTTATTCCAGGCGCCGCACCGCAGGAGCGGATGCCATGTTATCCAATCGCGTAAAGCGCTCGATCATCGCGATTTTCCTCGCCTCCGCCGCCTCCTGCGGCAATGTCAATCCGAACAACGAGGAGCGGGGAGACCGCTACTACCGCAAGGGTTATTACGATGACTCTCTGGCCGAATACCTGATGGCCCAGAAAGTCCGGGGCGTGAGCTCCGCCCTGTTGCGCAAGATCGGCAAAGTGTACGTGATGAAAGGGGATTTTCCTCAGGCCAAGCTCTATTTCGACCGTTATTTCGGCACTCGCGACTCGACGCCGGACGCCGAAGTGCTGCTGGACTACCTTCAGATTGCCGTCGACCGCGGAAGCGCGGGAGACACGACGACAATGGTGCACGCCCTGGAGGAGATCCTGCGGATCGACCCGGCGTATAACCTGGGCCGCTATTACTTCGATCTGGGGGAATTCTATTACAGCCAGCCGGATTATCGTAAGGCTGTGGCCTATTTCCTGCGCGGCCTGCCGCTTGATGTCGAGCTGGAGAACCGGTCCGCTTACCTGTTCCACCTGGCCCTGAGTTATGAAAAACTGGAAGATAATTTCGACGCCTTCCTTTATTTCGACCAGTTCATGACTTTGTATCCGGACAATCCGGACCTGGAGCAGGCGCGCTGGCACCGGGGGAGCTGCGGCTACCCGCTGGCACAGCAGATGTACCGCGAGGGCGAGCTGGAACAAGCCTTTTTCTACCTGGGGCAGATTATCAGCGCCGGCCAGCCCCAGCACCTGGTAGATGATGCCTATTTCCTGCAGGGCGAGATACTGCTCTCGGACGGCCGGCCCGAGGAGGCCAAGCTGGCCTACCGCCAGGTACTCAAGCTCAACCGGTATTATTACAAGGAAAAGATCGCCGAGCAGGCGCGCAAACGGATTGAGGAGATCGATTTCAAGCAGAAAGACACGAACTGAGAGGAAGTGAGAGAATCGAGCGGGGAGTTGGGAAGCGGAATTTAAATATAATAAAGCAGTGGACATGCCGAAAGGCCGGATGAGGTGGAGGGAAGTTGAAAAAAGTTAAATTTGCCATCAGACTGGGGATACTGGCCGCAGTGGCCGTATTTGTCGCCACTCCGGGCTGCGCGCCGCGCAAGCGCTTCGATCCGACGCCCGAAGGGGAATTTGAGGCGGCTTACCAAGCCTACGAAAAGAAAAAATACCCCACGGCGATCGACGCTTTCAAGCAGCTGATCTATAAGTATCCGGGCAGCGACCTGGTGGAACAGGGACGCTATTACCTGGCGGATTCCTATTTTCTGAACGGGGAGAACCTACTGGCGGCCAATGAGTTCGAGCTGTTAAACCGGGAGTTCCCCCAGGGGCGCTTCGCCGATGTCTCCTTGTACAAGGCCGGAATCGCTTACTCCAGACTGAGCCGGCGGCCCGAGCGCGACCAGAACGAGACCCGGAAAGCCCTGGAAACCCTGGAAACTCTGCTGACAAAATACCCGAACACGGAATACCGGGATTCGATCCGGGCGCAGGTCCGCGGCCTGAAAGACAAGCTCGCCCGGAAGGAATTCGACACGGCGCAGTTCTATATCAAGCGCAAGCTCTACGATTCCTCGATCATCTATCTCAAAAGTGTGCTGACTAACTATCCGGAATCCTCGATAATGCCGGATGTGCTGTATAATCTCTACGTTGCCAGCAAAAAGATGGGTTACCCGGACGATGCACAGGATGCGAGGAATTGGCTGT
>MFIX01000011.1:9513-9655 GCA_001780825.1 Candidatus Glassbacteria bacterium RIFCSPLOWO2_12_FULL_58_11 | reverse complement strand
GCCGGTTGCGCTTTTCAGCCCCGCGAAGGATGTCTATGTTTTCGACCTGGGCCAGAATATCGCCGGCTGGGCCAGTCTCAAGGTGTCCGGCGCGGCCGGCACGAAAATCACTATCCGCTACGCCGAGCGGCTTAACCCGGAC
>MFIX01000011.1:0-9432 GCA_001780825.1 Candidatus Glassbacteria bacterium RIFCSPLOWO2_12_FULL_58_11 | reverse complement strand
CAGCCGCGGTTCACCTTCCACGGGTTCCAGTATATCGAGCTGACCGGATTTCCCGGTACTCCGAGCAAGGAGACAGTCATCGGGTGCGCCGTGCACTCGGACACTCCGCCGGCCGGCTTTTTCCAGTGCTCGAACCCCCAGGTCAACCAGCTCTGGAGCAATATCACCTGGAGCCAGCGCGGCAATTTTATCAGCATCCCGACCGACTGTCCGCAGCGCGATGAGCGCCTGGGTTGGATGGGCGATGCGCAGGTTTTCATCCGGACCGCCACCTGCTGCGCGGATGTCGCCGCATTCTTCAACAAATGGATGTACGATGTCGAGGATGGGCAGTCCAGCGAGGGCGCCTATTCCGAGATTTCTCCCCGCTTTCCGGCCATGACCGAGCACTACGGAGCCGCGGGCTGGGCCGATGCCGGGATAATCATCCCCTGGACAGTCTATCTGGTCTATGGGGACACCCGGATAATCGAGAAGCACTACCAGTCGATGTCGCGCTGGATGGATTGGGTCCTGCAGGCCAACCCGAACATGTTGCGCCTGAACGAGCGGGGCAGCGATTACGGCGACTGGCTCTCGATCGCTGCGGATACGCCGAAAGAGATTCTCGCCACCGCCTACTGGGCCTATGATGCCAGGCTGATGTCCAAAATGGCCGCCGCAATCGGCCGTCCCGAGGATGCGCGCAAGTACATGGAGCAGTTCCAGGGCATCCGGGAGGCTTTCCGGAAAGCTTATGTCTCCGCGGATGGCCATGTCCTGGGCGATACCCAGACCGGTTACCTGCTGGCCCTTTATATGGATCTGCTGCCGGAAAATCTCATCCAGCCGGCCACTGAGCTGCTGGTAGCCAATATCATCGAGCACGGCTGGCACCTGACCACCGGGTTCCTCGGGGTCCGTCACCTGAACCCGGTGCTGACCCGCCTGGGCCACGCTGATATTGCCTACCGTCTGCTCAATACCGACACTTTCCCCTCCTGGCTCTACCCGATCAAAAACGGCGCTACCACGATCTGGGAGCGCTGGGATGGCTGGACAGCCGAGAAAGGCTTCCAGGACCCCGGCATGAACTCTTTCAACCACTATTCCCTGGGCTCGGTCGGCGAATGGCTCTACCGTTATGTGGCCGGTATCGACCTCGATCCGGAAGAACCCGGATTCGGGAGCATCATTATCCATCCCTATCCGGGAGGCGGTCTCGATTTTGCGCGCGCGGAATATATGTCGATCCGCGGTCTGATCAAAAGCGCCTGGACCGTGAGCGGCAGTGATTTCGACCTGGAAATCACCATCCCGGCCAACACCCGGGCCAGGGTTTTCGTGCCCTCAGCTGAGAACTCTCCGGTAACCGAGGGCAGCCTCGAGGCCAGCCAGGTGGAGGGAATCGGTGTGCTGGAGCGGGAGGCCGGCTGCGCGGTATTTTCGGTCGGCTCGGGGGACTATCATTTCAAGAGCAAGCTGGCCGGCTGAGCGGCCCTTGGCGATCCGGCGGCGGGACTGAGCCATGGAAACAATTATCGTGCCGGTGGATGGCGCATCGAGTATCAAGCTCGAAGTGCTGGATTATGAGACTCTCACCACCCGGTTTTCCAGGGTCGCCCCTACTCCGGTCGCCGAGGCGGACGGCCTGAAGTACAATGCCACCGGCGAACAGTTCGCCTGGTATGAGAGTGCCATCCGTGAACTGCCCGGAGAGCTCAGGCAGGCGCGGGTAATCGCGCCGGCGGCCCGCGGGGCCTCCGGCGGCCTGATCGGCAAAGACAATACCCTGGCCGAGGTCCCCGGCCGCGGACTGACCCTCTCTTACAGTCAGGGCTATCCGGCGCGGACCGCTGAGCGCTTTCGCGAGCTGGCCGGAAGCGCCGGGGAATTTTTTCGCCGGACCGGCTCGATCCGGGACTTTCCGGGCAGCCTGACCCTGCTGAAAAGGTTCCTGTTCGAGGAAATGGAGCGGCCCGCTCTGCTCGAGCGCGCGGAATATTTCGGTACTTACAACGTGCTTATCGCCGGTCATTTTCTGGGGCCGGATTACCGCGAGGCGGCGCGAAAGGCCGGCAATGAGAACAGTTACTGGATGTGCCATACCGGGGCACGCGATATAAACGCCGCGCCGGGAACGCCCAGCCCGGTCAGCCGGAAGATCGCCGCTTTCGGCCGCCTTGTGCCCTCTCGTCCTGTGCCGGCTTACCATCCGCTGGGGACGGTGCCGGAACGGCAGGCGGCTTCTCTGGGACTTGGCTCAAATGTTCTAGTGGTGCCCGGAGGGCATGATACCTGCCTCTCCCACCTGCCGATTGTTTCCTCATTTTACCGGATATTCCCGGAGCACTCAGGCAGGCCGGTGGTCCACCTGGAGGCGGGAAGCTGGACCATGGCCGCGCAGGTCAGTGGCGCCGTGAAATTGCCCGAGGATGGCTACAAGAAAGCCGTGCTGGTGCAGGGCACTCTGGACGGCGAGCCGGTTGTAACCTCGATGTACGGAGGCGGCAGGGATTTCAGCTACCTGGCCGGCCTTCTCGAACAGCATGGAATTTCTTCCGCATGGGAGTTCAGCGAGGACCGGCTGGATAAAATCCTCGGCACCGCGGATTGTTTCGTGCTGCCGAATATCAACCCGGAGAACCACGGTACCGGGCCTTTTCCCGGACTCAAAGGCAAAATTATCAACGAGGATTCATTTTTCAGGGACAGCGCCGGAGCAATGATCCTGGCCAACCTCTGTATCGCCCAGACCGCCGCGGTCCAGCTCGAGACAATTTCGCCGGACCGCAGCCTGCCGGTGGTGCTCACCGCCGGCGGCTCGAAAGACCCCTGTTTCGGTAGGCTGGTCGCCACCTTGACCGGCAGAAACGTTTACGCTCTGTTCGACAGGCTGGGCCATCCGCTCAGCGAAACCACGACTCTCGGCGCGGCGATAGTGGGCAAGGCGGCCTGCCTGGGTGTCCATCCATATGCTGTCGATATAAAGAGCCTGGGCTTGTCCTGCCGGGAGATCGAGCCGTTCAAGGCGGATACACGGGACAGGCTCGCTGCGTACCGTGAGAAATTTTTTAAGCATCTAAGAAAAACTGAGCAAACAGGCGAGAGTAACTGATCCGTTGGAGAGCAGCATGAGCGAAAATCTGGATGCTGTCCGGCTCAAGGGGCTGGATTACCTTAAAGCTTCATTTGGCGAGGAGGCGGTCGAACGGGCAATCAGGTACGCTGGTGATTTTACGGTCGAGGTCCCGGCCTGGCAGTTCTGGCAGGGCTTCGGCGGCGGCGGAAGGTTCGACAGCCGGGGCGGAGGCGGAGCGGCCCGCAACACCGTGGAAATTGCCGAGGATGCCGGCCTGGTGCATCGCCTGACCGGCTCTACTCCCCAGGTCGGGATGCATGTACTCTGGTTTTTCTCCGAGGACGGGCTTACCGGCGAGACAAAGATCGCGCACCGGGTCGCCGCCGAGATGAAAGCGCAAGGCGTGTCCCTGGGCTCGGTCAGCCCGACCTACTTTCTGGCCGGCTCCGGGGATGGCAGCCTGAGCTCGCAGGACAAGAACACCCGTCAACGCTACATCGAGCAAACCATCCTGGCCGCCTGGATTGCCGCGGAGCTGGGCAACGGCAGCTTAAGCCTGTGGTTCCCGGATGGCACCAACTATCCCGGCCAGCGGTACCTTCAGGATAAAATCTCCCTGCTCGCGAAGGGGCTGAGCACATTCTGGGAACGTACGCCCCAGGCTGTCCGAGCCAAACTGGACCGCGTAATGGTAGAGTACAAGCTTTTCGAGCCGGGGACTTACAGCACTACAGTCCCGGACTGGGGCACGGCCCGCGAGCTGGCCAGGATATTCGGCAACCAGGGCGCGGTGTTGGTCGACCTGGGCCATCACCCCCACGACACCAATGTCGAGCAGATTGTGGCCGGACTGATCGCTTCCAGGGTGCGCGGCGGATTCCATTTCAATAGCCGCTACGCCGCGGATGATGACCACTCGGTGCAGGCGGATTACCAGATGTCGCGGCTTTTCTCCGAGCTGCTTAAGGGCAATGTGGTATTCAACCCCGACCCCTCCGCCAACTGGTCGTTCGCCTTGGACCAGATGGCCCGCAGCGAGGAAAGAATCCCCTCGATCCTGAAATCCGTGGATGCGCTCAAGAGATCGATCGGCCGGGCCGCCTTGCTGGACAGCGAAAAGCTTCGCGCTCTCCAGTCCGGACAGGACCTGATCGGCGCCAATGTCGAATTCGAGCGCTCTCTACTGCACTCGGATACAGGTCCCCTGGTGATGGAGTCGTATTGCCGCAAAGGGCTGCACCCCGTGCCGCTGATCGCCTATCAGGAAAGCGGCTACCAGAAGCAGATCGAGGAGCTGCGGGCCGGCTGAGGCTTGACTTCCTGCTCTCTGGAAACTATATATTGCCTTAGCTGGTTGCTGTTTGCAACAGACCGATGCTTCGGTCGTTTTACCTGATGTGTGCTTCTTGGCTGGTGTATCATTATTTTTTCGTCGAAGGGCTTAGAAAGGAGGCGCCTGGAAGAAAACGCGGGGCTTTTTAAGCTCCTGATCACTCGAAATGACTTATTCTTAAAAGGACAGTATTCCGACGGGGGAAAAATCCCGCCTGGAACTGTCCGGCTTGCAGCTTTCAAGGGAAGACGGGTAGTCAATCCCGCGCTGACGTGCAGCCGTGGGGAGCAGAGTTAGAGGGCCGGAGGCGGTCACTGTCCATCCTGGATGGGAAGACCTCTCCGCAAGCGCCCGCTCCCAAGCCGGAAAACCTTGGGCTGAAAGCCTCGTACGTTCCACCCCTTTCACGCCTAAAGGAGGCAGAACCTTGTTCGGATTCCGGCTTTTTATCCCATCGGCATTTGCCGCCCTGCTGATTTCACCTCTGATTCTCTTTTCCCAGCAGACCGAGGACCTCGGCACCGTTGTTGTCAGTGCATCCAAGCATGAAACCTCCCTGCGCAGTGTCAGCACCACCTCGACTGTCATAACCGCCGCGGAAATCGAGCGCCGGGGCCTCCAGACAGTGGCCGAGGCCTTGCGCCATATTGTCAGCTTCGATATCACCCAGGCCGGCGGACCAGGCGGACTCTCCTACCCCCAGCTCCGCGGGCTGACCGCCAAGTACATGGTGGTGCTGATCGACGGCGTCCGGGTGAACGACCCGGCGGATGCCAATGGCGGGGTGGGCACGCTGTTCAGCCACCTGAGCACCTCGGATATCTCGCGGATCGAGGTGATCCGCGGGCCCCAGAGTCCGCTCTACGGCTCCAACGCCAACTCCGGGGTGATCAATATCATTACCCGCTCAGGAAGCAGCAGCCCGGCGGCCAGCTTATCTTATGAGGGCGGGTCGCTAAACAGCCACCGGATAGGTTTCGATTACAGTGCCGGCAAGGCGGGCTTCAATTTCCGGGCGGGCGAAGATATCACCGCCACCGCCGGACTGATCGACCTGGAGACCTACCGCAACTATACCACCAGCGTGCAGCTCGGCTACAGTAAGCCCGGCGCGCTGGATTGGGAAACCATTGTCCGCCATACCCGGATGAATAATAATTTCGCGGAACTGAGCGAAAACAGCTTCGGCGCGCTCTGGACTGTCGAGCTGCCGGACCCGCACCAGGAAAACCGCTTCGATTACACGATTATCGGCAATAAGATCGAGCACCATATCACCGGCAACTGGCTGCACTCCCTGAATTTCGGGATCAGCCGCCGGGACCGTAAGACCGCGGACCCGAACGACGGCAAATTGGGCAGCCGGATCGCGGTGGAGGATGAGTTCGATTGGGATGGCAGCCTGCTTTACCATAAAGGAGATGTCGTGCCGGTGCTGGACGCGCCCTATGGCCCGGCCGATTACCGTTACCTGGGCACCAACTACGACCTCGACTACCGTCACACCCTGCTGGCCCAGACCGGCGGACTTTCCGAGATCCTGACCGCCGGGATCGAATACCTGTATCAGGGCTACACCCAGAGCGGCTCCAATGGAAACTTAAGCGGCGACCTGGGGACTACCAGTGTCTATGCCCACAACCAGGCGCTCCTCCTCGATGAGGCGCTCAGCCTCAACGCCGGAGCACGCTATGACAGCCACGAGCGGGCCGGAGGCAAGACCACCGGGATGCTGGGGCTTGCCTATGACATTCAGCGCAACGGCCTGATCCTCAGGGGCAATGTGGGCAGCGCATTCCGGGCGCCAGCTTACTACGAGCTTTTCGAGACGCAATTCGGCAACGGCAACCCGGCTCTCAAGCCGGAAAACAGCCTTACCTGGGAATTCGGAATCGAGAAATACAGCGCCGACAAGAATTTCCGGCTCACTCTCTCGACCTGGCACACGAAAGTCGAGGATGCCATAGTCTGGGCCTGGACCGGACCCGAGGCCTGGAACGGCAAGTACCTCAACGTGGACCGTCTCCGGTCCGACGGCCTGGAAGCCGGAGTGGATTTCAAGCCTTTTGCAAACTGGCTTTTCGGCTTCAACTACACCTACACGGACAGCCGAAAGTACAGCTCCTCCACCGGCGCCTGGTCCCGGAATATCCAGCTCCCGTTCAACAAGCTCAACCTAAATGCTACGTACCTTTACCGCGGGGCCTCGTTCAGCCTGGATGGCTATGCCCTGGATAACAGCAGTCTGCGCTGGAACGGGATCGATAAAGCCAAGGGCTATTTCAAACTCGACCTGACCTCGCGGGTGCCGCTGCACGGCCACCTGACAGCCAGCCTGCGCCTGCAGAACCTGCTCGATGCGGACTATGTTGAGTCGATCGGGTTCAGGGAGGCCGGATTTACCGCCTATGGCGGCCTCGAGCTGCGCTATTGAAAGTCCCTGGTAGCAATGGTGAGTCATAAAAGCGGACTGGAATCCGATGCGGATATATTCGCGGAATTACGAAAAATTCATCGCTCCGGCGCTTCTTCTTTCGCTGGGGTTCCACCTGCTGGCGGCATTCGTGCCACAGGGGGCGGTCGATTTCCTTTACGGAACTCGTGAGGCGCCCCCTGTGGCGGTCCGTTTCGAGGTGGTTCCGCTGGCTCCGGAGCCCGCTCCGCTGTACCGTCCGCTCGAGCCGGAAAGCGCTCCCTCCGCGCCTGAGCCGGCCAGCACCAAAGCAGAGCCTGAGGTCGCCAGCCAGGGAACTGAGAGCGACAGCGCGAACCTGGAAACTCCGGCTGCGCCGGAACATTCCGCAATTCCCGCCACGGTTGAATTCGCGCCCCCGGCCATTGCGGAGCCTTTGCCCGCAGCGGATTCTCTGGCGGTTATCGGCGCTTATATCGAGGATGTCCTTTCCCGGATAATCCGGAGCAAATATTATCCTGAATCCTGCCGCAGACTCGGCCAGCAGGGCGAGGTTACCGTGGGCTTTGCGATTTCGCGGGTGGGCGGCCTGGCCGTGGAGGCCAGCCTGATCGGCCCCTCGCCTTTCGCTCCGCTCAACCGCGCCGCCTGCCGGAGTGTCGAGCGCTGCGCGCCGTTCCCGCCCCTGCCGGATTGCGTGCGCGACAATTACCTGGCCCTGAAAGTGAAAATCCTCTATCAGCTTCAATGAGCCGCTAATTCCGGCTTACTTTCTTAATCTCCACGGTTCATCGGATTTAACATTTGACAAGCTGCCAGCAGTCTTCTTACTTTGATCTGCCTGCAGAACTGAACTTGAATTAGCTTTGATCTTTTCTTGCGGAATTTCATTCAGGAGGACTCAATGAGCGATAGGCTCGGCGTGGGATTTGTCGGCGCGGGATTTATCACCAATTTCCATATCCGCTCCTGGCAGGGCGTCCGGGATGCCGATATCCGGGGCATTGTCAGCCGGACCGAGGCGCATGCCGGGGCCGCGGCCGAAAACTGCCGCAAGTACCGGGTGGGCGATCCCAGGGTTTATGGCAGCGTGGCCGAGATGGTTGCCGACCCGCGGATCGATGCGCTGTGGATCTGCGCCCCGAACTACACCCGCATCCCCCTGATGAAAGAAATCGTCAAGACAGTCAAGTCCGGAAAAGGCAAGCTGCGCGGAGTGGCCTGCGAGAAGCCCCTGGCGCGCAATGTGGCCGAGGCCCGCCAGATGCTGGAGCTGGCCCGCGAGGGCGGCTTCCTTAACGGGTACCTCGAGAACCAGGTGTTCGCCCCGGCGATCATCCGCGGCAAGGATATCCTCTGGCGCCGCGGCGCGGCAGTTTCCGGCGCGCCGTACCTGGCGCGCTGCGCCGAGGAGCACTCCGGCCCGCACGAACCCTGGTTCTGGAAAGGCGATCAGCAGGGCGGCGGCGTGCTCAACGACATGCTGTGCCATTCGGTGGAAACCGCCCGCTACCTGCTTAGCGACCCGGCGGAAAACAAGTGCGCCATGCAGCCCAGGACTGTCTGCGCCGAGATCGGCAGCCTCAAGTGGAGCCGCAAGGAATACGCTGAGCTGCTGAAAAAGAACAGCGGCGGCCAGGTCGATTATCTCAAGCACCCGGCCGAGGACTATGCCCGGGCCACGATCACCTACGAGGACTACAAGGGCCGCCGCTGCGTGGCCGAGGTGACCACTAGCTGGTGCTTTGTCGGGGCCGGCCTGCGCCTGACTTTCGAGGTGATGGGGCCCGAGTATTCCCTTCAGAGCTCGAGCCTGAATACCGAGACCAGTATTTTCTTAAGCCGCCGGGTCACCGGCAGCCAGGGCGAGGACCTGGTGGAAAAGCAGAACGCCGAGCAGGGTCTGTTGCCGCTGGTTTCTAGTGAGGAGGTGATCTACGGCTACACCGAGCAGAACCGCCACATGGCCCAATGTTTCCTGGATGGGGTCCAGCCGCGGGAGGATTTCGAGGATGGGGTGCTGGTAATGGAGCTGTTGATGTCGGCTTACATGTCCGCCGAGCAGGGCCGCAAGCTCACCTTTCCGCCTCCGGCGCTGGATGAGTTCGTGCCGAAAGTGGCCAAGGGCACCTGGCGGCCGGAGGAGCTGACCATGGGGCTGCCGCCGGAGCACTAAAAATAAATTGTGGCTTTTATCAAATTATCTACTAAGTTGCTCGAATAGAGCTTTTGCAATTTGCCTAGAAGCGGCTACCACGTCCTTTCGCATGCTTCTATCAGCCATAGACCCTTGGGCTCCACCTCGTCCGTTTTGCCAACTTACTGCAGCTATGATTTCAAAAGATTTTGTACTCATAACGCGAACAGTGGCGCTTTGAGGTTTATTATCGTAACCAGAAACCGACTTGACACTTAGCACTGCATTTATGCCTAGTTCCCTTAATTTATTTAGACTGGCCGGCTGGAACAGTTCTATTTCATTTAGGTTAAGGCGAATCATATTGTTAGATGTTTCTTGAGAATCTATTACTTTAAAACCTGACCCGAACAATTCTATACCAATAGCATCTGCAAGAACTCCACCACTTGGGGCAAGAGCAATCATATTGATTTTTTCTGGGAGAG
>MFIX01000010.1:29099-29288 GCA_001780825.1 Candidatus Glassbacteria bacterium RIFCSPLOWO2_12_FULL_58_11 | reverse complement strand
CCTTGTCCGGGCCGGGCTCGATCAGATACAGTTACTCCTCGCCGGATTCATCGGAGATACAGGCCACCCACTTACCGTCCGGGCTCCAGACCGGGGAGCGCTCGTGCGCTCCGCTGGTGGCGGTGAGCCGGCGGACCTCTCCGTGCTCGGCGGGCACTGTAAAAATATCGCCGCGGGCCTCGAACACCG
>MFIX01000010.1:16569-28918 GCA_001780825.1 Candidatus Glassbacteria bacterium RIFCSPLOWO2_12_FULL_58_11 | reverse complement strand
CCCGGGCCAGCGCACATCCCAGACGTTGTGGAAAGTAAGCTGCTTTTTCCCGCCGCCCTGCGGATCGAGCTGGTAAATATTGAACACACCGGTCTCATCCGAGTTGTAGTAGATCTTGTCGCCGAGCCATAGCGGGTCGGTGTCCGTGCCTTTCCAATCGGTGAGGCGGGTGGATTTTTTCGCCTTGAAATCCCAGAGCCAGATATCCTGGGCCAGGCCGCCATAGTAGCGCTTCCAGGTGCGGAAGTTCCGGAAAGTGCGGTTGTAAGCCAGACGGCTTCCATCAGGAGAGTAGGATGACAGGCCACCCTCGGGCAGCTCGAGCGCGGTCGGCGCGCCTTTGCCGTCGAGCAGCACGGTGTAGAGCTTCTCAAACCAGCTATTAAAGGCCTGCCGCCAGGAGCGGAACAGCACCTGTTTGCCGTCCGGGGTCCAGTCCAGCACGTAGTTGTCGTAACCGTGGCGCAGCTCGCCATAACTGGCCTGCCGCCAGGTGAGACGGCGCGGCTCTCCGCCCTCGGCGGGGATAACATAGACCCCGCGGTTGCCGTCGTACTCGCCCGTGAAAGCGATCCAGCGGCCATCCGGAGAGAAATGCGGACTCAGCTCCAGTCCCGGGCCGGCGGTGATCCGTCGCGCCTGTCCGCCCGCGAGCGGCACGCTCCAGAGGTCACCGGCAAAGACAAAGACCACCAGATTATCGTGAATGTCCGGGTAGCGCATCAGCCGGGTCTCCCCGGCGGGCGCGGGCTCGGGCGGCTCGGGAGTCTGCTGGGCTGCGGATTGTCCGATAAGGAGTATGAGGCTGGCGGCGGTGCACAAGAAATGACGGTACATCCTGGAGCTCTCCCTTCAAGGATGGTTCTGCGGCTTATTCTCCACGGAAAAAACCAAAAGGGGCGTTGATATAAACATTTCAACGTCCCTGACTGAAATTCTATTGCTTATGCGGCTGCAGGGGCCGGCTTTTCGGCCGGCCCCTGCAATAATACCCTGGAACCGCTGAAAGTTGCACAGCGCCTGCTGTGCCGGAATATTAACTCGGACTCCCGGCCGGGTCAACCACGGTCTATGGCTTGGAGACCGACAGAAATAATAATATTACGCAGCCGCGGCTTTTGGCTCTTTGGCGATCAATCCGGTCACCAGGCCGGCGGCCAGCCCCTGGACCAAGGTGCCGATAAACCAGGTGAAGGCCATAAAGTAGGGGATCGGCGACACGGCAAAAAATCCATAGCCCATGGAGACCCCGGCGCCGAACCCGAACCAGCAGCCGTATTCCAGCGCCTTGCAGAGGCTTTTATTCCCGATCAGGCGGACATAGATCGCCACAAAAGCTATCGCCGAGAGGATGGTCACTACCTGCATCAGGCCCATTTTCATCTCTGCCGGGTCTCTCCAGAGCTGGGCGGTATTCATGTAAGCCGTACCAAGGATCAACTGGTGGATCACGTAATCCAGCGCGGTCCAGACTACGTAAACAGCGACAACGGACAACAGGCCTTTCTTGAACATCTGCTCCTCCCGGGACAAAGAATTAACTCTGGCCTTGCAGGATGCACTAAAGGGGCGCTGAAAGAAACTTTCAAGGCCCCTCTAATTTTAATCACATTCTGCGGGCCGGACAAATTTAAAATTCCCATTCCAGTCCGAAAACCGGCAATAGACTCCACTGATTTTCCCGGTCCACCTTGTTCTCGACCTCGTTCCAGTAATAGCTGGCGATATTCTTGCGGTTATAGACATTCCACAGATCCCAGTAAAGGACGAGGTTTGAATCGCGGAAATTGAAGCGGCGGTCAACCCTGAAGTTCAACGAATGGTAGGCCGGGTGGCGCTTTCCGTTGATCCGGCTCAGGTCGTAGATACCGGTGTCCAGCGCGCGCGTGGCGGTCAGGTCGAAAGGCGTGTAAGGCCGGCCTCCGGCAAATACCCAGCGCAGGCTAGACTCCCATTTCTGGCTGAATATCCGGCCACCTTCGAGGCTGAACAGGTAGCGGTTGCCGTAAATCCGGTCGCGCCAGATGCCATCGTAACCCTGGTAGCGCGACTGATATACCGAGCCGCTGACCAGGCCGTAGAAATCCACCGCCAGTTTCTTTTGCAGCACCACCTCGATCCCGCGCGTGAAGGCCCGGCCGCTGTCCACCAGCCGCTCGTGGCTGGCTCCCTCATCGGCCGGGAAAAGGCCCGGCTTGGTCGGGTCCAGCGGGAAATGACGGTACTCCTTGTCATAGGCCTCCACGGTCAAACGGGTGTTTTCGCTAACCAGGCGGCTGATCCCGAGGATGAAATGCAAGGCCTCCAGGTCCCGCAGCTCCTTGAAATCGCGGTCCTGGGAAAGGATCGCCAAGGGCAAGTTCTGGTAATAGGTCCCGGCCGAGCCGTTTAGCGCTGTTTTTTCGGAAAGTTTGACCGTGAAAGAGATGCGCGGGGAAAAATGGCTGTTCCCGTTGTAAGTGAAATGGTCCGCCCGGCCGCCCAGGTTAAGCTCCAGGCGCGGAACCGGGTTCCAGTTATAAATGAAAAAGGCGCCCAGCCTGTCGGTATTGACCGGCCGGTTGACAATCAGCGCCGGGACCAGGTTCCCGTACTGGTCGCGATAATCTTTGAAATAGGAATCGTAGTTGTTGTCGATGTGCTTTTCCTCGAAGCCGAATTTGAACCCGTCGCCGCCTGCCAGGCGGTAATAAGTGACATTGCGCAGGGTCAGCGAGACCTCGCTGCTGCGGTCATCGACACCCAGGCTATCATCATCCGTGGCGCTGAAGCGGTTCTTATAACGGGTGTACATCCGCGAAAGGGAGGTCTCGGAGTGCCAGTTGCTTTCGCCGCGCCAACTCCAGTTGACCCCGACCATGTTCTCCACGTTGTCTGCCCGGCCATAAAAGTTTTTCCCATCATCCAGCGAGGTCTTCTTGTCGAAATTTATGTGGTCGATCCCGGCCACGCCGAGGAATTCCAGGCGTTGACGGCTGGAGAGATCGATCACAGCTTTGCCCTGGTAGTCGCTGTACTGCGGGGCCACGCCGGTGCCGATCGCATCCACCAGCAGGTCCAGATAGCTCTTGCGGGCCGAAAACAGCCACGAGCCTTTGCCGCCGGCCAGCGGCCCCTCGCCGACAAGGCCCAGGCCGGCCATATTCATGTCGAGCTGACTGTCGAACTCGCGGCGGTTGCCCTCGCGGAAGCGGATATCCATCACCGAGGACAGCCGGTCGCCATAGGCCACCGAGAACCCGCCGGCGCTGAAATTTACATCCTGCAGGAAATCCACGTTGAGCAAGCCCGATCGGCCCGGAGGAGCTGCCCTGCTGCGGGTAGTGGTTGATATTCGGGATTTCCATATTGTCGATGTAAAAGCCGTTTTCCGCGGGATTGCCGCCCCGCACCACCAGCCCATTGACCTGATCGTTGACCTTGGCGATACTGGGCAGCACGGAGAAGATCCGGCTCACATCGCCCGCGGAGCCCGGAGCCCGGCGGATCTCCTCGTTGGAGAAACCGACCGTACTGACCGGCTCCTCTGCGGTCTCGCGGAATTCGCTGCCCTCGACGGTCAGGCTTTCCAGTTCGATGGTTTTCATTCTCAGCCCGGCCAGGATGACACTCGTGCGCCCGGACCGTACCACCACATCCGGTATCAGAGCGGATTCGTAGCCGGTGTAGCTGATCTTGAGGAGCTGGTTGCCGAGCTGAACGCCCTGAAGGGTGAATTTCCCGAGGCTGTCCGTGACCGCGCCCAGGCTGGTGCCGACAACCAGCACGTTCGCTCCAGAGAGAGGCGCTGTGGTCTCGGCATCTCGCACCGCGCCGGAGATCGCGCTCGCTTTTTGTTCCCGGCTCTCCGGCGCCGCCGCATCCTGGCACCGGGCGGGAACCGCCCCGTACATGACTGTCAAAAGGGAGATTGACAAAATTTTCAAACAGGCTTTGTTCATTTTCGAGACCCCTGTCAATGATTTTGGACCTGCAGATTTACGCCGGCCGCCGGCTTCATGGATCACCACTCTACCGGCCTCCATTCGCCGGCACAACCTTTGTTTCCTTTACTCTTGGCGGACTCCTCGAGAGCCGCGGCTATGACCACGGACCCGACCTCCTTTAAAATTTTATGGATATAGGCATCGCTCGATTCGCGGGCCAATCCCAGGCAGATTGTCGAAGCCAGCCCGTAAGTGAAGGTACTCATCTTTTCCAGCAGCCTGCCGCGGCGGGCCAGATCCATATCCTTAAAACGGATATCGTGCTCCATGTCCCGCACCAGGACCGCAAGCAGCTCCTCATTTACGCCGCGGAACTCGCTCGATTCCATGAACAGCATGCGGTACAGCTCAGTCTGCTCCTTGGCAAAAGTCACCACACCGATACCCATATTAAGGAAAGGGTGCTCGGTATAAGGCCGCCGGGTGTACTCCAGAAGCACCTCCCGGGCCAGACCGGCCACCTCCAGCCGGAGATTGTCTATTGTCCCGAAATGCTCGTAAATCGGCGTAGTGGAGCAGCGCAGCCGTCCCGCCACCTGCCTGGCAGTCAGCGCCCGCCTGCCCTTTTCCCGGGCCAGCCGGAAAGCTCCCTGCAGGACTGCATCCCGGCTGAATACTCGGCTTGGAGGCATATTTTCGAATCCAGGGTTGAAGGTCGTGGAAAATGAATAATAACGGACGTTATATAACTATAGTAATATAACGACTGTTATCTGTCAAGTATAAATACTGTGAGATTTTTGTTTAAGACATTTGCCGGGTTCGGAGAGAAAACAACAATTTCAGGGAAGATGGTTTTGCCCAGGCAAAGAAGTAAGACGCCGGCTGGAAAGGTGGAAAATTGAGGCAACCATGAAAGTGTTTCAGAATTATAAAAGAATAATATTCAAAAGATTATGCAAATCCCTGGATAAGGTTGATAAATGTCCAATGTGTGATAAAAGCGTAGGGGCGACGCATGCGTCGCCCTACGGCGCCTCTGGTAATTTTTCTGGGTGTTCAGGAAAAGTGTACTCCGACGCAGATATGATGTTTTTGTGAATTACTCCGATTAAAGCCAGTGAAAATATTTGGTCTTTTCAGCCTCCCAGCTCTTTTTTTGCGGCTTTCACGATCCGCTGCAGCTCGCGCTCCAGCTCGGCAGACAGCGGCTCAGCCTGATGACCGGCCAGGATTTCTTCTTTGCGCCGCCGGCAGCGCTCATCCATGCCTAATGCGCCGCGGTCCAGCCAGCTCTGGTAGTATTCGCGGTCCAGCAGATTGGGGAACCAGAGCTCGCTCCGGAAATGCTCGACCGTGTGCTCTTTATCGATAAATGAGCCGCCCGGCCCGGACTCGGCGATAACCTCCAGCCCCAGGGTCTCGTCGCTGATCTCGAGAGAGCGGCAGAGGCTCTCGACATAGGAAATTATTTCATCCTGTAGGACCAGCATGTCGAGCGAGGAGGCCTGGTCCACGCCGCTTATTCCCATATGCCCGAAAATGTCCGCCCCGGCCGCGGCGCCGAGCGCCAGGGTGATCCCGGCCTCCAGCCCGGCCTGGGCGTCCGGCCGCTTGGAGTCGGTCAGTCCGACATTGATATAGACCGGCAGGCCGTAATGCTTTCCCAACTGGGTCATCGCCACGCCGAAAATCGCCTGCTCAGGGCCGGAGAAAATCATCTGAGTGGTGGACATGTCGAAAGCGTGGCAGATCCCGCCGTAACAGACCGGCAGCCCGGGCTTGACCAGCTGGGTGATACAAATCCCGGAAAGCACCTCGGCATGCTGCTGGGCCAGGGTCCCGGCGACAGTGGCCGGCGCGGAAAGCCCCATCTGGGCCATCGGGCCGACCGGCACGGGCAGGCCGAGCCGCGTGGTCTCGTAGAGCAGGTCGATCCCGTTGAACGGGAAGCGCAGCGGGCTGATCGGCTCCAGAAAAGGGTAACAGAGCGGTTTCTCGGCGGCGGCCTTTTCGTCTCCCCGGATGGCAATCAGCATCTCGTTGATAAAGGCGGCCGAGCGGCGGTCGTGGAACCAGAATTGGACCGGCTTGGTGGTGTTCCTGACCTGGGTGGCGAAAACCTCGACGCAGCGGTATTCCGCGGGGAGCTCGTGCGGGTCGCTCATCGCCCCGGCGATATTGATCGAACCCAGGGCATCCGCGAAACGGGAGGCCGCGGCCACATCCGCCAGCGAGGCGAACCTGCGCCCGCCGCCGGCCTCCTCCACCCAGTAAGCCTCCCCGGCGATACTGTTGTAGTTGCGGCGGCCCTCGCCGAACCGGGCGGCCTTCGATTCATCCCGGCCGTAAATAGCAAATTTTTTCCCGCTCCCCTCCACCAGGCGCCGCACGATCTCCGGCGGAATTTTCACCCGCTGCGCCTGGAAATCGACCTTGGCCCCGGCCTCCGCGAATTTTTCCAACATATCCGCGTGGGGTACCTGCACGCCCACACGCTCGAGGATTTCCAGGGAAGCCCGGTCGATCTTTTCTACCTGTTCCTTACTCAGCACCTGAGCGATCATGCATAATCTCCTTAAGCGTCAAGAATTTATCGGTGCTTGATCCGAGGCCAGCGGGCAAAGCTAAAGCAGGGGCGACCCCGATAAAATCGGGGTCGCCCGCCGTACACACCCCGCCGGCTTCACGGGCACTCCTCGGGAGAGGAGAAGGGAAAGATTACCAGAAGATTATATTCAGCGAGATAAAAATAGTCAAACTGAAACAGGCCCAGAACACCGGCCTTCGGTACCAGGGAGTGCCGGCCTCGCCTGGCAGAAGAGTCGCCCCGTAAACCAGCCCGTCCAGCTCTTTATCGGGCCTGGGCGAAGAGAAGAGGCTCACTGCCACGGTCACGGCGATTGTCGCCAGAAAGGCCCAGGTGGCCTGCCAGACATATAGCGACATCTCGCTTGGGGCCTGGCTCAAGGTCAGGTAATAGGGATCGATAGCCCCGAGACGCACCCCGAAAAACAAGGCTGTCGCCGCCAGCATGCCGGCCAGCAGCCCCCAGAAGCCCGCCCCGGCGCTCGCCCTCTTCCAGAACATCCCCAGGGCCACCGTGCCGAACAGGGGGGCGATAAAAAAGCTGAACAGCGCCTGGGTGTAAACCGCCATGCTCGAGAACTGCTTGACCAGATAGGTGCTCAGGATCGAGATCAGCACGCCGAGCACGGTACACCAGCGGCCCATGTTTAGGTAATGCTTGTCCGGCGCGGATTTGCGGATAAGCGAGCGGTAAATGTCGTAGGTCCAGACCGTGGAGAATGCGCTGACATTGCCGGCCATGCCGCTCATAAAACCCGCCATCAGCGCAGTCAGGCCCAGGCCGATCAGGCCCGGGCCGAAATAGCGCTTCATCATCAGCGGGAGAACAGCATTGTAAGTCTCGGAGGCATTTATCCCGGGGCTCTCCGGCTGAAGGCCGGGGAGCAGAGCGAAACCGAGCAGACCCGGCAGGATGACGATCAGCGGCACGCTGACCTTGAAAATCGAGGCTATCACCGGGGCCATCCGGGCGCTGCGCAGGTCCCGGGCGGTCAGTACCCGCTGCACTACCAGGAAATCCGTGCACCAGTAACCGGTTGCCAGAATGAAACAGAGCCCGAATGTGATCCCCAGCCAGTGCATGCCCATCGGGTTGTCCGCGGGACTGCCGAGAGTGGACCAGATATGGATGCGGTCCAGGACCACCGCTCCGGGCGGGGTAAGCTCAGCCGCGCGCTGCATCACCTTTTCGGTGAGCTTGTGCCAGCCGCCCACCTCGATCAGTCCGTACACCGGGATCAGGAAGCCACCGGCCCAGATCAGGAAGAACTGCACGATCTCATTGAAGATCGCCGAGGTCAGCCCGCCCATGGCCACATAAGCGCAGACCACCAGCGCGGTGGCCCAGATGCTGATGTCGAAATCCCAGCCGAAGAAGTTTTCCAGGACCAGCCCCATGGCGTACATGCTGATCCCGCTGGCCAGCAGGGTCATGAACAGGAAAGTCACCGCGGCGAGCACCCGCGAGCTTTCGCCGTAACGCAGCTTGAGATAGCCGGGGACAGAGTGGGTGCGGCTGATATGGTAGAAGGGCATCATGAAAAGGCCCAGGATCAGCATCGCCGGGACCACGCCGATCCAGTACCAGTGCACGGCGAGCAGGCCATACTGGTAAGTGGCTGCGGCCCAGCCCATCAGCTCGAGCGCGCCCATGCTGGCGGCGATAAACGAGATGGCGGCGACCCAGGCGGACTGTCCGCGGCCGGCGAGAAAGAAATCCTCTCCGCTGCGGGTGCGGCCTTTAAGGTAGTAGCCGACCCCGAGGACAAAGAGGAAATAGAAGGCGACTATGAAATAATCCAGGGCGTGAAGCTGGAACAAGGTGAGAGAAGGTCTCCTGAAGACGGGTGAATGCGGCAGAGAATAGAATTTTTAGCTGCGGCCGGAAAACTCATCGGATATGCGGCTCTACCGGCGTCCGGACCGAACGGTCCACTGAAATTTCAGATTTTAACCAATCTCAATGTATTGGTGCTGCCCCTTCCGGAGAGCGGCGCGCCGAAAGTCATCACCACCGAATCGCCGGCCTTGCAGGTGCCGGACTCGCGCAGGTGGGCGGCCGCGTGCTCCACCGATTCCTCGAGCACTTCCATCCGGGGAAGCTGGACCGGATATACCCCGCTGTAGAGGCTCATCCTTCGCACCGCCTGCACATTGTCGCTGATCCCCACCACCGGCATGGGCGGCCGGAACTTGCTCAGCAGCAGCGCGGTGCGCCCGCTCTGCGTGCCGGTTACGATCGCCGCCGCGCCAAGGTCGCGGGCCGCATCCGCCGCGGCGTGGCAGACCGCTTCGGGGATGTTCTGCGCCGCCTGGTGCCGCAGCATCACGCGGTCGCCCCAGGCCTCCATCGAGCCCTCGGCCTCGCGCACAATCCGGTCCGCGGTCCGCACGGTCTCGACCGGGTATTTGCCCGCGGCGGTCTCCCCGGTAAAAAGCAGGGCGTCCGAGCCATCGAATACCGAATTGGCGACATCGCTGGCCTCGGCGCGGGTCGGCACCGGGTTTACCAACATCGATTCGAGAAGCTGGGTGGCGGTGATCGAGAGCACGCTTTTTTTGCCGGCGGCCCGCAGGATTTTTTTCTGCGCGGCCGGGACACGCTCGACTCCCAGCTCCACGCCCAGGTCGCCGCGGGCCACGATCACCCCGTCCGATTCGTCCAGAATCCCCTCCAGCTCGTCCAGCGCTGAGGGCTTCTCGATCTTGGCGATTACCTGCATCTGGCTGCCCGCCCGGGCGATAATTTCCTTGGCCTGCAAGACATCCGAGGAGCGCTGGACAAAGGAAAGAGCCACATAATCGAAATCCTGCTCGAGCAGGAAATTCAGGTCCTCGAGGTCCTTCCCGGTCAGCGCGGGCACGCTGACTTTTACCTCGGGCAGGTTCATGCCCTTGTGGCTGGTCAGGAGGCCGCCGACTTCCACCCGGCAATGGACATCCCCGCTCTCGATCTTTTCCACGGTCAACCGCAAAAGGCCATCGTTGAGCAGCACCGCGACCCCCGGTTTCAGGTCGCCTGCCAGGGACGGATAGGTCGTGCCGATCCGGCTGCCGGCGGCGGGCTCGTTGCGCGAGCTGAGCACGACCCGGCTCCCTTTTTCGAGCTGCAGCCCCTTGCCGGGAATTTCACCCACCCGGATACGCGGTCCCTGAAGGTCGCCGATAATCGGCAGGTGACGGCCCAGGCTTTCCGCGGACTCCCGGAGGGTCTGGTAGATTTTCAGATGGGAATCCCGGTCGCCGTGGGAAAAATTTATCCGGGCGGCATCCATGCCCGCCTCGAGCAGACGTTTTACGGTTTCCCTGTCCCAGGAGGCCGGGCCGAGGGTGCAGATGATTTTGGTTTTACGCAGCATTGTGTGTTTACCCGGACGGAGTATCGAAAAGCTCCTGCCCGGGGATCCGGGAGGATAGGAAAGCCGGCGGGAGCGATAGACTCGCCCCTCGCCGGTCAATGGTCAAGAAGCAGGTGAAGCCCGTTGCAGTTTCCGGCTGTAATCCGCTCGGCAGCGGCGCTCCCCCAGCCGAGCTTAATGCCAGAGGATCAAGCCCAGCTCGTAGGGCTGAACCAGGTCCTCATTACTGGGCAGCACGCGCACCGTGTATCCGTGGAGGCCGCTGCGCTGGCAGGGCATTTTACCCTCGAAGACATGCCGGGTGCCCGAGGAATTCTCCTTGTGCGCCAGCACGACCGAGTGCACCTCGGTTATCTTGCGCTTCTGGTCGAGCGGCCCATAATAGGCTTCGACCGAGACATCTCCGGGTTTGAGCTTACCCAGGTTCAGGGTCGCGGTGACCGTGATCTCGGTCCCCACGGTGTATTCGTGGCTGGTGTCGGCCTCGACTTTTTCGATATTCAGCGACTGCCACTGCTCCCTGATTTTTTTGCTCCAGGCGGCCAGGCTCTTGGCTCTGGCGAAACCATCCTTGGCCAATTTACTGCAATTTGCGGCGGCATTGAGGTAGCAGCGCTCAACGTATTCCTGGACCATGCGATGGGTGTTGTAGACCGGGTTGAGGTTGGCGATCGAGGCTTTCATCTTTTCCAGCCAGCGCCGCGGCATGCCATCCTCGCTGCGGTTGTAAAACATCGGGACGACATCGTGCTCGAGCAAATTATACAGGGCATTGGCCTCCACCTGATCCTGGAGGTTCAGGTCATCGTAGTCCTCGCCCTTGCCGATAGCCCAGCCGGCATTGGGATCCAGCTCGTAGGCCTCGCACCACCAGCCGTCGAGAATACTGAGGTTGAGTCCGCCGTTGCAGACCACTTTCATCCCGCTGGTGCCGCTGGCCTCCATCGGCCGGCGCGGATTATTGAGCCAGATATCCACGCCCTGGACCATGTAGCGCGAAACTATCATGTCGTAATTTTCCAGGAAAACCACCCTGCGCCTGATCTCCGGGTCACGGGAAAAATGGACAATCTGACGGATCAGGGCCTTGCCCTCCTCATCGCGCGGATGGGCCTTGCCGGCGAACAGGAACTGGACCGGCCGCGACTTGTCGGTGATTATCCGTTTCAACCGCTCCGGGTCGCGCAGGAGCAGCGTGGCCCGCTTGTAGGTGGCGAACCGCCTGGCGAACCCGATGGTCAGGGCGTTCGGATCGAGGACCTCATCCGCCATCTCGATTTCCTGGCTGGAGGCCCCGCGCTCCTGGAGCTGCGCCTTGAGCCTGCGGCGGGCGAAAGACACCATGCGTTCTCTTCTAAGCTCGTGCGTGCGCCAGAGGGCCTCATCCGGCAGACTGTCCACTTTCTGCCAGACTGTCTTATCGGTCGGGTCTTCGCGCCAGCGGTAACCCAGGTAGCGCTCGAAAAGCTCGCCCATTTCGCGGCTGATCCAGGACTGGATGTGAATTCCGTTGGTCACGTGCGTGATCGGAATGTCATTCACGGGGACCTGCGGCCAGCCGGCCTGCCACATCGCGCGGCTGACACCGGCATGCAGACGGCTGACTCCATTGTAGTAGGCCGAGAGCCGGAAAGCGAGATAGCTCATGTTGAACGGCTCGAGATCATTATCCGGGTTGCGCCGGCCCAGGGCGAGGAAACCTTTCTTATCCAGCCCGAGGAGCGGATAATACTGGGAAAAATAGCGGTCGACCAGGTTGGGTTCGAAGATGTCGATTCCGGCCGCCACGGGGGTATGGGTGGTAAAAATACCCCCGGCGCGCACGGCGACCAGGGCCTCATCGAAAGAAAGCTTCTGCTCCCGGACAATCTTCTGGATGCGGCCGATTCCGCTGAATGCCGCGTGCCCCTCGTTCATGTGGACCGCGCAGGGCTCGATATTCATGGCCTCCAGGGCTTTCATACCGCCGATGCCCATCATGATTTCCTGCTGGATGCGCATTTCCTTATCACCGCCATAGAGCTGGTAGGTGATCTCGCGGTCGTTGGGGCTGTTCTCGGGAACGTTGGTATCGAGCAGGTATAGCTGCACCCGGCCGACTTTTGCGTGCCAGATGCGGGCAAAGACTTTTCTTCCAGGGAAATCCACCGAGATCAGCAGGGTCCCGCCCTCTTTGGTGCGCTGAAGGTGGATGGGCATTTTGAAGGGGTCGTTTTCGTAGTAAGCTTCCTGCTGGTATCCGTCATTGTTAAGGTACTGACGGAAATAGCCGTGCTGGTACATCAGCCCCACGCCGACCAGCGGGATGCCCAGGTCGCTGGCGCTTTTTATATGGTCGCCGGCGAGAATTCCCAAGCCGCCCGAGTAGATTGGAATGCACTCGGTGACCCCAAACTCGGCGCTGAAATAGGCCACTTTAAACTGATCGATTATGTCGCCGTGGTTCTTGCCGAACCAGGTGTTCTTTTCCTGGAT
>MFIX01000010.1:0-16536 GCA_001780825.1 Candidatus Glassbacteria bacterium RIFCSPLOWO2_12_FULL_58_11 | reverse complement strand
GTGCGCTAAAAAGCCCTCATCCTCGGCGAACGCCTCCAGGGTTTTCTGATCGATCGACTGCAGCATCAGCACCGGGTTGTGACGGCTTACCTCCCAGAGATCGAAGTCCATCCGCCGGAAAATTTCGATCACCTCCCGGTCCCAGCTCCAGAACAGGTTGGCGGCCAGTTCCTGAAGGCCGGCCAGTTTTTTAGGCAGTTTGGGGACGACTGAGAACTCGGTTATGTTCATCATCGTGCTTTCCTCTTCCCCTTCAGTTCAAGAGAGAGTTAAAATGCGAACAGCCTGGACAGTCCGGCGGATTATAATCCGGAAACCGCTCCGGTTTCCGATTCCCCTGTCTGCTCCAGGCTCTGAAACTTGAATTCGAGATTTAGTCCGGTGAATCACGCAACGACCCTTTCCGATCCCGCGCCCATGTAGATTGAAATTCTCCACCGGCCATTTTATCGCGGCGCCAGGACTTTTCCGGAGGCGCCCCTGTACCCTGGTCAAAGAATTTACTAGGCTTCCTGCACTTAAGCAACAGGGTTCGTGCGGCCCGGAGAACGAGGCTTCCGGCCATACTCTTTCAATCATAACATACCTATCGCTCTTAATTCAACTCCCCGATAAAGATCAGTTATCCCTAGCGCAGGGTGCGTCACGGACTAAAGGTCTGAAAGAATTCACCGGGAGGCTGCAAAACTTCCACCAGCTCATGGGCCGGCCGGACGGGCGTATGGCTTAGGACGAATATTACCGGGCGAGAATGCCGGAGAGACCCGGACAGAGCGACTTCGCGCAAGTCCGGCTTTGGAATGTATTTGGAAGTATGCTCCGGGAGGCAGGGGGATTCCAGGGGTTTTTAACGAGGGCAGAGTCTTACGGCCGGCCTTTGGCCACCGCTTTCGCGGCCTTTGCCGTGGACCGGACCGCGACCTCGGCCGGACGGGAGATAACGACCGATATCAATTTGAGGAATAGTTTGAATATCATTGAGAAAAACCAGATCACCGGCTCGAGCATTTTACCTACTTTTACTCCGGAGGATGACACGATTTCCTTCTTTTCGATATGCAGGACCTGATAGAGCCGTTCCATGTCGTAGCCGATTTCCGGGTTGACCTTCTCGATACCCTCCAACTGCTGGATCACCGAATCCGCGATCTGGGGATGATTCTGCACATTGATTTTAAATTTGGAGCTGAACTTGACCAGCCGCTGAAGGCTCGTTTTTATCGGGTTTTTGCAGAAATCATCCATCAGCTTGCGAAAAGCTTCGAGCTTGAGGTCCTCGGTTATTTCCTCTTTGAGTTGAAGTTTCTCGGCCATTTCGATGGCCTGGACAAAAAAGCCGTTCTCCTTGAGTGAGCTCAGGTGATCCTTGAAAACCGGCGAGAAAGAGGTTATCCCCTCGAGGGTCTGGGACAGCAGGTTCACCTCATCGAAGCGGGTTTTGCCGAGAAGGTTGCGAATGAGACGCCCCAGCTCCTCGCGCACATCCGGTCCGTTCATGTAGCTTTCGAGCATCTCAGCATTTTCACTGGCGAACCGCATGATCGCCGGATTCTTTTTGAACTTTTCCAGAAAGGCGACCAGCTCATCAGTGCTGTCGATGTCCGCCTGCTGGACCAGCTCCCTGAAATACTGGGTGGAGGTACTGGCCATGCCGCTGTCGGTGATCAGGGCCAGCTCGGGCAAGTGCGCGGTCAGGATTCCGGCCAGCCGGTAGGCATTGCGGTAAGAGCCGTTCAGCATATTTTTTTCCAGCTCCGCGGTCTCATTTGAATAGGCTTCGAAAATCAACTTGCCGATCTTTTCCGCCTTTTCCCGGTCCGCGATCAGCGGATATTCTTTTACCGCGCCGCCCTGGACATGCAGGTTCATTTTCATCGACCGGGTCTCCTCGAGCCTGCCGAATAATATTTCCAGGTCGGTATAATTCTTGTTCTTAAGAAAAAATTCGATGACCTTTACCAGGATCTCACGGCTGGTGTTAATGCTCGAGGCGGCCAGCAGCCCCGAGTATAACTGGTTGTTGGTCTCGAACATCTTTTCTGCGGATTGATTAAGCTCCTTGACAAACTCGGGGAAAAACTCGGGGTAGAAAAATTCGAGCTGGGTGAGATGCTTGTAATTGATAATTTCTCTGAAGCGGTTGAAATTGCTTTCCGCGCAGAAAAGAAACTCCTCGAATTTGTCCCTGATCCCCCGGTATAACCGGGGCATCATGTCCTTCTGCGAAAGATAGCCGCTGATCAATTCCTTGATCTTGGCCGCCTCATCTATCGAGCCGCGCGAGATCAGAAGGTTATGGTTGGTTACCAGTCCTTCGAGTTCGCCCTTTACCGCCATTCAGATCTCCGCTGAGGCAATTCCGGTTTGAATTTCATTTGCATGCCTCAATTTAGCCCTTTCTCGACGAAAAAGGCAAGTTATTCCGTAATAGCCGTTCGAACAAAATTAATATCGACTTTTCAATGTCTCCGGTTTAATTTTTCCTCCGCCGGATGGGCTTCCGGGGCCGATTTCAAGCGATTTCGCAACTTCCGGCCGATAAAATACCGGCCTCCGCCACATTTCCCGCGGGCGATTCAGCCTGGCGTTTCTCTGCACGCAGCTCAGGGCCGCGTCCGGAAACAAAGCAAACGGATTGCCCTCAGCGCGGCCAGTTAATAAATTTCGAGGACCCGGCAAATAACAGGGAAATACGCATGAAAATACTATATGTCACCGACCTTCACGGCCGCAGAGACGCCTATGAGATTGCGCTCGAGCGGGCGCTGAAAAGCCGGGTCGAGGCGATAGTCAACGGCGGGGACCTGTACCCTTTAGGCAGCGACCTGTTCGCGGTGCAGCGCGAATTCCTGAAGAATTATCTACCGGAATACCTCGAGCGCTGCCGAAAGAGCGGCCTCGCCTTTCTGGCGACCCTGGGGAACATGGACCTCAAAGGCCACGATGCGCTTTTTCAACGGGTCATGGGCGAGCACCCTCACGCGCATTCCCTGCTGGAGAGCGGCGCGACTCTCGACGGCTATACGTTTATCGGCTCAGCGATGACCACCGATGGGCCGTTTTCTCTCAAGGACCGCTGCCTGAGAGACACGCGCGAAGAGAACGCTCACCCGGCCCGCGGCCCGGCGTTGGTTTCGGACAGCCGCGGAATCCACCCGGTCGCCGACTGGCCGCGGCGGGCAGATGGACTGCCCAGCCTGGAGGAGCACCTCGCGGCGCTCCCCGCGGCAGGCGAGCCGGATAAAACGGTCTATGTCCTTCACCAGCCACCCTATGGAGTGGGCCAGGGAATTATCGCTTCGGGCACGGATGTCGGCTCGCGGGCGGTAGCGAATTTTCTTGCCGCCCACCCGGCCCGGCTATCGCTTCACGGCCATATCCACGAGTCGCCGTTCGCCGGGGGCCGCTGGCGCTCGCGTATCGGCGGGACGGCCTGCGTCCAGCCAGGCCAGCTCTCGGGTGCCGAATGTGTCAGCGTGGTAATCGATCTGGAAACCCTGGAAATGGAACGCACCTGCTGATCCGCCTTTCGGGGCGCGCGGCCCGTTCAGTCCCGCTTCTCGATCCGGTAGTCGTAGCTTATCTCTACCGGCCAGCGCAGCGTAGCCGATACCGAGCAATATTTTTCCTGGCTCAGCTCGATCGCGTGCTTGAGCTTTTCCTCCGGAATATCCTTGCCTGCCGCCAGATAACTCACCTTGATTTTCTTCCAGCCCCGCGGATGCTCCTCGGCGGCCTCGGCATCCACATGCACCTCCAGCTCGGAGAATTCAATGTGCATCTTTTTCAGGATCGAGACCACATCTATGCCCGTGCAGCCGGCAAGCCCGACCAGCACCAGCTCTCCGGGATGGATAGCGCTGTCCGCGGCGCCCGCTTTTTCCGAGCCGTCCAGGACTATCGCGTGGTTCGAGGGCGGCGTTCCGACAAACTGCATGCCTTCCACCCAGCGTACTTTTGCTTTTGCCATTTTTCCCTCCAATCATTGATATTAGCCACTCTTGTTCACAAATACCCAATCGCCGCTCACGGGCCCAATGCAGCATAAAAAAACAACCGCTGTACGCTACTCGGACACCCCTTCCGCAGAGGGAAATTTGACTTTAATGCCACAAACACCTTTGGGGCGGGAGGCTCCCTGCCGAAAATTTTACCCGGCGGGGCTTAGAAGCGAAGAGCCACCGAAACCGCAGCGGGCGCGGCCATTACTCTGAAGTTACGGTCGAAACGGTAAAGATGGGCGCTGACATAGGAATCCACCAGGCTCAGCATCAGCGTGGTCAGGCCGTAAGCCAGGTAATCGCCGCCTTTCTGGCGCACGCTTTTTATGCGCTGGTTGAGCGCCACTCGTTCCGGGTCGGAAACCGGCCAGTCGCTGCCCATTTCCCGTTCGAGGCGGTGCAGCCGGTCGCTGAGGCGGTTCCGGTCGCGGAATTTCAGCCAGCATTCGTAGAAAAAGGCGGTTTCCAGCACGGCGGTCAGGCTGCCCCGTATCCGGTGGCCGGTGTAGAACTGGCCCCAACCCGGCAAGGCCAGGCTGCGCAGCAGCGCCCCTCCGGGAGATTTTACCGTGCTGTCCCGCGAGGCGGTATCCGCGGCCGTTGTCTCCATGAATCCGGGCGGCAGCGCCAGCGAGTCCGGGGCCTGTGCGGCGGGACTTGCAGCGGGACTATTGTCAGCGGCTCCCAGCGGAGCCGCCGGGGCGAACAGAAGCCAGAGCGAGAGCGCAAAAGGAGCGCCTCTTGAC
The DNA here is from genome assembly GCA_001780825.1 of Candidatus Glassbacteria bacterium RIFCSPLOWO2_12_FULL_58_11. GTDB lineage: Bacteria > Gemmatimonadota > Glassbacteria > GWA2-58-10 > GWA2-58-10 > GWA2-58-10. Next base: position 11,789 of record MFIX01000010.1, on the reverse strand, counting down.
TTTCTGCGGCTGTGAAGTATGTTAAAATAGGAGGTAGTCATGTTTTCCGGAAAAAAATTGCCGGTTCAGGCGCTGGTTCTTCTCGTTGCCCTGGCCCTGCTGTCGGGCGGCGAAGCAGCGCGCGCGGATGAGCGTAATGCCCTTCAGACTCCAGGCCGGCTTTACCGTTCCTATGACTTCAACTGGTCGAGGTTCAGCGCGGACCAGCGAAGCTTCCGTTACGAGGGAGTCCGCGGCGGTATCAACAGCGGCGGTTTCTGCCAGTCCTCTGGGATCAAAACTCGCACGGCCTGGCCCGCCGCCAGCCCCTGGACCAGCGGTTCCCAATTGCGGGTAGACCGGCCCGCCTCCCAGCGCACGGTAAGCCGGGTCGGCTATGGCAGAAAATCGGCCTACAGTTACCGGGAGCGGATCATTTCCTACAATGAATACCGCACGATGCACGGCCTGAGCCGCGGCTCGACAATCGGCAGGCGCTGACACCCGCAGCCCGGCGGCAGGCGCCTCCCGGCTCCCGGCAAATTTATACCCCGGCGGGGATATTTACAAGAAATCGTTTCGGAAACCTTCCGGAGCGATTTTTTCTTTTGAGGGTTTTACCCGTGGCAACAGTCATCTCCGCCAGCCGCCGCACCGATATTCCCGCCTTCTATCTCGACTGGTTCATCAATTGTTTGAGAAAGGGCCGCTTCCGGCTGACAAACCCTTTCAACGACGCGGTCCACACAGTCCGGGTATCCGGAAAATCTTCCACGGCCCTGGTCTTCTGGTCCAAGAATTTCGGCCCGCTGATTCGCCGATTGAAAGAGTTGTCAGGCTGGTCCGCCGTATTTAATTTTACCCTCAACAGTCCGGACCCCTTGCTCGAACCGGGAGTCCCGCCCCTGGAGGACCGTCTGGAGCAGATGAAAACCCTGGCCCTGGTCTATGGGCCGCGGGCCGTGCGCTGGCGGTTCGATCCGGTCGTTTTTTACCGGACCGCGGGCGAGACACGGAACAACCTGGGTTCTTTCGAGCGGCTGCTTAGTTTCGCCGCGGAGCTGGGACTGAAAACCTGCACGGTATCGTTCATGGACCCCTACCGCAAGATAGCCGCCCGTGAAAAATTATTGCCGGATTTCAGTTTCAGCTATCCCGGCCTGCTTGAAATGCAGGAAATTGCCTCCCGGATGGCGCGAACCGCCGGGAATTGCGGGATTCGCCTGCTGACCTGCTGCGAGGCCGGTCTGGCCGGGGCGGGGATCGCCAACCTGGAGGCCGGAAGCTGCATCGACCACGGCCTGCTGAACGAGCTTTACGCCCTGGACCTTGACCTCAGGCAGGACCCGGGCCAGCGTAAAGCGGCGGGCTGCCTGTGCCACGAAAGCGTGGATGTGGGAAGCTACCGGGACCAGCCCTGCCGTTGCGGTTGTCTCTATTGTTATGCCAACTCGATTGTCGAACGGAGGACCTAGGTGCGGGAAATGATCGATTTGCGAAGCGACACGGTTACCCGGCCCGGCGCGGCGATGCGCCAGGCAATGGCCGCGGCCGAGGTGGGGGATGACGTTTACGCGGAGGATCCCACGGTCAACCGACTTCAGGAGATGGCCGCGGACCTGTTGGGCCGGGAGGCCGCGCTGTTCGTGCCCACCGGCTCGATGGGCAATGCGATCTGCCTGGGGGCGCTCGCCCGGCCGGGCAGCGAGGTTATCTGCGACCGCCAGAGCCATGTCTACAACTACGAGATGGCCTCTATGTCGGCGATTTTCGGCCTGCTGCCGCGGCTGGTGGATGGCCCACAGGGCGCTCCGCTGCCCGAGCAGCTCGAGGCGGCGATCCATCCGCCGATCTATTATCTGGCGCAGGCCGGCTGTATCAGCCTCGAAAATACGGCCAATGTGGCGGGTGGAAGGATATTCCCGGTCGAGCGGCTGAAAGCGGTTATCGCTCTGGCTAAGAAGCGGGGTCTGCCTGTCCATCTTGATGGGGCGCGCATATTCAACTCCGCGGTGGCCCTGGGAATTCCCGCCGCCGGGCTGACTGCGGGTATCGACTGCGTGATGTTCTGCCTTTCGAAGGGTCTCGGGGCGCCGGTCGGCTCGCTGGTAACCGGCTCGAAAGAATTTATCCGGGAAGCCCACCGGCTGCGCAAGCTGCTGGGCGGCGGAATGCGGCAGGTCGGTATCCTGGCCGCGGCCGGTATTTATGCCCTGGAGCACAACATCGAGCGCCTGGCCGAGGACCACGCCAATGCCCGCAAGCTGGCAAATGCGCTCTGCACTATGCCCGGGCTGGAGGTGGACCCGGCTGCCGTGGAAACGAATATATTCATGGTGCGCACTAAAAATCCGGCCCCGGATGCCAAAGAGCTCTGCCGCAGGCTGGCCGGCCTGGGGGTGCGGGTGGACCCGATGGGGGAGAACCTGACCCGGCTGGTCACCCACCTGGATGCGACGGGCGCGCAGATCGACCGGGCCATCGATGCCTTCGCAGAGGCGGTGAAATAAGCGATTTGCGGCAGGAAGCCGGAGGGAAGTTTTTTACGAAGGGATGCTGCTATTGACCCGTTTAAATCATAGAATTTCCAATTACGTTTCATGCAGGGGCATGGCATGCCGTGCCCGATTCGATCTTTATCATTGATAAGGCTTTATCCGAATTTTCCCCCCGGCCGCTTTCAAGCCGATTTTGACTCCACCCTCGCCCAGGCGGCCGGTGAAAACCGGACTGCCCGGTTCGGCGGTCAGCTCCAGGGGCGGTCCGCTGGTCACCGCCCCTCCGGAAGTTTCTACAGTGAAATCCGCATCGCTGGCCGAGGGCAGGGAAAAGGAGATATTCCCGCCTCCGGTCAGCAGGCTGCACTCCACGCGCGGGCTCTCGGCCAGCTCGACCTGCATCTCTCCGCCGGAGGTCTCGGCGCTGATCGGTCCGGTCAGGCCTTTGACCCGGATATCGCCGCCGACCGCCTTGAGAACCGCCCGGGCCCGGACCTGCTCCAGGCGGATTTCTCCGCCGGTGGCTTTGGCCTTTAGCGGCAGGCTGTCCGACGGGCATTCCAGCGCGCTGACCGCAATATGCCCGCTTGAGGTTTCGAGCTCCAGGTTCAATTTATCCGGCACCGAAAGCTTGAATTGCATACCCAGGTTGTATCTTCCCGCCTTGTATTCACCTGACTTTCTGGCCGAGAGGATGCGTAAGGCGTTCCCATCCCGTTTGAACGCGAAACTGAAATTTTTTTCCAGGTCCTGACTGGAGAGGATCACCAGCCGGATATCCTCACGGGAGGAGCCCTCCACGATTATATCTCCCGACTCGCAGATCAAGGTCAAGCTCCCGCCGGCGCTCACCGGAAAGCTTTTCTCCATGGCCTTGCTCCCGGAAGCCCCGGTGGCGAGTCCGAGAGAGGCGGTCAGAATGCCGAGACCGGTTGGCAGGGTCCGGATCAGCAGCGGCGGCTTGAGGGATTGAAGAGTCATGAGCTAATATAAGCCCTGGCTCCTGCTTTGCCAACCGTGTCCGCCGTCAGGTCAGGCTTATCCGGCTTCGGATCACTCCCGGACGTCGCTAATTTGTCCATTTAGAGGCGCTATCCTGATATTGCCGCGCGTGGTCTGCAGGCTGAGGCGCGGGCCGCCCTCGCCCAGTTTGCCCTCGAGCGCATTGCCGGAACTGACCGAGCCCTGGACCAGCAGCGGCAGCCCGGTCTGCACCTCGCCGCGCGAGGCATGGGCTTCGATCCAGGCGCCGCTCTCCCGCGGAAGAGAGAGAGTGATGTCTCCGCGGGTATTATTCACCTCACACTCTTGCGCCGGGGGCCGGATCAGCTCGACTGCTATATTGCACCGGCTGCCCTCGGCGCGTATCGATCCTTCCAGCCCGGAAACCGTGATGTTCCCCCGAGTGCCGCAGGCCTCGAGCGCACCGGTCACGGATTTCACCGCGATGTCGCCGCGGGAATTGCTGATCGAGCCACCAGGCGAGGCATGGGACACCAGCACCGGACCCCGGGAGCTTTCGACAGTGAATCGCCCCTCGATACTCTCCAGACGCGTTTCCCCCCGCGAATTGGAGACGTTCAGCGGGCCGGTTATCCGCTCGCAGACCACCTCGCCCCGGGAATTATGGATCGCGACTTCTCCTTTTATCTCCCGGACCTGGACATCCCCGCGCCGGCCCGTGATACACAGGTTGGTGCTGTCGGGCACGCTGACTGTCAAATTAAGGTATTGTCCCGGATTAAGGTCCAGCCCTGCTTCATCCCGTACTTTAATCAGACCGAAAAGAATGGTCCGGGTGATCTTTTCCTGTTTCGCCTCGACCCTGATTTCAAGGTTCCCCCCACTCTGCTCGAAAGACAGATCGTAGTGCTTTTCGATGTCCTTGCCGCACTCCCCCTCGATCCGGATTTCAGCGCTTTCCGCACCCGACAGGCAGAGATGACAGCGTTCACCCGTAAAGGTCAAAGTTTGTCCCGGACCCGAGAGAAATCTTTTATGGAAGTTTTTGCTGCTGATTGCGGATGCCTGGAAAAGCAGGGTCATAAAGCAAGCGCAAAAGGCAATCCTGGACATTGTCTTATTCATTTTGGACTCCGCTTGAGGTTGAAAGATTTCCCGGCCGGCCGGAGATCCGAACCGGGGGCAGATTGAATGAAGAGCCGTAAAAGGAATCAAAGGGGCTTTCCTCCGGCAACCACCGGGGGACTCGCCCCAGCCAAAACGATTCCAGGGTTAACAGGTTCAATCCCCGGCGCTGATCCGGATGTTGCCGCCCGAGGTTTTGAGGGTCAATAGCGGGCCGCCCTGGCCAAGCCGGCCTTCCAGACTATTCCGGCCCACCTCCCCCTCGACTGTCACCGGAAGGTCGGTGCTTACCGAGCCGCCGGAAGTGTTGGCATCGATCCGGGCATTGCTGGCGCGCGGCAAGGAGAATCTTATGCCGCCGCCGGAGGTTTTAAGCTCGCAATCGCCGGAAGGCTGACTGGTGAGCTCGGCCTCGATCGAGCCGCCGCTGGTATATGCATTCAGGCTGCCCTGCATTCCGTTAACCGTGATACTGCCACCGCTGGTTTTGACTGTCAGCCTGCCATTGCCGGACTTGACCCGGATGCCGCCGCCGGATGTGGACAGGCTGCCTTCGCCGTTCAGTCCGCCGGCCATGATTGTCCCGCCGGAGGTCCTGGCGTCGAACGGCCCATTGACCTCATAGAGCCGTATCCCGCCGCCGGAGGTTTTCAGGGTCACCTGGCCGGTGACATTATTGCAGTCGATTGATCCGCCCGAGGTGTACCCGTTGACATCCCCGGTCACCTGGTCGATATTCAGCCCGCCGCCGCTGGTCCTGGCCTCCACGCAGCCGGTCAGCGCGCTGGCCGTGATCCTTCCGCCGCTGGTATTGAGATGAGAGTTGGTCGCGTTGGGTACGGAGAGCGTAAATTTGAGGCCGGGACGGTTGCCGCGAATCTTGAAGAGGTTCAGGAAATTGGAGGCGACATTTTTCGCCTCGGCGATGATAACCAGACTGTCTCCCAGGGTCTGGAAGTCCAGATCGTAGTACTTATTAATCTCTTTGTCGCAGACCGCTGTCACCTGGATGTCCTCGCGCATCGAGCCCTCCAGGCTGACACTGCCGCCGCTGCAGATCACAGTCACCGCGCCGCCCGAGCCGATTGCAAAGCGCCGGTTCAGCGTATCTGCCGAAAGAGCTGGGGCAAGACAAACAGTAAGAACGACCAGAAAAGTGGACACCGGTTTGAATAATTTCGCCAGCATAAGTACCTCGCAGGTTGAGTAAGGTGAGAAAATGGACATAATAGCGCCTTTAATCAGTTTGACGCCGGCGGTTTTCCCACGGTTTCAATTTTTTCCGTCCGGCTGAACTTCCGGTGGAAAAGAGGCTTGCCTAACGCCTGCAATTTTATTAAGTTGAGCGCTCCGCAGATAAATCTGGCATTACGGCCAACCGGTACGGAGAGGTGTCCGAGTGGTTGAAGGAGCCGGTCTCGAAAACCGGTGTCGGTGTAAGCCGACCCAGGGTTCGAATCCCTGCCTCTCCGCCATATTTTTGGATGAACTCTCCGACGAGGAGCAAGGTGAAATCCGCCCACACTAATTGTGGACGGGATCCTTGAAGATAATGATGCAAAATAGGAGGACTCAACGATGAAACAATGGTATGAGTTATTGTTTGAAAATTACGCACAGAAATATGATAAAGAGTGTTTTGTTCAAGGAACGGCAGGTGAATGCGATTTTATCGAAAAAGAAATAGCTTATGACAAATCTTTAAAAATCATTGATATCGGTTGTGGCACAGGCCGTCATTCCATTGAATTGACAAAAAGGGGTTATCAAATTACGGGAATCGATCTCTCCGAGTCACAGCTTAAAAGGGCAAAAGAGAAAGCCGGAGAACAAGGCTTGCAGATCGTTTTCGAGAGGCATGATGCAAGAACTCTTCCGTTCAAGGGTGAATTCGATCTAGCTCTAATGCTCTGTGAAGGCGCTTTCCCTTTGATGGAAACTGATGAGATGAATTTCGAAATACTAAAGAATGCGACAAAGGTTCTAAAGGATAACGGGAAATTGATATTTACCACATTAAACGGATTGTTCCCTCTTTATCATTCCGTAGAACAAGTTTGCGCGGCATCGGGCGACAAAGGGAACGCTACATATAGAAGCAACTCCTTTGATCTGATGACATTTCGCGATCACAACACTACGATTTTGGAAGATGATGCGGGAAATAAAAAGGAACTCAAAAGCAATGAGCGTTATTATGTACCAAGCGAGATAACGTGGCTTTTAAAAACGCTGGGATACAGGAAAATTGATATTTCTGGCGCAAAGCTAGGCGCATTTTCGAGGAACGATAAACTGACGACAGAAGATTTTGAGATGCTTGTTGTCTGTCAGAAATAAAGGCTATTGCTCCGTAAGAGTACATATAAAGAAAGAAAACAAGGGGTATTGAAAAGCGTTTTTGAGTTTTATTTGCTGATTGGAAGATCCAAGCATATTTGCCAGCCTATTTTTCGTTTGCACTATAACTTCACAACTAGGTTTATCTGAAGGGGTTGCAGGGTTCGCCTACCGTCCACGCCTACCCGCCATTTCTTGCCAGGAATGAAGTCAGACAAAAAATGGCAGAGAATCGAGAATCGAGATTCGAAATTGAAAGAGGATAGATTTTCGATTCGGTCAAATTTCGACTTTCGATTTTCAAAATTATGCCCTTTCTTTTCGAAAAATTAGATGTTTACCGGAAATCGATTGATTTCGCAGATAGTATTTGCGAATTAACGAAGGATTTCCCAAGGGGCAATTACTATTTAGCGGATCAACTCAATCGCGCATCATTATCGATATCAGCAAATATTGCCGAGGGTAACGGCAGGTATCATAAAGCCGATAGGGCAAATTTCTTCAGGATGGCCCGTGGCTCTGCATTTGAGTGTGTGCCGGTACTTGAAATTTGTTTCCGCAGAGGGCTGATTGAAAAAGAAAAGAGTGAGGTACTTAAAAAGACAATTGAAGAGATCAGCAAAATGCTATCAGGGTTGATAAATAAGCAGAATATCAATCAGTTGTGATAGTAACAGTTACCTAGTTTGCATGAGGCATGGCCTGCCCGCCATTTCTTGCCAGGATTAGACTCAGGCAAAAAATGGCAGAGAATTGAGAATCGAAAATCGAGATTCGAAATTGAAAGAGGATAGATTTTCGATTCGGTCAAATTTCGACTTTCTATTTTCAAAATTATGACATTCATTTTTGATAAATTCTAGGCTTACAGGAAAAAGTGATGAGTAAATCCACCAGCCGCAGGGATTTTTTCCAACTGGCCCTGGGAGGCGGTTCGGCCGCGGGACTGCTCGCCGGCACCCTGGCTTCCCCATCGTATGCTCAGCTCAGGCAGGACAGCGCCGCCGGGACGCGCCGGACCGAAAAGGCCAGGCTAACAGCCGACGTAGTGATTGTCGGCGGAGGGCCCACCGGAGTGATGGCCGCCTTGGCCGCGGCACGCAACGGCAGCAAGGTGGTGCTTGTGCAGGACCGGCCCATACTGGGCGGCAACTCGTCCAGCGAGGTGCGGATGCATATCGTGGGCGCCAACAACAACCTCCCCGACGCCCGCGAAACAGGGATTATCGAGGAGCTGCGCCTGGATAACCAGGTGCGCAACCCCCAGCGTTCGGCGTCGATGTGGGACCTGCTGCTTTGGGAGAAAACATACTATCATCCAAATATCACCCTGTTGCTCAACACTGTGATGGATTCCTGCCGGGTGGACTCCAACCGAGTGCGCTCAGTGAGCTGCTTTCAGATGACCACCCAGACGCGCTACGAAATCGAGGGAGCCTTATTTGCGGACTGTACCGGCGACGGCAGTCTGGGATTCCTGGCCGGTAATCCGTGGCGCCAGGGCCAGGAGGGCAAGGCGGAGTTCGGCGAGTCGATGGCGCCCGAGGCGCCTCTGCCTTATACGATGGGCTCGTCGCTGCTGTTCCAGGCCCGGGACATGGGCCACCCAGTGCCGTTTATCCCTCCCGATTGGGCGCACAAGTACCCGACCCACGAAGCCATGGGCCGGGACCCCGACGGCCTCGAATACGGCTATTGGTGGATCGAATGGGGCGGGATGCTGGATACTATCAAGGATGACGACCGGATCAGGGAGGAACTGCTCAAAGTGCTGCTAGGGGTCTGGGACCACCTGAAAAACCATGGCGACCACGGGGCCGACAACTGGGCGCTTGAATGGTTTGGGTTCCTGCCCGCCCGCCGGGAGAGCCGCCGCCTGATGGGGGCCTATATCCTGCGCCAGGATGACTTGACCAGCGGCCGGGTGTTCGAAGATGAAGTGGCGTTCGGCGGCTGGCCGATTGACCATCACTTCCCTCAAGGCACCGATTTCAAGGGCGAAGACTTCTGGTTCAGCAACAAGTTGAAGGACCTTTACAGTATTCCACTCGGCTCGCTCTATTCGGCCACGTTGAAAAACCTCTTTTTCGGTGGGCGCTGTCTGAGCGCGACACACTTGGCGCTGGCCAGCACCCGGGTGATGGCCACCTGCTCGGTGATCGGCCAGGGGATAGGCACTGCCGCGGCCCATTGTTCCTCCACTGGCAGAATGCCCGGTGAGTTAGGCAAGCAGGATATCGAAACGATCAAACAAACCCTGCTGCGCGACGATGCTTTCCTGCTTGGCACGCCTAACCGCGATCCGGATGACCTGGCGCGCAGAGCCACAGCCACAGCCGGCAGTGCACTGCCTGAGTTCGGGCCGCAGAACGTGCTGGACGGAGTGGCGCGGAGCAGGCACGGCAGCAGCCACCAGTGGCGCTCCGTGTCGCTTGATCCCGGCGATTGCAGGCTGGAACTGGATTTCGGCGAGCCGGTGCGCATTCGCCGGGTCCAATTGTGTTTCGACACCGGTTTGAGCCGGGCAATGACGCTCACTCATCAGGACAGCTACCATGAGACGATGATCGAGGGGCCGCAACCGGAGACGGTGAAGGATTACCGGCTGGAAGCGTTGGTGGACGGGTCGTGGCGCAGCGTGGCCGAAGTGGCCGGCAATTATCAGCGCCTGCGGATACACGAGTTCGAGACGCTTCCGGTAAGTAAACTCCGGCTTTCGGTTACGGACACTCAGGGCGTGCGCCAAGCCCGGGTGTTCGAAATCAGGGTCTATGGATGATTCTGACCTCGCCACGGAAAAGAGTCCAGTTTTAGCGGGAGAAAATCAGCGCCAATTCGCGTTCATAAATAAAAGCCTTACTCAGGACCACGAGAAGTCGTTGGCTTATTCGTTTACCCCTGTGCCTGGAGTGAGCACGAAGTAAAGCTGCGGTAAAGTTGAAAGTTCGTTGCGAGGATAACCACCTGATCGCCGGTCTCAAAAGTCGGTCTTCAAAGCAATATGCACTCGTCTTGAAAAATCGAGGAAAAGGGTTCCTCAGGAGTGGCAGTTTTGTGCCCAGAATAACCTCTTGTCAAAGATGGGGGCTTTTTATATATTTGTCGGTTAATGACATAGAAAATATGTGTTTATTCCTGCCTCTCCGCCATTTTTGTCAGTGCTAAACAAAGGCAAAAATGGCGGAAAATCTAAAATCGAGATTCGAAATTGAAAGAGGATAGATTTTCGATCTGGTCAAATTTCGATTATCGATTTTCAAAATTATGACATTGATTTTTGAAAAATTAGAGGCTTAACGAAAATAAAAACTAGTTATACTTCTTGTGGTCGTAGAGTTTGCCAGTTGTCCGCAACTACCCGCCATTTCGAACAGAACTGATCCGGCCGCGAACCTGTAAGAGATAAGATATCTTTCCCTGAAGGTAACCCTGGCCGCGATTTTTCGTTTAACTTTGAGAATATATTATCACCTGCGATCCGAGGAAAAAATAATGCGCAAAAAATACGTCCTGATTATTCTGGCGGCGGTCCTGGTTGCGGCGGATTTTGCGGTCTGGTCGCAAGTCCCCGTTACACATACCCGCTGGTGCAAGCTCTCCGATTTTAGTTACGATTCATCTAAGGAAAGCACGGTCAGTATCGTGCGCAGCGATGATACGACCCTGCCCGAGCCGGCCTCCCGTATGGCGAGCCTGACATACGCACAGATCGCGGCGATGGTGGACCGGGCGATTGACCTGGCCGGCGGGCTGGCGGGCCGGATTCCCTCCGGCGCCCGCACAATCGTGATTAAGCCGAACATCGTCGACCCGGCGCTCAACGGCAGCGGAGTCAACACGGACACCCGCGTGGTGAAAGCGCTGGTGCTCCATCTTTATCATCTGAACCCGGACTACGAGATCAAAGTAGCCGAGGCCGCCGGCGGCTGGGCCAGGCCCGGCACACCACTGGCTCCTGCCTGGTCGATGAGCACGGACGGTTACGCGTACTGCGGCTACAAGGGCATGATCGATTCCTTGCAGGCTGACCCGGCTTATCCGGACCTCAAGCTGGAATGGGTCGATATGAACTATGATAGCACCGTGGCGGTAGCGGTGCCTGAGCCGCGCTTCTCGGATGATCAGCAGGTAATCTATCTGCCGCGCACTTTGGTTGAAGCGGATTTCATTATTAATACGCCGGTAATGAAGGTGCATAGTACCAGTATCACCGTGGGCTTGAAGAACTGGGTCGGTATCCTGCCCGGCATGGTCTATGGCTGGTCGCATGACCAGGGCTATAACAAGAATGGGATCGGCCTTAATCATGCCGCCGGGCACTTGCAGAAAAATATCGTGGAACTGCATCGGGTCATGCCCGAGCAGTTCGTGCTGGTGGACGCGACAATGGGCAAGGAGGTCTCGAAATTTGACAGCGGGATCTCGAAACGCATGAACATGATTGTCGCCGGCGAGGATGTGGTCAGCGTGGATGCGGTCTGCGCGGAGCTGATGGAGGTCAACCCGGAGGATGTCGAGCATGTGACTCTGGCCGCCCTGGCCGGACTGGGTCAAAATGACCTGTCCAGGATCGAGGTAAAAGGCGGCACTGTCGAACAAAGCCGCGCTCCCTTTATCAAGGCGGCCAAGGTTCAGAGTACGGAGTTGAAAAACAGCTCTTACCCTTACTGGGGACAGAGCAACCGGACCTGGCTCTTGAAAGGCGCCTTCAGCCAGTTGAATATGGATAATGATTACCTGGGCGGCGAGGCGGAAACCGCGCCCGTCCCGGGCCAGGATGGCTGGAGCGAGCCGATATACTTTTTCGACGATGTAATTGACCCGGCCGCTTTTTACGGGGGCACGACGGACGGGATAAACTATGCGTTCAGCTATTTTACC
>MFIX01000009.1 GCA_001780825.1 Candidatus Glassbacteria bacterium RIFCSPLOWO2_12_FULL_58_11 | reverse complement strand
GCGGCGGATCGGTTGCCTTCAGTCCCTATATCGATGACCGGAACTGGGGCTTCATCCCCGCGGGCAACAGCCTCGAGGATTTCCTCTGGGATATGGGCTTCGAATATGGCGGCGACGATAATGTCAAGGTTCCGCAAGCCGAGCGCGGCCTGAAACTGGTCGAGACCATTCCGGCGAGCAACACGGATGATTTCTATATCTGGGTCGATGGTGCGGCCTTCAAGTTCTCCGATGTCGCCTCGATGCCGGCCGCCGGCACTGTCATGACCGTCACTTCCGCTTTCGGCGACTGGAGCGGGACGACGTTCAGCCAGCAACCGGACGTAATCGTTCCGGGCGACAAGTGGAAATTCGACGTCACGCCCAGTTCGCTGAATGCGGAAGACATCGACCTGAGCAAGATCATGGTCGTGCCGAATCCTTACCTCGCTTCATCGTTCCTGGATCTTTCGCCGGATTCCCGCCGGATCGACTTCGTCAACCTGCCGGATCGCTGCACGATCCGCATCTACTCATTGGGCGGACACCTGGTCAACGTGCTCAATCACATCGGCGCCAACCGTAACGGCTGGGGCGATTACACGGATTGGGACCGTTTGAACACGCAGAGCGAGCCCAGGGCGCTGACCGGTTACGACAATCATGGCGGGCAGGAGCCCTGGAATCTGAGAAACCGTTTCGGCCAGACCGTGGCTAGCGGTCTTTATTTCTACCACGTGACGGACTCTCGGGGGAAAACGCATACCGGCAAGTTCTATATCGTCAACTGAGCCTTACCGCTCGGTCTGTCATTTGCCGGATTATGTTTTCTTCCCGATGCGTTTAGATGGAGGTAATTTATGTTAAGAAAAACGGCCTTTCGTGCCTTAATGAACGCCGTCGCCATCCTGTCGTTCGTCACGGTCCCCCTGCTCGCGCAGGGTGTTGCGCGGCAGGAATACAGCGGCCTGGACAAGTACCCGGTCCAGGGACGGCCTGAATCGGCATCCTTTGTCGGCGTGAGAGCGGCGGAGTTTCTGGAAATCCCGGTTGGTGCCCGCGGCATCGGCATGGGAAGCTCCTACTCCGCTGTGGCCGACGACATCAGCTCGATCTGGTGGAATCCCGCCGGGTTGGGCTTCCTCAACAAGCGGGAAGTGATGGTCAATGTGGTGGATTACACCCTGGACCTCACTTACAGCTATGCGGCGGCGGCGGCCCCGCTGTTGGATGGGAACCTGGTTATCGGCGGGTTCTTCGGCTATCTGGACATCCCGGAAATGGAGATCACCACGGTGAACTCCCCCAACGGGATCGGGCGCACGTTCAACGCCTATGATTTCCAGATGGGCGGAAGCTTTGCCTACAACCTGTCCGACCGCTTCGTCGCCGGCTTGAGCGCAAAGTACGTCCACCAGGACGTCTTCGGTAATATCGCCGGCAATGCTTTTGCCATCGACGCCGGCGCGATTTACCACACGGACTTCCTGGATCGCGAATTACGTTTTGCTTTCGCGATGCAGAACCTGGGAACCAACATCACCATGCGCGGCCCCAACCTGCTGTATGAGGTAGGGCCCGAGGACAGAGGCGGGAGCATTCCTAAGGGTTACGTGGACTACTCCACCGACCCAAATGCCCTCGCGCGCCGGGCAGACCGCTGGGTCTATCGTCAGACCCACACCTATCGTCTGCCCACGGTGGTCAAGCTGGGGCTCTCCTACAACCTGGCGACCAACGAAAAAGCCAACTGGCTGGCTACCGGCGAGCTGTGGCGTAACAGCACCACACCGATCAGTTACGCCACCGGAACAGAGCTGAACTACAACTTCACTCCGTTCCTTTCCGCTGCCCTGCGCATGGGCTGGCTGATCCAGACCGATGAATACACCCAAGGCTCAGATCAGTTCGGGTACTCGTACCTGGGCGATGATCCGACCTGGCGCGGGATCAGCTTCGGCGGAGGCATCAAGAGAGACTTCGCCGGCAAGACGATCGACTTCAACTACGCCTATCGCAACAAAGGCCGGTTGACCGCAGATAACTTCTTCACCGTCAGCTTCGGCTTCTAATAGCCGGCCTTCGGTTGAAGTTATCCAGCATCGACTCCCGGCCCGGCGCTTATGCCGGGCCGGGAGTTTTTTTTGACCCGGCGAGCCAAGCGCAATGCCTCCGTGCGGCCTCCCCGGCCGGCAAACAGAATCTTGACCGGACAGCCGTAAATAGCTATTATTTTTAACGTTGCGTATGTTTCATTTCACCTTCAGCAGCGAGAAACTTTGGCAGTGAAACCTGAGAATCGCACCGTCAAAAAAGCCGGTACCCCTCGCCGGAAAACCACTATTCTTCAGCGCCTGTTGCTGGTTTCCTCCAGCTTCCTCCTGCTCGCCGTGATCGAAATCATGCTGCGCCTAGTCTCGCCCGGCGCCCCCTCCGCCGCCGGGGAAGACCCTTATGTGGGCTTCTCATCTTCCAACCCTCTGTTCGTGTATTACCGGGCCGCCGACGGGAGCCGCCGGGCGGCCATTGCGCCGGGAAAAGCCAGGTGGTTCAACCCGCGGGATTTTGCCGCCGAAAAACCGCTGGGTACATTCCGCATTTTCACTCTCGGCGGCTCTACCACCTATGGCCACCCGTTCATGAACGCCACTTCCTTTTCGGGCTGGCTTGATAAATTGTTGAACCATTCCCCCGATTCGCCGGTTAAGTACGAGGTGATAAACTGCGGAGGGATCAGTTACGCCAGTTACCGGGAAGCGCGGATTCTTCAGGAAATCCTGCCGCTCCAGCCGGATTTGATCGTGGACCTGACCGGCCACAACGAATTCCTCGAGGCCCGCACCTATGCAGACTTTTTTCGCAAGCCTTCCTTTGTACTCGAGGCGCGCGATCAGCTCGCCAAGCTGCGGAGTTATCAATTGCTAAGCCGGGCTTACCGCTCGGTCAGAAACAAGTCCGCCGGCAAGGGCAAAGCCTCCCCCGCTGGTTCATACGACAAACAAAATGTGCTTCCCGCCGAGGTAGAGACCATTCTCGACCGCAGCGCCGGGCTGGATTTTTACCATCGGGATTCCCTGTTCTCCAAAGGGGTATTCGAGCACTTTCGCTTCAACATTCAGCGGATGATAAATATTAGCCGCCGGAGCGGGGTCAGGCTCGTATTCCTGGACCCGGTGGACAATATCAAGGACTTTTCGCCTTTTAAAAGCCAGGGGCGGGAGGACCTGGACAATGAATCCCGGCTGAAATTCGCGAATCTGACCGCTGAGGGTATCTCACTGATGTCGGAAGGCCGGATTCCTGAGGGAATTGAACTCTTTAAAGAGGCCATGCAAATCGATTCCCTGAATGCCGGCTGCAATTTCATTCTGGGCCGCTCGTACTTGGAAACCGGAGATACAGCGCTGGCGTCAAAATATCTGCTGGCCGCCCGGGAACTCGATGTCTGCCCCCTGCGTCCTCAGGAGCCGATCCACAGGATTCTGAAAGAAGAGACCGACCGGGCGAATATCCCGTTGCTCGATCTTCAGGCTTTGTTCCAGTTGCGCTCACCCGGGGGCTTAATCGGAGACGAGCTGATGATCGACCATGTTCACCCGACACCGGAGGGTAATCTGCTGATCGCCCTCAAGCTGTTGGGCTGGATGGAACAGCAGGGGCTGATCGAGGCCAACAGCGCGCCCAGTCCGGCCCAGTTGGACAGTCTTTACGCCGCGGTCCTGGATTCCTTGCCTCCGGAATATTTCCGTCACGGTATTGTCGTGCTGGCTAAGACGCTCATCTGGGCCAAGAAATACCGTGAAGCCTACGTGGTGCTGGACAATCAGCGGCAGCTTCTGGCCGGGGACAGTGAAGCCCAGTATCTGATTGGAACAGCACTCGAGGCGCTGGGCAGTCTCCCGCGGGCGGTGGAGCATTTGAAACAAGCCTTTACCCTGGAATCCGACAATCTTCTGGTGCTGAGCAAACTGGCGGCGCTCTATACTGTGCTTGGAGCAGAGGACAGCGCCTCGGCCATCTATGAACGAGCGGTAAAGCTTTTTCCGGATAACGTGCCGCTGCTCAACGATTACGGAGTGTTCCTGGGCAAGTCCGGCCAGTACGAGCGGGCCCTGGCCGTATTTCACCGGATCGAGCGCCTGGACCCCGGCCTGGCCGGGCTGGATAACAATATCGGTCTGGTTTATTCCCAGATGGGGAACTTCAAGCTGGCCGCGGAAACTTTCGAAAAAGCGGCCGGAGCCCACCCGGGCGATCCGGAAGCCTGTTTCAATCTGGGTCTTCTCTATTCAAAAAATGAAAAGCTTAAAGAAGCCGAAGAATACTTGCAGGAGGCCATCCGGATAGACCCGCAGCATGCCGGAGCACATATAAACCTGGGAAATATCTATCAGGAGACCGGCCGTCCCGAGCTGGCTGAAGAGCAGTTCAACCAGGCCCTCAAGATCAATCCCGATTTGCCTGAGACTTATATAAACCTGGCCCTGCTGTACCGCTCCACCGGCAAGAACGATCTGTCCCGCGAGATCGCCAGCCTCGGCCTTCAACGCTTCCCGGACAACCCGCAGCTTGTCAAGTTGAGCAAAGGGGATCAATCGGTTAACTAGTAGCGTGAAGGAATAATCACGAATTCAGGCCAGAGACAAGCACTGTAGGGGCGACGCATGCGTCGCCCCTACGCTGATACCGCAGCGGAGCAGTACCGACTGTGAAAGCCCCCAAACGCAATACCAGGAAATCGAGGAAAAAGCCGACACTAATTCAGCGGCTGCTGCTGGTCATTATGGGCGCGGGCCTGCTCGCCGTCTTCGAGCTCCTGTTGCGGCTCCTCCTTCCGGGCTCTCTCGCCGGCCCCGGTGAAGACCCTTATGTCGGTTTTTCCGGCTCGAACCCTCTTTTTGTCACCTACCGCGCCGAGGACGGCTCTTTCCGGATGAAAACCGCTCCGGGCAAGCTGAGCTGGTTCAACCCGCAGGATTTTGCCGCCCGGAAACAACCCGGTACCTTCCGTATCTTCACGCTCGGAGGCTCCACAACCTATGGTCACCCTTTCCTGGACGCCACTTCGTTCTCGGGCTGGCTCAGGAGATTGCTGGCCCGGATACCCGGCTCCGGAATGAACTACGAGGTGGTAAACTGTGGCGGGATAAGTTACGCCAGTTACCGGATGGTCCGGATCATGGAAGAGCTGTTAAACTTCGAACCCGATCTGTTCATTATCGAGGCGGGCCACAACGAGTTCCTCGAAGCCCGGACTTATGAGAAATTTTTTAACCGGCCTTCCCTGCTCTCGGGCTTTCAGGACCGGTTATCCCGGCTCAGGACCTATCAGCTTCTCAGCCGGGCTTACCACTCCCTGAGAGGCAAGCTCAGCGGCGGGAAGCCGGCCGGCCGAGCCCCTGAAAGTGGAACCGTGCTCCCGTCCGAGGTGCAAACCATTCTCGATCGCAGCGCCGGGCTGGACTACTACCGCCGAGATACCCTGTTCTCGAATGGTGTATTCGAGCATTTTCGTTTCAATATCCGGCGGATGAAAACTCTCTGCGCAAAAGCCGGAGTGCCGGCAGTTTTCCTTCGGCCGGTGGACAATATCAAGGATTTTTCGCCGTTCAAGAGCCAGAGCCGGGAGGGGTTGGACGATGACAGCCGGATGCGGTTCGCCCGGAGCATGTCCTCCGGCATGGCTCTGCTCGCCGAAAACCGGATTGCGGAGAGCATTCAGAGTTTGAGGATGGCCGTGTCTATCGATCCAAAGTACGCGGACGCCCATTTTTCTCTGGGCCGGGCCCTGCTGGCTGAGGGCGATACGCTCCTGGCCGGAGAAGAACTTTACCAGGCCCGGGAGCTGGATGTCTGCCCGCTGCGCGCCCAGGAGCCGATCCATCGGATTCTGCTGGAGGAAGCCACCAGCCCGGATGCCGAGCTGGTGGATGTCCGTACGACTTTCGAGAGACGCTCGCCGGGCGGCCTGATCGGAAATGAGCTGCTCGACGACCATATTCATCCCTCGTCTGAGGGCAACCTGTTGATCGCTCTCCAGCTAATGGGCTGGATGGAGAAAAAGGGGTTCATTCAACAGCGGACCGCTCCCAGCCCGGCGGAGCTTGGTGTACTTTTTAAATCAGTCCTGGATTCGCTGCCTCCCGCCTATTTCCGGGAAGGAACGATCAATCTCGCCAAGGTGCTGCTGTGGGCCAAAAAATTCCGGGAGGTTTATCACATTCTGGTGAGCCAGTGGAATAATATCTCCTCGGAAGGGGAAGCACAGTACCTGATGGGCTCGACTCTTCTCCGCCTCGGCGCTCCGGGCAAGGCGGTGGAGTATCTGCGAAACGCTGAAACCCGGACACCGGATCACCTGATCGTCCTCACCCGACTGGCCGAGGCTTACCTCCTTCTCGATCAGGTGGACAGCGCGAAAGTGACCTACGAAAAGGCGCTGAATTATTATCCGGACAACTACGCCATGCTCAGTAACTACGCGGAGATGCTCGGACGGCTGGGCCGGATAGACAGCGCCTTGGCGCTTTACCGGCGGATAAAAGCCGTCGAGCCGCAGCTCCCCGGCTTGGACAACAATATCGGCCGTCTTTATGTGATGAAAGGCCAAATCGATAAAGCTGAGGAGGCTTTCCGGGAGGCGGCGGGAATTGAAGCGGAATCACCGCAGGCATTCTATAACCTGGGCCTGTTGTACGCGCAACTGGGCCGGACCGCCGATGCCGAGAAGTGTTTCCAGGAAACCTTACGCCGGGATCCCGGCCAGGCCGGAGCGCGGATCGGTCTGGGCCGGATCTACCGGGATTCCGGCCGGCTGGAACAGGCCGAGGAGGAGTTCCGCCTCGCGCTTTATCTCGACCCGGGAAGGCTCGAGAATTATATTGAGCTTGCGCTCTTCTACCGCTCATCCGGCATGCCGAACCAGGCGGGTCAGATTGCCGGCTTGGGCCTTCAGCGCTTCCCGGATAATCCAGAGCTGACCAGGCTCAGCCGGGGCGAGCCGCCCGGCAAATGAAACAATTCTTTTTGTCATTCCCCCAACTCCTGCCGAGGATAGGCCTTTGAACAGAGCGATCTTTTTCGAGGCGAAAAGCGCCGTTGTAGTCCTGTCTCTTTCGATGCTGCTTCTCGGACCGTCATTTGTCCGCCCGGCTGACAGCCAGGTAGATGCTGATATTTTCACGGTGGTGAAAAAACCTCCGCAGCCGGGCAAAAGGATCACTCCTTTTCTGCGCTATCAGGTGGAGATGGGCTGGCGGCAGGATGAGCTGAGAAAAGCCAGACTGAGAGCTGTCCGCGACGAGACCGAGCTGCTGGAGCTCCAGCGCGAGCTGCGCCGCGACCTGCTGGAGGATATCGGCGGGCTGCCTGAGGAGAAAACACCGCTCAATCCGGTAATTACCGGAACGCTCCAGCTCGAAGGCTACCGGATTGAAAAGCTCATTTTCGAAAGTCTGCCCGGTTTTAAAGTGACTGCACTGGTGTACGTGCCGGATGGACTTAAAAAACCGGCTCCAGCAGTCATCGTCACCTGCGGCCACTCTCCACTGGCCAAAGCATTCCGCAACTACCAGCAGATTTCCGGCCGCCTGGCGAAACGCGGCTATGTCGTACTCTGCCTGGACCCGATAGGCCAGGGCGAGCGCAGCCAGTGCTGGGATGCCGGGCGTGGGGAAAGCCGCTACAACCTGGTCTGCGGCGAGCACGCAATCATCGGCGACCTGGCCTATATCGCCGGCGCCAGCCTGACCCGCTGGATGGTCTGGGACGGCATCCGCGCGGTGGATTATCTGCTCACACGGCCAGAAGTGGACGGTTCCCGGATCTCGATTACCGGGACCAGCGGCGGAGGCTATCAGTCTTCGCATATCGCCGCGCTCGATACGCGCATCCACGCTGCCGCGCCCTCCTGCTATATCTGCTCCCTGCCGATGCGCATGTATAACCGTATTTTCGCCGACCCGGATAATGACTCTGAACAAGACAACTACCGCATGCTTTCAGACGGTATCGACCATGCGGGCCTGCTGCTCCTGATCTATCCGCGGCCCGTGGTGATCAGCGCGGCGGTAGAGGATTTTTTCCCGATCGAGGGGACCCGCGAAACTTTCCGCCAGGTCGAGGCGGTTTACCGCCGCTTCGGCCACCCGGAGCGGATAGCGCTTACCGAGGGTTATCACCCGCACAGTTTCTCCAACTACAACCAGGAATTCGCTCTCGCTTTTTTAGACCGTTTCAACAATATGCCGGTCAAATACGATCTCGACTCGACCAGAATCCTCGAGGAGAAAGATCTCTGGTGCACCAAAAGCGGCCAGGTGACTCTGGATTTCCCGCAGAGCCGGACCATCTTCCAGTTAATCCGGGACTATGCGGCAGAGATGAAGAAACAAGGCCCACGGAGCCTGGCTGCGGAATACAGGGGAAGCCTCTATCCGGGAATCGACACCTGGAAGGTCACGCCCTGGCAAGCCGTACCGGCAGAGAACGAGATTGGCGTGGAGGAGACGGGAAGTTCCGAGCTCGAAGGCTACCAGGTGAGCCGGATCGTTCTGCACCACAGCGCCATGCTATCCCTGCCCCTGCTGCATATCTTCAAGCGCAACCGGCCCGCGGATAAAACTCTACTCTGGATCGGCAACCGGGGAAAATTATCCTCGGCGGACTGGCCAACTGTGAAAAAGTACCTGGACCAGGGTTACGAGGTAGTCTCTTTCGATTTCCGCGGGCAGGGTGAGGATAAGCTGCTTTATACAGTAGTATCTATCGATGACCCGCGACTGGCCAAGGTCGAGCTCGACCGTCAGTACTACAGCCCCCTCTCCGGCGTGCTGATAAACTATGTGGTCAACACGCTGCTGACCGGCCGGCCCTATTTCCTGCAGATGATCGAAGATGCGGAGATCGCCGCCCGCTACGTTTCCCTCCAGTTGGGGGCTAAGAAGATCCTGGTCAGCGGACCGGGAGAGGCAAACCGGATCGCCGGCTCGATCGCCGAGGCCCTGCCGGAGGTCGAGCTGCTCCCCTCGGACAGTCCGGACAAGGTGGACTGGTCCGGGATTGTCGAGAGTATGCGCGAGGAATGGCCGGTAGAGTACGTGCTTCCGGGCGGAGTCGCTATCCATTGAACGGAAGATTTATAACTGATTTTTCTGGAGGCGCGATGACCAACAGAAGGAATTTTTTAAAGGCCGCCGGAGCGGGGGCCTTGCTGGGAGCGGGACTTGGTCCCGCGGCCCTGCGGGCCGATGTGCCGGTCCATCTCTGGCAGGGCTATGATTTTGGCTGCGGCCCCGCGCCAAAAGACCGTCTGGACCAGGGACCGTTCGGCCTGGACCAGGATGAAGGCTGGCGCAATATCGCCAACACCACGCCCTCGAAAGAGCGGATCAGGAATTTCGGCCTGGGACTGGTCGGCTACACCTGGGAGGAAGGCGGCCCCTCCCTGGCCGCCCGCAAGGGACAGGAAACGCTCGAGCGGCATGTCGAGAAGCTGGCCTCGCTGCCCTTTGTCGATATCCTTTATATACGCTGCGACTGGCGCGACATTCAGACTCAACCCGGAAAGCTGGATTTCTCTCCGGTCTGGAAACTCTCCCTGGATGCGGCGAAAACCTATGGCCAGCGGGTCGGCTTCCGGATCCAGCTATCCAGTCCGAACATCCAGCCCAGAAACATCGCTCTGCCGGATTTCCTGCGCGACAGAGTGCCCCTGGTCAATATCGGCGGCAAGGACCGTTTCGGCTACGACTGTATGGAGCCGCGCTACGATCACCCGGAGTTCCAGAAAGCTTTCCGGGAGCTTAACGAGCTCCTGGCCGCCGAGTTCGACGGCAACGCGCTGATCGAGTTCATGGACCTGATGATGTACGGCTTCTGGGGCGAGGGCCACACCGGCGACCTGCCCAATCCCTTCCCGGACTATCTGACCGCGGAAAGCACGATGGTCTCAATGGCCCGCTTCCAGTTCGACGCCTGGAAAAAGACGCCGCTGGCGGTTAACACCCAGCCGGATATCAGCCGGACCGGCAACCGCGAGGTCCTGGACCAGTCGGTCCGCGCCGGGTGCTGGCTGCGCTCGGACAGTATCGACCTGATCGAGGAGCCGCTGCAGGTCGAGAACCTCGCCAACCGTCCGCCCTGGCTGGCGGTGGTCATGGAGCAAGGCAATGACCGCCAGTACGATATCGACAAGCTGCCGGTGGATGAAGGCGGAGCCAACCGGATGGAATGGGCGCTCATGCACGTGCTCGACCTGGGCGCCAACTACTGGTCTCTCTGGACCGAGTCGGACAACCTGGCGCGCTACAATGAGCGCTACCCCGAGGGCTTCCGTCTGCTGCAGCAGCGCATGGGTTACCGTGTGCGGCCCTCCTGGGTCTGGCAGCGAAAGCGCTACGGCACCTCGGAGGTGATTGTCGCTTTTGCCAATGAGGGAGTC
>MFIX01000008.1:11515-15447 GCA_001780825.1 Candidatus Glassbacteria bacterium RIFCSPLOWO2_12_FULL_58_11 | reverse complement strand
AAAGTCTCGGGCGAAGAACTGGTTCATCTGGCCGATCAGGCGATGTACCGGGCCAAGGATAATGGGCGAAACCGGGTCGAATCGGCACAGGGGGAACTGGCTTAGAAATTCCTTACCAGCTTTGGACAGCCTGCTCGAGGAGCTGCGCACTCTGCTGGGCCGGCGCAAGGCTCTGTTGAGCTACCACCCGCGGGGCCCGCAGGCCGCAACCGCGCAGACCAAAAACAACGGCGGGGTCCGGGCCCTGCTCAATGGTGAGCGGAATGGGGGGAGGGGAAGGAACGGCGGCGGGAATGGTGGGGGGAGATAGCGCTATCCACAAGGGATGACAATGTTAGAAAGAAACGACTCGAAAAAAGACCTTTCCACAAAAATGTAGCTAAGGTTATTCAAACAAAACCGACCCCGAGTTGGGGTTTTTTCCACCATCCAATCACCCGGCTGTACATCTTTTCAGACCCTGCTGTAATTCCAAAAAATAAAATAACACATTGAGTTGCTCTCAAGTAATGCACGATTGAGATTAAATTATCAATTTCGTCATAAATATATAATACATCACAAAATAGTATACTAATGCTAACGGTTTATTTTCCATGTTAATACATGTAAATATATTTGCCTTGGACTTGACAAAAGACGAAAACCCCTGCATAATAGAAAAACGGACATTGCGAATAATTTCGCATAATAAAGAAAGCTACAGGTAAGGTTAAGTCAGATATTATGGCGCGGAGCCGGTATCCAATGCCGGATCGTGCTGGAACGCGCACAAATGCAAACGAAAGGATGTGCTTTTAGTGTACTAATTTATACATTAATCCCGAACAGTCCTGAACAGACCGGGTTTGGCTATGTCAAGACCGGCTAATTCACTGACCCGGCCGCCGACATTAGAAGATTCATCCATGCTTTATTCCTCCCTACCCTTGATTTGGGTAGGGAAAATTGCTCCTTTAAGGAGGTAGA
Organism: Candidatus Glassbacteria bacterium RIFCSPLOWO2_12_FULL_58_11; assembly: GCA_001780825.1. Lineage (GTDB taxonomy): Bacteria > Gemmatimonadota > Glassbacteria > GWA2-58-10 > GWA2-58-10 > GWA2-58-10. The sequence continues at coordinate 14,478 of MFIX01000008.1, read as the reverse complement.
AATGATGCTGCATCGACTGTCAATTGTCCGGGCGATTTTGGCCGTGAGTTTCTTGCTTTCTTCGGGCTCGCTCTTAGCTGAGGATAATCAAACCCAATTCGCAGGGCTTGGTTTTGGCGTAGGGTTATCATTAACCGTGGACTTTGGAGGTCACGATAGGGTAATTGAAGCTACAATCGATAAGGATAGAATTGTAAGAATATTGAAAGAAAAAAATAAGATTCCAAGAGTGTTGTTAGAATCCCATTATTTCAAAGCAAATAATAAGGACAACCCCACAATGGGCTGGGGGCCTTTTATAGCCTTGCAGCCTGGAACTGATCAAGTAATCGATGCCATAGGGATGGGTCTTATGATAGGGCTTAAAAGAAACGACGATAAAAATGATAAAAGCAGCTTTAATCTTGGGCTTGGATATATTTCAGATCCTTCTGTAAAAATATTAGGAGATGGAATTAAAAAAAATCAAGCCCTGCCAGATGGCGATACCGAAATAAGATATAAAGAGACCTCGCAGTCGGGTGTCTTGTTTTTTGCGTCATTCACCTTTTAAGATAAATCTTGTAAATGAATAGCTGATAGAAAGCACTTACACTATTTTCTGGAATGGTATAGACAAGAACGGAAAGGATATCCCAAGCGAGGTTTATTTTTATCGATTGAAAGCTGCTGATTTTTCAGCGACAAAAAAGATGGTTATCTTGAAATAGATTTTATAGTTTGCCAAGTGGAAGGGAGGTCTTTTTCCCATCTCTTCCGGGCGTTTCGCTTTTCATTTTATCTGTTATAATTTTTTTGGGTGAAATCGCAACTATGAAATTGTTTACGGTCAGCCTAATTATTCCACTCTGTATTGCCTGTTCAGATGCTGTTACTTATGTTCAGCTCGAAGAAGGTCCGACAAGCACTATACCGCTTTCAAGCGGCGGAGTCATTGTCTATTGCTATTCAGTATTGACTTATAAAAACGTTCCTGCATTTTATCTCGATCTCTCTTTAAACACAATAGAAAGAGATCCTTCGCCGGATTGGATTAATAAGTATTTTAAACCGAAAATTGAGAATAAACAGTTCTACAACAGCATATCCTTTCCCAATGACACTGTCGCCGTAAGGCTGTTCATACCCTCCGCGGATTCGACTCTCATCCGGCAGGCCTTTATTAACGAAACTGAAATCATCAAGCTCATCGGCCCCGGCGACTATTCCTCGGGCTACCTGTACCCGCCAAATAAGGAGCTGCATATCTCCTGGGACTTGAAAGATTCTCAGGGCGTGCGGGTCCCTCCCGGCTGGTACGCGTTCTGCACCGAGTTTGTCGAAAAAGATCGCGCCGTTGTTTTCTGGTTCAAGCTTGTCGAATAATGGATTGTACTCATAAGGCAGTGCCATAAGGGTGCGGTGCAGCTTCCAGGGAATTCGAGTCCGTCACCCGCCTCAGAAACTCCTTACCAGCCTTATCCCGCAGTCCTTGTAGCGCAGCTTGGACTCGCTGTTGTTGCGGTGGAAAGCGCGGCAGTAGAGGATCGAGCCGTTCCAGGAACCGCCGCGGATCACCCGGTAAAGGCCGGAGGCCGGCCCCTTGGGATTGAAAGTCTCGTTCGGGTTGTAATCCGCATACCAGTCCAGGCACCACTCCATCACATTGCCCGCCATATTGGACAACCCCGTAGGGGTCGCCCCGCTGGGGTAAGAGCCCACCGGCGCGGCGTACCGGAAGCCGTCCGACTCGTCATAGTAGGGGCTGCGCTCCTGCCCGTGGTTGAGGTTGCCGGGCTGCCAGACATTACCCCAGGGGTAAATCCGGCCCTCGACTCCCCGCGCCGCATACTCCCATTGGGTCTCGGTGGGCAGCGACTTGTTCCTGTATTTTGCGTAGGCCGAGGCCTCGTACCAGCTTACGCCGACCACCGGGGAATTGGGCCGGTTGGAGTAGGGATCGCTCTCCCAGGGCGCAGCGCCCGTACCCCAGAAACGGGGCCGCGGATTGTCGGGATCGAAGCCCTGGTCCCGCACGGTGGTGCGCCAGGTCCAGCCCTCGGTTGTCCAAAGCTCGATGCGGTTATAGCCTCCGGCATCCATGAATTGCTTGAACTGCTCATTGGTTGCCTCGTTGGCCTCCATGTAAAAGCTCGAAACAGTCACCGCCCGCACCGGCTCGATTTCGCCGCTGAAGCCCATCAGGAATGTGCCGCCGTTGATAAATACCTCGGCCGAACCCGACTGTCCGCTTTCGGTCACCCCGGTCCCCTTGACCGTAAGCGTATCCTGCTTGCGCAGCTGATCGTTGGAGAAAATCACCAGGCCACCGGTTAAAGGACCGGTGCCGAACGGCGTAAAAGACACTGTCACATCCAGCGTCTGGCTCGGCGCGACAGCGAACTGCTTCGGATTGGCGCTGAACTCTATCAGGGAGGTCCGGATATCAGTCACCCGGAGAGTATCCTTGCCGATATTGCTGACGGTCAGCAGGGTGGTGCCGGTAAGGTTCTGGATCACCGGGCCCAGGTCGAGCGTACGCTGAGAGAGCTGCATGAGCGGCAGCAAAGCGGAGGTGTCTATTCCGGCGCCCAGCAGGATGACTTTGGCGAGGCGCTGGTCCGGGTCGCTGTTGGTAATGACCAGGGCCCCGCGGGCCGAGCCGAGAACGGCCGGCTTGAACTGCAACTCCAGAGTCGTCGAGCCGCCCGGTTCCAGCGAGTCGGGAGGTTGGCTTACCGTAAATACCGGCAGATCTATCGAGGCGCCGCTAAGGAACAGCCTGCCGTCGCCGGTATTGCCGACAGTCAGGCTGGCGATCAAGGTCTGGCCGATCGAGGCCGTGCCGAAATCGATCTGGCCGGCGCCCAGGGCGATCTTCCCGGTGACCGGCTGGAACCCCGTGCCGCTCAGGCCGATCTGGATCGAAGGATTGTCCACCGCATCCGTGGAGATAGTCATCTGGGCGAGCAATGCGCCCGCGG
>MFIX01000008.1:185-11507 GCA_001780825.1 Candidatus Glassbacteria bacterium RIFCSPLOWO2_12_FULL_58_11 | reverse complement strand
GTGTAGTTCACCGTGAGCTGGACCGAGTCTCCAGCCGGGACCTGCAGCACGGTTTGCTGTGTGCTGAAATTCGAATCGCTAAAGGTGATGTTGAGGATATTGAGCGGGACCGGGTTCGGATTGACCACCCAGAACGCATTTTGTCCGACTGAGCCGACATTGACGGTGCCGAAAGCGAGCGAGTCCGGATGCACGCGGACCGTAGCCGGAGGAATGTTGATCAGCCGGGCCTTGAGGGGTACATCCAGCGAGACCTGTTGCGGGTCGCTATTGAAAATGGTCAGCCTACCGGTGGAGATTCCGAGGTTCGTGCCCCGGAAGAATATCGTGAAAGTCGCGGATTTCTGGGGCCCGATAATCGCGCTGCCGCTCTGGGAGGTGCTGAAACCGGTCCCGGTGATCCGCAACAGGGTGATCAGCAGGCTGTCGCTGCCGGTGTTGGTGATTTTCAAATCGCGGGAGGCCAGGCTGTCCAGATAGACATTCCCGAAATCCAGGTCCGCCGGCTCGACTTTGATGCTCGAAGGCAGGCTTTTGAACCCCGTGCCCGAGAGAGCCACGTTGAGGCTCGGCGAATTGGTGGCGTCCGAGACCACCGTAAGCTGGGCACTCTTTTTCCCGGTATCCGCGGGAGTGAAAGTCACGGTCAGGTCGAGGCTCCGCCCGGAGGCAATCGCCAGCGAGGGGACATCGACGCTGAAAATTTTATTGGTGGTAGTGACCGAGCTCAGGTGCAGGATATCGCTGCCGGTGTTGGTGAGAGTAAGCTTGGCCGTGCTGCCGGAGCCGATCTGCACCGAGCCTAAATCCAGGGAGGCCTGGCTGGCCTGTATGGCCGGTTTAACGCTGGCGATGCCGGTACCGGTAAGGGTGATTTTTTGCGCGGGCGTGCTCGGATCGTTGCTGGCAATAGTAAGCTCTCCGCTTACCAGGCCCGTGGCTGCGGGCTTGAAGGTCAGGGTGACATACACCAAGCTGTCCGACGGGATGGTCAGGTTCGGCGTACCGCCGCTGAAAACGGCGCTCGAGAAGGTGAATGTGGAAATTGTCAGCGAGCGCAGCCCGATATTGCTCAAGCCGAGCTTGACCTGTCTGGAGGCTCCGATCTGCAGGCTGCCGAAATCGATTTTATCCTTCTGCACTACGAGCTGCGGCGCCTGCTGGACCATCTTGAAATCCAGGCTGCCGCGGCTCGCTCCGGCCAGCTCGACCTGGATATCCCCGGGATTGAAGCTGAATCCGCTCTGGCTGGGCTTTATCGAGTAGAGGCCATTGCCGAGGTCCGTAAAACTGTAGTTGCCTAGACTATCGGTCACCACGGATGCGGTCTTATCGCCCGAGAGCTGGACCGTAACCCCCTTGGAGGCGACATTATTGGCGGTGATCTTGCCGCTGACAATCAGGCTGACATTGGCCGGACCGGTGGGCGGCGGGTGGTTGCAGGAAAGGACCAGCGACATCAACACCGCGGCTGCTCCAAGCGCCGCGGCGATGAGTCTGGAAGATAACAAATTGCTGTTTGCCTTCTGTGGCCCTGACACTTTAGAGGCCTCTAGGTGAAAATTTTTCCACTTGCACCGGGCAAACCACGACCTTGCGCCGGAATGGTGACAGCCGGCTGCGGCTTCAAGGAAACAGGTAATCCAGCCCTTTTGGAATACATAACTTGTGTCGCGGCAAGCCCCTGAATAGATATTTCGGTATTCCGGCGGAATTCTTAAGTTTCCCGCCCCGGAATCCGGCAGCGTTTAATATTTGCAAAATCCATGCAAGGTGGAGAGCTACCTGTCCGGGGACCGGCTGATTCGTGCCGGATAATATTTATACTGTAAAAATGGACGGAGGTGCCGCAATCGGCGAGCGAGAAAAGGGGCTGAAAAAAAACGGGCTCTCCCCGCCATTTCAGCCGGCAGAGACAGCCCGATTGTACTGCCCGGTTATGGGAAAGTCTCAGACATCCAGATTGGTCACATAGCGCGCGTTCTGTTCGATGAAAATCCGCCGGCTTTCCACATCATCGCCCATCAACTCGGTAAACAGGCGGTCCGCCTCGATTGCCTCATCCATCCGGACCTGCAGGATAGTGCGGGTCGCCGGGTCCATAGTGGTTTTCCAAAGCTGATCGGGGTTCATCTCGCCCAGGCCCTTATAGCGCTGCATGGTGTATTTTTCCCCGTCGAGGCGCTTGGTGTAGCTCTCCCGCTCCCGCTCATTGTAGGCGTAATACTCCTGGCTGCCCTTGGCGATCCGGTAAAGCGGCGGCTGGGCGATATAGATCATGCCCTTGTCGATCAGCTCTTTCATGTAGCGGAAGAAAAACGTCAGCAGCAGGATCCGGATATGCGCTCCATCCACATCGGCGTCGGTCATAATGATGATCTTGTGGTAGCGGGCGTTCTCCACGCTGAAATCCTCCTCGCCGATGCCCGTGCCGATTGCGGTAATCATGGTGCGGATTTCCTCATTGGAGAGAATCTTGTGCAGCCGGGCCTTTTCCACGTTGAGGATCTTGCCCCGCAACGGCAGGATCGCCTGGTTGCGGCGATCCCGGCCCATTTTGGCCGAGCCGCCGGCGGAGTCGCCCTCGACCAGGTAGATTTCGCAGTCCTTCGGTTCGGTCAGCGAGCAGTCGGCCAGTTTTCCGGGCAGCCCGGCCCCATCCATGGCATTCTTGCGGCGGGTGAGGTCGCGCGCCTTACGCGCGGCCTCGCGGGCTTGCGCCGCATTTACCGAGCGCTCGATAATCCGCCGGGCCACCGCCGGGTTCTCCTCCAGGTAAATCGAGAGCTGCTCGTTGACCGCGGTTTCCACCACGCCCTTGATCTCGCTGTTGCCGAGCTTGGTCTTGGTCTGGCCCTCGAACTGCGGGTCTATCATCTTGATACTCATCACCGCGGTCAGGCCCTCGCGCACATCATCGCCGGTCAGCGTAAAATCAGCCTTTTTCAGGAGGTTGTTCTTTTTTGCGTAATCGTTAAGCGAGCGGGTCAGCGCGGCTTTGAAGCCTGAGAGATGGCTGCCTCCCTCATGGGTGTTGATATTGTTGACATAGGAAAAGATCGTTTCCTGGTAGGAATCGGTGTACTGCATGGCGATCTCGATCAGCGTCGGCTGAATATCTTTCTCGAGATAGATCGGCTTATGCAGCGGCTTCTTGGACTCGCTCAAATATTCGACAAAGCTCTTGATCCCGCCGGAAAATTCGTAGGTTTCCTTGCGCTTGCTGCCATTGCGCTCATCGATAAAGACGATCCGGATACCGGCGTTAAGGTACGCCAGCTCGCGGAAGCGGCTGGCCAGGCCTTCGAAATCGTAGAGTACCTGGTCGAAGATCTGAGCATCCGCCCGGAAAGTGACCCGCGTGCCGGTTTTTTTTGTCTGACCGATGATCTTGAGCTCGCTGGCCTTAATGCCCCGCTCGTAGCGCTGGTGGTAAATGTTCTCGTTCCGGTAAACCTCAACCTCCAGGTACTCGCTGAGCGCATTTACCACGGAAACGCCCACGCCGTGGAGACCGCCCGAGACTTTGTAGGAGGCGCGGTCGAACTTGCCGCCGGCATGCAGCATGGTCATGGCGACCTCGACCCCGGGCCGTTTCTCGGTCGGATGGATGTCCACCGGTATTCCGCGGCCGTCATCGGTGACCCGGATCAGGTCCCCCTCCAGGATCTCGATCTTGATGTTATGGCAGTAGCCGGCCAGGGCCTCATCGATAGAGTTGTCCACCACCTCATAGACCAGGTGATGCAATCCGCGCTGGCCGGTGGAGCCGATATACATCCCGGGTCTCTTGCGTACGGCATCCAGCCCCTTCAGGACCTGGATGTTACTGGCCTCATAATTTGTTCCGGAGTTTTTTTCATTCGACATTGCGAAAATCCCTCACATTGAGAATCAGGTCAGCCACCAGCTTGTTGCCCATACGGCTGTTTATATTCCTGACGATATTCCTTTTCTGCAGACCAAGCTCCTGTTTCCAGGAGGGGGAAGTGACCTCGACGAATAGCTTGCCCCCGGTCAGGCTGACCGCGCGGCTGGCTCGCGCCAGCCGTGGCCCGACTATCCCCGGCCAAGCCGAAACCACGGCCAGGGCCTCCGGAGCATGTCCGGCCGCGCCCCCGGCCTCCTCGAGGACCCGGCCGAGCAGATGGCCAAGGCGTTCAGGACCGCTGTTTACCCGTGAGTTCATCGCCTGGCAGGCTCCATTAATCACGAATTAAGCGGCGCACACCGCGCTCTTCGCTATCACCCATCCCGGACCACACCCCCCTCGATCGTCTTGACCGGCAGGTGCCCCAGGCGCTCGAAGAAAGGCTCCTTACGCGGCGCGGTGATAAAACTCTGGTGCTTTTCGACCAGCTCTTCAAGCAGCCTGGCGGAGCGGGAGCGGTCGAGCTCGCTGAAAATGTCATCCAGGAGCAGCACCGGCCGCACGCTGCCGGCCAGATCGATCTGGCCGGCCTCCACCATCTTCAGGCAGATCACCGCCGTACGCTGCTGTCCCTGGGAACCGTAGTTGCGAAGCGGCCGGCCCTCCAGCTTAAAAACCAGCTCATCGGTCTGGGGCCCGGCCAGCGTGGCGCCGCGCTCCCGGTCAGTCTGACGGCCGGTCCGCAGGCGCTCGAGAAAGGCTTCGCGGATCCTCTGGCGGTCCGCCTCATTGCCCGCCGGCTGTTCCCTGCCACCCGCCAGCTCGCTGCGATAGGCCAGCTCCGCCCTTTCGCCGGCGCTCAGCCGGGCAAAAAGCTCGCCATAGCCCGCGGCGACCCGGCGCACGTAAGATAACCGCTCGCAGATGATAAACGCCCCGGATTCTGCCATTTCCTCCTCCCAGGGAGAAATCAGCGCATCCGTGGCCTGCGGTCTGCGCAACAGGAAATTGCGCGTGGCCAGCCCCTTTTTGTATCTTTTCAGCCGCTCCAGGTAGAGCGGCGAGGAGATCGACAGCACAATGTCCAGGTATCTCCTGCGGCCGGCCGGCCCGCCCTGGACGATTCCGATATCCTCGGGAGTGAGAATTACGCTCTTAAAGACTCCGAAAGCCTCGCTGACTTTCTTCTTTTCCTCACCAGCGAGAACAACCTTTTTCCGCCTCCCATCGTACCCCACCGAAGCGCTTTCGCGCCGGCCGGACTCCTCGGTCCAGGCCCCCCGCAGACTGAAATAGCTTTCCCCGAACCTTATGCATTCGTTATCCAGATTGGTCCGGAAAGACTTCAGCAAAGTAAGGTAATAAACCGCCTCCAGAAGATTGGTCTTACCCTGGCCGTTGTCCCCGATCAACAAGTTTCCCCGCTCGGAGAAAAGCAGCGTGGCATCGGCCAGGTTCCTGAACCGGTCTAATTTAAGCTCATTTATTATCAAAACGCCGCATACACAAATTAAAATATGATTCGTTGCATTAAAATAGCCATTTGTTACGATTTGGTCAAGTTTAGCACGCTCAATCTATTGCAATATATTTAATTATACGGCCCGACCGGATTTCCCCCTTATTTGCCGAACCTTTTTGCCTTCGAGGCCCTTATTCAGCGACTTTCAGCGGCATGATGACATTCAGATAGCGCTGGCGCTCGCTTTCCTTGGCCGGCACGATCAGGATCCCGGACTCGCTGGTCTGCATACAGATTTTTACCTGCTCGGAATCCATGAATTTCAGGACATCTACCAGGTAGCTGCCGTTGAAATATATTTCCAGCGGTTCATCTTTGTATTCGGCCTCGATATTTTCCTCGCCCTCTCCCAAATCTTCGGTTTTCACCGAAATGTCCACCTGGTTGGCGCTGAAATACAGCCGCACGCGATGGGTCACCGTGTTGGCCAGGATAAGCATCCTTCTGAGGGCTTCGCTGATTTTCGCCGTATCGATAATCGCGATCCGGTTGTTGTAGAAAGGTATCACCTGTTCGTAATTCGGATAGGTGCCCTCGATCAACCGGCTGAAGATTACCGTATCGCCCTCGCGAAGGCCCAGGTGATGGCCGTCGATCACCACCTCCACGCTGCCCTCCGGGCTGCACAGCTTCTCGGCCATTTCCAGCGCTTTGGGCGGGACCACCACCGAGACCGGCGCCTCGACTTTCATTTCCTCCACACAAGCCATCTTGGCCAGGCGGTGGCCATTGGTACAAACCATCGAGGATTCCTCATGGGTTATCTCCCAGAGGATACCCTTGAGTATCGGACGGTCTTCATCCTTGCCGGCCGCATAGCTGCTCGAGCTTACCAGCTTGCGCAGGGTGGCGTTGGGTATGCTGAACGCCCCTTCAAATGACTTGTCCGGGAAAAGCGGGTAATCGCTCTTGGGCAGAGTCGGAAGTATAAAGCTGCTTTTCTCGCAGACAATTTTCAGCTTCTCATCCACCTGTTCCAGCGTGACCGGAGCATTCGGCAGCGCGCCGAGTATTTCTCCCAGCTTGCGGGCCGAAACCGTGGTCGAGCCGATTTTTTGCACCGTAGCTTTAATACGGTAGCTCAGGGATATATCGAGATCGGTGGCTATCAGTCTAAGTCCGCCATTTTCTCCTGGCTCCGCCTCGAGCAGGATATTAAAGAGGACCGGCATAGTGCTTTTAGTCGGAACGATCGGGCTTAACGCGCTTACCGCGTGGAGCAGATTGTCTTTTACCACGCTGATTTTCATAATCTTTTCCTCCGGAGGACAGCGGTCGGTTGGTCGTAAAGTGCTTGTAATATATATTTATTTTATTAAAAAATCACTAATATTATCAGTCCCTGTGGATGGTGTGGATAACTTTACAACGCCGAGAATATAAAATAGTTAGAGAAATACTATTCAAGGTACAAGCTGTGGATGAAAACTTGACGCACCGGCGCTTGTGCACAGGGAAAAAAATGCCTGTGAATAACTGCCCTGGAGACGATATCCGAATACACAACAGATCAACAGGTTATCCACAGGTTTTTCGCGGTCATCTTTCGATCTTCAATTTCTGGTTCCGCAGCTTGTCGATCATCCCATCGATCCGCTCCTTGAGACCGACATCCTCCTCGCACATCCTGGCGATTTTGCGGCAGGCGTGAAGAACTGTCGTGTGGTCTTTCCGCTTGAAATTTTCGGCAGTTTCCGGCAAGGAGAGCTTGGTGAGCTTATGACAGAGATACATGGCAACCTGGCGCGGCTCGACAAAACTTTTCTTGCGTTTCTGCGCGAGGATGGCACTGGTCGGCATGCCGTAGCTGTCCGAGACTATGTTGAGGATATCCTCGACGCTGATATGGTTGACCTCATGCTCGAAAATATTCTTCAGCGCCTGCTCGGCCAACTCCAGGTTGATATCGGTTTGCTGGGTGTCTGAATAATGCTTGAGGTAGTGGAGCGAGCCCTCGAGCAGACGGACATTGCCGGTGATACTTTCGGCGATGTAGGCCAGCACTTTTTCAGGGATCAGGATTTTATCCAGAGCGCTTTTCTTGCGCAGGATCGCAATGCGGGTCTCGAACTCGGGCGGCTGGATATCGGCGACCAGCCCCCACTGGAAGCGGCTGCGCAGGCGCTCTTCGAGGTGGTGGATCTCCCGGGGCGAGCGGTCAGAGGTCAGGACGATCTGCTTCTGGTTTTCATAGAGCGCATTGAAGGTGTGGAAAAATTCCTCCTGGGTCCCCTCTTTTTTAGCCAGGAATTCGACATCATCGATCAGCAGCACATCCATCTGGCGGTAACGGTTGCGGAAAGTGGCCGTGCTGCCGGAGGTGATCGCCGCGATCAACTCGTTGAGAAACTCCTCGGCCGAGATATAACAGATCTTGTAATTTTCGTATTTCCCATTTTGCAGAAGCTGGTGGCCGATTGCCTGCATCAGGTGGGTCTTGCCCAGCCCCACTCCGCCGTAGATAAACAGCGGGTTGTAGCTTCCGGCCGGGGCATCGGCTACGCTCTTGGCCGCGGCATGGCTTAACTGGCTGTTCTTGCCGGGAACGAAATTCTCGAAAGTGTAACGCGGATTCAAACTGCCGGTAAGCCGGGTTTTCCTGGATTTTTCCTGGCCGGCCTTGCGTCCTTTTGAGCGACCCGCATCTTTTGAGCCGCCGTTCCCGCACTCCCCGGACGGTGCCTTGTCCCCGCCGCCGGCCGACAGTTGCCAGAGATTCATTTGTTCGGCCGTATCGGAAAAAATAAAGTTGATCTTGAACTGGCGCTCAAAAAGCTGGGCCGCCACCGCCTCGAGCATTTCCAGGTAATTCTGCTCGACGTAATAGGCGGTAAACTTGTTTTTAAGCTCCACCGTCAGGCCGGAATCATGCAGGGCCATGGCGCGGCTCGGAGTGAGCCAGGTGCTGATGGTCTGCTGGCTGAGACGGTTACCGCATTCTTTCAGGATCCGCGCCCAGATTTCCTGGGCGGTCAATTCCTCTGCCAAAGCGCACTCCCCTCACGCAAATATCGGCGTACTGTTCGCCGGGTTCTCGGCGGCCCGGCGGAATTCCTCAAGCAACCTCCGGGTGATCGGGCCGGGCCGGCCATCGGCAATCCTGCGGCCATCCACCTCGACTATCGGAGCCACCTCAGCCCCGCTCCCGGTGAGAAACACCTCATCCGCGGCATGGACCTCTTCCGGCCCGAAGCTCGCCTCGCCGGCCGTGATCCCCAGCTTTCCGCAGAGGCCGAGGATCGTGTCGCGGGTCACCCCCACCAGGATATTGTCTGTCGGCGGAGTGAGCACCCGGCCTTCCCGGACGATGAATATGTTTTCCCCGCTGCACTCGCAGACCCGGCCCTCGGTGGTGAGCATCATCACCTCCGGAACCTCGGCCGTATTGCCCTCGATTAGCGCTAGGATATTGTTGACGTAATTGCAGGTCTTGACGTTCGGGTTTACGCACTGGGCCGGCGTTCTGCGCACTTTGGCCGTAATAACCGCCAGGCCTTTTTCGTAAAATTCCTTCGGGTAAAGCTGAAGGGTCCGGGCGATAATAAAGACCGTGGCCCGGGCGACTTTTCGCGTGTTGATCCCCAGGTCGAGCCTTCGGCCGCGGGTCACCACCAGGCGGATGTAGCCGGTTCCGCGGATCTCGTTTTTGCAGCCGAGCGCCTTCAAAATCCCGGTCAGCTCCCCGCGGCTGTAAGGGATTTCGATTTCGAGGTACGCGGCCGAGTTCCAGAGCCGGTCTAGGTGCGCCTCGAGCTTGAATATCCGGGCCTCGTAAATCCGGATGCCCTCGAAAACCCCATCCCCGTACAGCGCGTTACTGTCCAGAAGAAATGCGGCCGGCAAAACGCCGCTTTCCAAATCGATGTACGAATCGGCGACAGCATAATCGCCGCTGAAAAATCATATTCCCTGGCCATCGGTAATCCTTCCGCAGGATTATCCTGAACCCTTACGAGCTTTTACCCATACTGTGCATAGGAGGCAACGGAAATGCGGGTTTATAGCATGCGGATCGAAAAAATTTATTTGCAAAACGCGGAACGGAACGCTGAAGACCCCGATCCCGCCGAGCCCGGCCTCTACTGTTTACTCAGCTCCCGCGCCAAGCCTGACCTAAGATAAATTAAGCGGAGTTTCTCGGGGTTGTCAAGGGGGAATAAGAGAGGCATAAGCCGGGTAAAATGTTGTAATATATGCGATTACGCGACAATCAATATATAGATGGTCAAGAAATTTATGCCACTATATTTGGTGTATAGCAGGTCAGGTTCAGGCGGTCAGCGGTCCCTGTAAATGCGGAGTGAGCACAAATAAAAAAATATATTAAAAAAATCTGCACATTAATTTTCCCTCCGGTCCGAGGGTAAAAAAGCGGGTAAAGGATGGGCGGCAGGGGAAGGCCAGGCGGGCGGCGCCTGTGCAGTTCTGCGCAGGCCCGCGGCGCCGGGGAAGCCGGCGCACCGGGCGCGCATAGTTCATGCGCGCGCCGCCCGGGGTGCCTTTGGGATGTCGAAGGTACGATTACGGCAGCAACTGGCCTGGATATTTTTCTATTCCTCTGGGAGTCCGGATATTATTTTCGCGAGATCGAGATAAACTTTGATGATTTCAACAGGAAATCCGGAGGGACTGATGAAACCTTCAGGTATGATGCTTTTAGCATCTTTGTCGCTGCTGCCAACATTGTCATCCGCGCTCCCGTCCGCGGAGCTTGCCACCCGCCGGGCCGCCTGGGCCCTTGATTCTCCGGTCCTGGGCGGGGGCGGCCAGGAGGCCTTCATTTTCCGGGTCAGACGAGGCGGGCCGCAGCTTTCGACCGATGAGTGGCGGAGTTTCCTGGAGGAGCACACCGCGGAATATGTCCAGGCTTACAAAGACGCCGGGATCGAGATTTTCCACACCCACGGCTACAAGGGGTTCGGCTACGAAGCGGAAAGACCGGAAATGGAGCTTCTCAAAAAACTTTCGCCGATTGTCCACGGTCTGGGGATGAAAATGAGCTGCTACTGCCAGGGAATGACCCTGGCCCCTGAGAATTTTTTCGCCGAGCTGCCGGAGTCGAAGGACTGGGTGCAGTACGATGCAGCCGGCAAGCCGGTAATGCTCAATTACGGCTTCCAGCAGTCTTTCCGCTACAAGCCCAACCTCGCCCATCCGGGCTACCGGAAATATTACAATGAAAAAATCGTTCGCACGCTGGTCCGGGACTGCGGGGCGGACATGCTCTTTATCGACAACCTGGAGAGCAACCGCGAGCCGGAGTCCGATCACAGCCCGGTGGCGGAGGCGGCCTTCCGCGACTACCTGCGCCGAAAGTACACCCCGGAGGAGCTGAAAGCCCGGTTCGGGCACGCCAATCTCGACTTTATCAATCCGCCGATCTGGAACCGTGAGAATGACCCGGAATTGATCGGCAGGATCGACGATCCGGTGCAGCAGGAGTGGATCGATTTCCGCTGCTGGCTCACCGCGGATTGGATCCGGGATGTCGCCGGGTATGCGCGCGGGCTAAACCCGGAGGTGTCGATAACCACCAATCCCCACGGTTTGATCGGCACCAACCGGGCATTCCAGGTGGGTGTCTGGCACCCCTGGTTTATGAAATACACCGAGGCGACCTACAGCGAGGAGGAGAACCCGGCTGAGTACAATGAGCGGGGCGTGATTATCTCTAAGTTCCGCTCCTATAAGCTGGGCCGGGCGTTCGGCAACCGGATAATCACCAACAAGCACAATGACGGGCGCTCGGTGGCTGAGGCCCTGGCATTCTGCGGGAATTACCCGGTCCGGATCGGGCTGGACCGGGACAGCTCGGGATACTCGTTCGAGGGATTCGAAAAACAGTACCTCGATTTCTACCTGGCCCACCGGGAGTTTTACCGCGGCTCGCGGACCCGGGCGGATGTCGCCGTGCTGCGCTCCTACCCCA
>MFIX01000008.1:0-151 GCA_001780825.1 Candidatus Glassbacteria bacterium RIFCSPLOWO2_12_FULL_58_11 | reverse complement strand
GGTCTCGATGGTCGAGCAGGCGCTCTTCCAGGGGCACGTGCCGTTCGATATTATCTTTGACGAGCAGATGGACAGCCTGTCGAAATACCGGGCCCTGGTGCTGGCCGGCCAGGACAACCTGTCGGAGGAGAATGTCAAGCGGATCGCCGAA
>MFIX01000007.1 GCA_001780825.1 Candidatus Glassbacteria bacterium RIFCSPLOWO2_12_FULL_58_11 | reverse complement strand
CTTGTGGCGCACCATTTCATAGTGAAAGCTCTCTTTCCGGTTGCCGGGCAGGCTCAGTCCGATCTCCAAGGGGATCATCCGCGGCTCGCTGCCCACGAGGCCGTAGATTCCATTGGACTGGTCCGCCTTGATGCTGCCGATAAAGGCGGTGCTGTTGGAAATCTTGAACGAGCGCTCGACGTTAGGCAGCACAGTGACAATATCCGCGGCGGTCATCGGGAAATCCACCGGGCCGAATTGCAGAAATGGATGGCCGAAAGCCAGAATGCGGTTTTCATCCCGCCAGGTCAGGGTGCCGGTGGCGGCCAGGGACAAATCTCCACGGATCAACTGGGCGCTGACCGCCGAGCCGGCCTCAAAATTGCGCGAGGCCTCCAGGCTGTCGCCGGCGCCGCCGGCGCTGCCGCCCATCAGGGGAACCAGACCGAAACGGGCAAAGATTTTACCGTAGCGCTCGACAACCCCGGGCTGGCAGCCGGAGAATATCAGCGGGACCTCGAGCCGGGGCAGCGAACCGCCGCCCGCGGCGGGCCGAGGCTCCTGTGGAGCCTCATCGGCCAGCATATCTTTCGGTGGATCGAACAGCGAATAATAGTTTGGTACGCCCTCCGTCCGGCCCGCCGCTGCGCCGCTCTGCGGCGCAAGTGCGCCCTGCGCCCGGACATCCGACTCAATTTCGAGCATTTGTGCGATCGGCGTAATCCCGAACACCGGGTCCTTGGCATACGACCAGCCATAAGCCAGCGCGCCGATCAGCTTCCCGTCGATATAGATCGGGCTGCCGCTCATGCCTCCGATCACTCCGGTATATTTGAGCCTGTCGCCCATCAGTTCGGCGAGAATGATATCTTTCTTGGGTAGGAAATTCTTCAGCGTCCCGATAATCCGGACCTGGAATTCCTCGATACTGTCGCCTTTGAAAACTGTCCGGCCCACTCCGAGCATTCCCGGCTCGATTCTCGATACCGGCAGGGGGGCCGGATCGATAACCGCCGCCTGGCCGGCGAGCGGCACTGTCCGGAAAAGAAGAAGGATCAGACTGGCTGATAGCAAACCGCGGAAATTATCGCGCATCGATTGTCCACCGGGGTACCGGATGAGCTGAGCCGAAGTAAAAAAATGAAAAAAGTTAATAAGATAAGCTACTTGCGATTGCTCATAAAGTCAATCGTACATCACAGCAATTCACTAAAGGATAATACAATATAACCGTCGATTTGTTCAGATGCATATCATGCCGGGCGCCGATCCGCCATCAAGCTTGAAGATTAATGGGATATGGACCTTCTTCAGGCCTTCACTCCAATTTCTTCCCCCGGATCAACAGGACGGCCAGGAGCATGAGCACGACCAGCAGGTTGCCGAGCACAGGATTGATCAGCCCCATCCCGGCTGGAAGGTACCCGAAAACGATGGATACTCCGGCGGCTGTCAGTGCGTAAGGCAATTGAGTCCGGACATGGTCCACGTGGTCGGCGCCGCTGGCCATCGAGCTCATGATCGTGGTGTCGCTGATCGGGCTGCAGTGATCTCCGAAAACAGACCCCGAAAGCACCGCCCCCACGGTGGCGATGACTGTCAGCTCGACAGGCAGGCCGGCATCCAACGGCAGGCGGTAGGCCAGGGGAATGATCAGCGGCATGACGATCGCCATGGTGCCCCAGGAGGTGCCGGTGGAAAAACTGATCGCCGAGGCCAGGATAAAAGTCAGGGCGGGGAGCAAGCCGGGACTGAGCATACCGCGCGTGACATTAAGCAGGTAGTTGGCGGTTTGCAGCTCGGTGCAGACCAACTGGATCACCCGGGCCAGGGTTAGTATCACCATGGCGAGGATCAAGGACTTGAAGCCGACCAGGAAGGCTTCGACCGCCTGGCGCAGGTCGAGGATCCGCTGAATGAAAGTCAGCGCAAAGGCGGTAAATACCCCGGTGAAGGCGGCCCATAGCAGGACCTGAAAGGGGTCCGCGGCGCCGATAATATTATAGAGGTTAGCCGGTTTGCCGGATTTCTGAAGCTCCGCCAGTCCGCTCGTGTAAAGGCCGTATAGCAGAACCGCGCTCATCATGAATATCGGCAGTATCGCATTGTACCAGCGCCGGGGAGCGTCCGGCCCGGGATTGAGCCGGGCTAATTCCTCATCCACCAGCGGCTGAGCTTTAGAGTCCAGGACCTGGCCGCTCTCCAGGGTGCGTTTCTCCGCCCGGTACATCGCTCCATAATCGCGGCCGTACAAGGTGATTAACAGCACGAAAATGATACAGGCCCAGGAATAAAAGTTATAGGGCAGGGCTTTCAGGAACAGCCAGTAGGCATTTTCCTGCAGGCCGAGGCTCGAGGTGCTGCTGGAGATCAGGGCCAGCTCGAATCCGATCCAGGTGGAGATCAGGGCCACGCTGGCCACCGGTGCGGCGGTAGTGTCCACGATGAAAGAGAGCTTTTCGCGGGAGATCCGCATCTTGTCTGTGAAAGGGCGCATAGTGTTGCCGACCATCAGCGTATTCGCATAATCGTCGAAAAAAATCAGCAGGCCCAGGAACCAGGTAGTAACCAGGGTCATCCTCCGGCTTACCGCCAGGCGGGATAGTTTTTCGACCAATCCCACCGCCCCGCCGCAGCGGGTGATCAGGCCCACCATGCCGCCGAGAGTCATGCTGAAAATGATGATCCGCACATGGTCCTTGTCGGTCATCGCTCCGACCAGATAAGTGTCGATCAGCCTTACCAGCCCGCTCCAGGGATCCATTCCGTTCAGCAGGCTCACTCCGAACCAGATGCCGACAAAAAGCGCCGGCAGGACCTGGCGGAAGGCCAGGGCCAGGAAAATGGCGATCAGAGGCGGTACGATGGTCAACAGGCCCGGATAGACCCGCACTACCCGCTGGGTGACATGCCGGCCGCTGGCGGCCTGGAGGATGTAATACCCGGACTCATCGAGGGTGATACTCGCCGTGCCGGTGCTGTCGAAAGGTACCCTGGCGGACAATTTGCCAGCTCCGCGCCAGGGATAAACCGCAAGAGTCCCGTCCGCCCGGTGCCCGCCGGAGATTTCCGGCATTTTAATTTCAATTCGGGTTTCGCTGAAAGCGGCCGGGGGAAGTTTGAGCTCCGGGAATGGCTGCGCGGCGGAACAAAGTCCGCGCGCCGGACTGAATGCGAGAAGCAGCAGGATCAGGGCCCGGCACAGCCATAAGGTCAGGGTGGGGTGCTTCAAAACGGCAATTTCTCCGGGCAACAGACCTCCTGAAGGTTTGGCATCATGGCTGCCGGGGGAATTTCCGGTTCGAAATGGAAACCGGAACCAGGCACAATTTATTCTGAGCCAACAGGCTTGTCAAAGTTTAGCTGCTTCCTCAAACCGCGACGCTTTGACTTTGAGCGGCAATATTCGAAAACAGACGATTTTTCTCTCAAGGACACCTTGACTTGTTTATCGATTGTCCACATAATTGCACAGGGAAAGCATCTTCTTCTATGCTTATATTTATTGCCAAAGCTACCCTCATCCTGATATGCTTTGCAGCACTGACCGGCTTTCGCTGCCAAAACTCTCTGCTTGACCCGCAGCCCGCCGCTATGGAAGACCTTTCTCCTGGAGTTGCCGTCGTTCTGGAGGACGCCGGGAATAATAGTCGGGACTATTCCGATTGCCTGCTCCCGGTTGACCGCCAGGACAGTACCCTGGTCCTTGACATCCTGAATGACCGGGAGCATTCCATCTGGGTCTGGGATAATATTACCAGGATCGAATACCGGGTAACTCTGGGGCTGGTTGAAAACGGCATGACCCTGGCCGATACCAGCGGGTCCGTTTCACTGGAAAATAAACTTGACTCGATCCGGGTTATGCTAAAACTAGGCGGCCCGGTCCCGGCAGGGAAGAATCAGGTGGCGATAAACTCGGTCCTTCGATACCTGGATGGTTTCGGGCATCTGGCGCTGCCTATCCGACAGACCGGTTTTTATTGCTACCTGCAATGGTAGGATAACCGGGGCAAACATTTTTCAGGTGGGCGGCCATGGCTGAAGAGAAACCGGAAGAGTCTTTCCATGTAGACCCCGAGCCGGAAGAAGAGGAAACGGCGCCGGCGGAGGATAAGCCGGAAGTAGCGCCGGCCTGGGAACGGAAAGAGAGCCAGGCCGGGGAGACTCAGGACCGGCCCGAAACTTCCGCGGCGGCGGAAACAACCGGGACTGGAACCGGGGCGGAGAGCGGCGCGTGGTTTGTGGATTTCGATGTCTGGGAGGCTACGCTGAAGGCCCATTTTGGCCAGGATTTCGAAATTGTCCTTTCCCGCGAGCTGGGTCCGGATTGGGCCTCGATCCTGAACAACCGGATACAGGAAGAAAAAAATTTTTACGGAGTAATCGATGAGATCAAGAACAGGATCAATGGCCGGGAGCCGGAAGAGGAAAACCTTGAAAACCAGGAAATAACATTTCAGTCTCTTGAGCCTGGGGAGGTGATATACGATCCGAATTATGTCGGCCCGCTCGGCCCGGGTGGAGGAGGTGGCGGAGGCGGGGGAGGAGGAGGGGGAGGCAGACGGCTGCCGAATTTAAGCGATATCCGAAGAAAAGATTTTGAGACGCCCGAAGGCCTTAAAATAAACGCCGATGCGAAGGAGTTGGAGAATAAGCTGATCAGCGACCAGGAAGCGCCGGTAGATGATGAGCTCGTTTTGATGGAGCGCAGCGAATTCTCACGGATGAGTTATCTGGCGCATAAAGAGCTGGAGCGGCATAAAGATGAACTGAAAACTACGGAAGTTGTTTCCAGAAGCGGCCGGGCGGAACAGCAGGCTCCGATCAGCGTCCTGATTAAATTGCTTATCGCCGTTTCCTCGCTGGTATTCCTTTACGTGATTTTCAGCCTGGTCACTTTCCCGATCTGCGGCTATTATTCCAAGCAATTGCTGGTCGAGGACCCGCCGGATTTCCATTTTCGCCCCTCCACCGCGCTTCACAAACAGGGCGAGCTTAGCTGGGCGGAACCCGGCAAGAACGACCGCGGCGAAACGCCGGTGGTGGTTTTCTTCCTGCTGCCAGCGCTAAAGAGAATCGATGTGAATCAACTGCAGGCCGGAGTCAATGAGCACTATACCCTGGCAGAGGTCCGTGACATGCTCCTCGAGATACCGCACGGGCCGCGGGGCGATTCCATTTCGGTAGGCATGCACTACCACCAGTACTGGCCGGTTCACTTGAGCGTACTGACCCGGAGCCCCTTTCTGAGCCTTGAGGAAAACGGCACGCTGGTGCTTTCCGCCTATGAAACTACCTGGAGCGGACTGCTGCCCGGCCTGACCAGATTGGAGATTGCGGATCATGACGGAGCCATCATCGGCGAGGCCTATGTGGCCGAGGCGCGCTTGAATATAAAGATCTACGGATTGGATAAAATGAGCGACGAGCAGGTCAATCTTCTGACATCCCGGCTGGTGTTTCTGTTCAGCCTGCTGAGTATCTGATTGCAGACTTGAATTCCATTCTGCTTGTTTAATCCGTCCGGATAACTTTTATGCCGCTTTGCGGTTTTTTTTATATATTGGAAGCGCCGATTGAATCATGGATCGATCTCCCTGGGCTGCGCGGGATACCTAGTTGCGATATTATCCACTATGCGGGCAAATGAGCTTATGAGGATTTTTCAGCAGGCAGTCAAAGTTTTCAACCGGCAAATGATTTTCGCGGGCCTCGTATTTTTTATGTCCCTGAATGCGGCCGCCGTCTCCTGCAAACAGGAACAGCCCGCCGATAATTTGCTGCGGCGCTTGAGCCAGGTTTTCGAAAGAAGGAATTACCTGACCCTGGTCGAGGACACCTTGCTCACCTGCGGAGCGGATTCGCTGGTTAAAGACGTAGTTATTTTAGGCGGCAAAGTGGCGCTCGAGTGCCCCGTGGCCGGCACGGTGATGGTCTGCGACGGAGAGCTGAGTCTGAGAGCTTCGGCCAGGGTGAGCGGAGATGTTATCCTGGTGCGCAGCAGTCTGTATAGCTCGAGGAGCGCGACAGTCGGAGGGGAGGTTTTCAGGACCGCCGCAGCGGAGTGTGTCAGTTATATCGATGGTCAATTGTCCGGCTCCAAGCCCCGCAAACAGCTCCCGTACCAGGTACTGTTAAAGACAAACCGGATGGGCGGGTTCGGCCTGGTCGGCTATGACCGGGTGGATGGCTATTCGTTGTCCTGGGGCTTTGCCGTGGAACTGCCCGAGGTGAGCGCGCTGCCTCTGTTCAAAGCCCGGGTGATTTCCGCCACGACTCGTCAGGCTGTGGGTTTCGACACCGAGCTGCGGCTGCCCCTGTACCATCAGCCGCTCTACACCCTGGGTCTGGGGGCGCGCAGCCTCACCGACACCAATGACCGTTGGCGTCTCGGCGATCTGGACAATGCATTCAAGGCTTTTGTCGCCGGCAATGACGAGCGTTATTATTTCAGGCGCGAGGGTTTTTCCGTGGACCTCCGCCGCAATGTCGGCCGCCGCTCCCATCTCAGCCTGGGCTACCTGAACGAGCGCTGCTACAGCCTGGCCGACCAGTCGCCGTTCACCTTGTTCGGCTCGGAGAATTTCCAGCCCAACTTGCCGGTTGCCCCGGGCCCCCTGCACAGCTTGTATTTCGACGGTGTCCTGGACACCCGTGGCGACCCTTTCCTGACCTTATCCGGCCTCTGGCTGCGCCTGCAGGCGGAGATCGCCGGAGGCGCGCTGGCCGGGAAACACTCATTCGCCAGGTACGATCTCGATTTCAAGCGCTGGGACACCTTTTACGGCATCCATCATACCTTCCTCTGGCTTAAACTGGCCGGAGCGGATCAGTCCCTTCCCTTTCAGCGTGGTTATACCCTGGGCAACACCTTGCGGGCCTATGACATATTTACATTTTCCGGAGACCGGATGCTGATGGGCGAGGCCTCGTACGGACTCAGTCTGCCTCAGGTACCGCTGGTGGAATATCTGCTTTTCCGCTGGCGTGCGGAGCTGATCTACGAAACTGGCATCGCTTTTTTCCGCGGCGATCCAAAGTTAGGGTACGGCGACCTGAAAAAAGATTTCGGCTTCGGCTTTTCCGGGGATACGATCCTCGGCCGGATCGGAGTGTACCTGTTCCAGAACCTGGACACTTCGGCCCGCTCGGGACGCAGGGTGACCGTGACCTTGAATATGAACGTGTTTGGCTGAGATTGGAGTCCGGTATTGAGCGAATTAATCCTGGCGCTTTTTTCGGCGCTGGCCTTGGCGGTTGTCTTCGAGATGCTAAGAAACTTAAGGATTCGCTTTCGCACACTGAACATCCTGATACCCTCGAGCGGGGAGCCCGGCCGGGACAGCCGGTACAGTATCCTTCATATCTCGGACATTCATCTGACCAGGGACAGCCTTTCCCGGCTTGAGCCTCTGCGGAAACTGGCCGGGCGCGAATGGGATTTTATCCTGATTACCGGCGATCTGATCGATGATGATTCCGGGATCGCACCGGTTTGTAAGGTGCTGGGAGCCTTGAAAGCCAGGTACGGCAAGTTTGCGGTTTTGGGCAATCACGACTATACGGCTTACCGGGCGCGAAACCCCTGGCAGTGGCTCAAGCTGCTCTCGCTGACTTTTTATCCGGTGCGTTTCGAGGTCTTCTGCGCGCCAAATGCTATAGACCGTCTCGCCGGGACGCTCGAGCGCAACGGTATCCGCCTTCTCCGGAACGAATTGGCCGAAGGCTGGACTGAAAGCGGGGAGGCGTATCAGATTTTCGGCATCGATGATCCTTCGACAAACAAGGACGATCCGGCGCCCCTTTACGGCTCGGTAAGGGAGAATGCCTTGCGCCTGGTCATTATGCACAGTCCGCGGCGGGTGGAGTCTGTCAAGCCGTTTCAGCCCGACCTGGTCCTTTGCGGGCATACGCACGGCGGGCAGATCCGGCTTCCCTTTTTCGGAGCGATCAGTACGCACAGCGATGCTCCCAGGCGGGCCTGCGCCGGCCTGACCAATCTCGCGGGCTGTCGGATGCATATCAGTCCCGGCATGGGAGCTGGCAGGGTACTGCCGTTCAGAATTCTGGCTCCACCGGAAATTACGGAGATCGTGCTGGAGATACAGTCGGGGGCAACTCGCTCCGGTGAAGTTTGACAAGATTTAGGGAATTTAAAGCGAAACCCTTGATATGATTGCTAAAATTGACTAAAATTAAAGGATTTGGCGCCCACAATCGGTGCCCGGTACAACTGAAAAAATAGAATTTCCGGAGAAATAATTGCCATCGACTGAGGAGATCAAGAAGAGGCTGGCGGACTCATTGGATAAGATTCCCAGCCTCCCGACGACCGTGGGTAAGGTGATCCAACTGGCAAATGATATCAACTCCTCGGCTAAGGACATATTAGCCGTAATTCAGTTGGATCCGGTGCTCACCGCCAAGGTTCTCAAGCTGATAAATTCCGCCTTTTACGGTATGCCGAATAAAATTTCGCTGCCCCAGGCGGTGGTTCTACTGGGGATCAACACGATCAAGAACCTGGCCCTCAGCAGCGCGATTGTCGGCCAGATGGGTCAGAATACGGTAAAGATAAAAACTTTCGACCAGGATATGTTCTGGAAGCACAGTCTGGGCGCCGGGATCGCTGCCAAAACTATCTGTAAGAAATTGAAAGTGGACCCGAAAATGATGGATGAGTATTTTGTCGCCGGACTGATCCACGATCTCGGAAAGCTCGTGATGGCCCTGAGCATGCCGATGTTTATGGCCAAAGCCCTTCAGTGTGCCGAGAGCGGCAAGCTGAACGGCGCGGAATCCGAGCAGAAGGTAATCGGGATCGACCACTCCGAGGTGGGCAGCATGCTGGCGCAAAAATGGTCGCTGAATGAGGCGCTGGTTAATTCGATACTTTATCATCACCGGCCGCAGGAAAAGGAAGGCCAGCTTACCTGGGTGGTCCACATGGCTAATTACCTGGTCCACAAGCTTGGCTACCCCAACACCGGGGATTTCGGCGATCCACAAATCTGCAACGGTGCCTTCGCGGGCCTGAATCTCAGCGAGAAGGAGCTGCTGGACAGCCTGGCGAACCTCCCGGAGGAAATTGAAAAAGCGACGGTCTTTCTCAAAACATGACCTTTCGAGGACCTGATGAAAGTAAAATTCTGGGGAGTCAGAGGCTCGATCCCGACTCCCGGCCCGGCCACGGTAAAGTACGGCGGTAATACCACCTGTATGCAGCTGATCGGGGAATCGGAGAACAAGATCGATGGGCAGATCGTCATTCTCGATGCCGGCTCGGGGATCCGCGAGCTGGGCATGGAGCTGATGAAACTGCCCAAGCCGCTCAAGATCAACCTGCTGATTACCCATACACACATGGATCATATAAATGGATTCCCTTTCTTCATTCCCGCCTTTATCCCCGGTACGATAATCGATATCTACGGGCCCCTGCACTACGAGAAAAGGCTCGAAGAGATCTTCGCCGGGCAGATGGATTACAGTTATTTCCCCATTTCAACCGCCCAGCTGGCCGCCGCTATCAATTACCATGAATTGAACGAAGGCGAGTTCGAGCTCGGCAACCTGCATGTCCAGACCCACTACATGAACCATCCCGTTCTGACTTTGGGCTACCGGATAACCGATGGAGATAAATCTTTTATCTTTACCGGCGATCATGAGCCGTATTTCGATTTTATCAGCGGGGTGGAAAACGGTACTCTGGAAGAGGGGGACATGGAGGACGTAAAAGCGATTGTCGAACAGCAGAACAGCCGGCTGACCGAATTTTTCAGCAAGGCCGATATCCTGGTCTGCGATGCGGCTTATACGCCCGAAGAGTATGTTACGCATAAAGG
>MFIX01000006.1:19888-20143 GCA_001780825.1 Candidatus Glassbacteria bacterium RIFCSPLOWO2_12_FULL_58_11 | reverse complement strand
AGGGGCTCCGGGTCAATGAGACCGCCACGACCGGGCATGAGGGTATCTTCCACTTCGACAACCTGCCGGAGGGCAGCTACACTCTGATTCCTTTCAAGACCGGCTACACCTTCGATCCCGCCAGTCAGGAAATTGTCATACAGGGCCGGGACCTGAAGCTGGAGGCGATCAGCGCCGCGCTGAGACAGGCCAAAACCTTTGCCGGGGATACCCTCTCCTGCGCGGGAGTGCTCCTGGCCTCTGTCCCTTCCGGCA
>MFIX01000006.1:19738-19856 GCA_001780825.1 Candidatus Glassbacteria bacterium RIFCSPLOWO2_12_FULL_58_11 | reverse complement strand
CCGCGCCACCGGGTGGCGCTCGACGCTTTCCTGATCGGCGTTTACGAGATCACCCAAGCCCAGTTTCAGAGCGTAATGGGCCGCAACCCCTCGGCTTTCAGTAAGGGCGGAGACTATC
>MFIX01000006.1:10255-19702 GCA_001780825.1 Candidatus Glassbacteria bacterium RIFCSPLOWO2_12_FULL_58_11 | reverse complement strand
TCTGCAACCGGCTCAGCCGGATCGCCGGGCTGGCGCCCTGTTATGATTCGCTTTCCTGGGAGTGTGATTTCAGCCGGGACGGCTTTCGCCTCCCCAGCGAGGCCGAATGGGAATATGCCTGCCGGGCCAGCTCGCAGACCAATTACTATACCGGCTGCGATAAGAGCGACCTGGTCAAGGTGGGCTGGTACGGGGAGGAGTTCGATAAAGGCGGGGCCACGCACCCGGTGGGCCGGAAAGCCCCCAACTCCTGGGGCCTGTCCGATACCCACGGCAATGTCTGGGAATGGTGCGGCGACTGGTACCGCGATTATGGCGCGGACAGTCTTTATAATCCATCCGGCCCAAGGCGGGGCAGCCTGAAAGTAATGCGGGGCGGAGCCTGGGACAGCGATTCGTGGTACTGCCGCTCCGCGGCCCGCCAGAGCGCGGCCCCCGGCTCTTACAACGCCAATATCGGCTTCCGGGTGGTGCGGCGGCCTTAGCCCGGTTAAGGATCGGGTCGAGGTTAAGCATACAGAAGGAACGGTTCCGCGGGACAGAATCGGAACAGGATATATTTTATCCTTACTTTTCGATTGAAATGTCGGTGCCGCCGAGGTGCGAGATCCGCAGGATCCCACCGCTTTTCAATTTATTCCAGGTCCAGCCCGGTCCATCGAGCCGGTCACGCTCATTCAGCGGTTGGCTGCCCACGGTAATTCTGACGGGCTTTCCGGTGAGCCGCAGGACCTCGGTGGCCTCTTTGTCGAATGTCGTATAGCTGATCCTCCGCGGCTGGCAGGCAAGAGTCCTCACGATCGATGTCGACCTGAGCAGGTGATCTTCGCCGGCCGGGGCCCATTCCGGCACAGCCCCCAGACCCTCCATAAAATGCTTGATATAGTCTCCGTAACCATCCGAAAACCAGGCTGTCGGCCAGCCGGGGCCGACCCACACATAACCGTTGTCCTCACACATATAGGTGGCGAAATTGAAAAACCGGCGGGCTTCCTCTTTATATAGCTCATCTCCGCTCATTTCATAGTACAAAGCGCAAACCGAGGCATAGCGCGCGGTATGGCTGCCCATCGGGGCAAAGCACCAGGTCTGCTCCTTAATCGCATCCAGGCTGTCGGTGGCGAAAACGCTGGCCACCCAATGAAGCAACGCCGGCACATCTTTCCTCCAGTTTGGATCATATTCCGGATGCCTGAGAATATAGCGCGCGGTCTCCAGCGGAGTTATCTGGACCCGGTTCAGAAGTTTTGGATCGCTGGGGATGTCTTCGAAATAGCCATTCCAGATATATGTCTTCAGCGGTCCGTTCTTGGCAAACAGCCAACTCCAGGCAATCTCGCGGGCTTTAAGGTAGGCTTCGGCTTTGCCCTTTTCTAAACCGGTCCGCCCGGCAATTCTGACCAGCTCGTCCAAAAGCCGCACCGGCTCCACCACATTCGAAGAGTATTCGTCAACCACTAATCCGGTGCGCGCATTGACCCGGAATGGCCACGGAGAGCGTGAATCGAATTCATGGGCAAACCGGTTTGTGTCGGCTCTGACTTCCCTGACATTAGCCGCCAGCGCATCAGCGCAACGGATGGCCGCAGCGAGGTATTTGTCCTCGCCGGTAATCTCGTAAAATTTCAGATAGCCCGCACCGAGCTCTCCCACTTTATCTGGTTCCAGACAATGCAGCCCGTCGCCCCTGCGGAGATTTTCCCAATGGGTCGCGCCCTGGTAAATCGGGCTTCGTGGATCAGCGCTGGCATAGGGACAGCCGGGCCAGGGCCAGTCCTGCGGTGTGGTGCCGTTTTCCAGCATCTGGTCCAGACATTCACGGACAAGGCCCAGGTAAGAGTCATCGCCGGAAAACACCCGGTAATCGACAGCCAGACTCTGTACGAATCCGGCAAACACGCAAGCCGGGTTAGGCATCCAGTCGGTGCCGGAAGTACCCTTGAAATAATTTTCATCCTGCTCTGGCCCGTTGAAATCGGCGTGCACCATGTAAAGCTTGAGCCCGGAGACCGGCTCAACCGGTACGCTCTTGAGAAAGTTCGCGGCCAGCCCGGCGACCTGTGCATAAGCGGCTCCGGGAACCTCGGGTTTGTACCAGGCCAGCAGCCCGCCCGCACGGTCTCGGCAGGCCTCGTGAGAGGCGATTTTCTCCATGCCTGAAAGATTTCCGGCCAGAATTTGAAGCATTATCCAAAAAAGGCCGACTACTTTATTCATATTCCCGCCCTCATGGGTAATTAGCAGAAAAGTTTTCGTTTCCACGAGAAAACTACATTTTGTTCCTGAAGTGCCGGATAAATTTAACTCGTGCCGGAAACCGTTGGATTTACTTTTGAATCTTGATATCCGGTCCTAGGCTAGCAAAAATACTCCTGTTGCGCGGGCAGTCAAGACCTGTTTTCCCTCGAAAGCAATATCATTTTGATGCAAACCAGGAAAGCACCAGATTTCCATTGTAAGATACCATGATCCGGGATGGCTATTTCTACACTCCGGCTAAAAATGTTGCCGGGATAACTATTCCGGACAGCCCGGCCTTTCCAGGTCGAATCCAATGCGTAAGGACTTTTGGCAACCACTATATCACACTTTTTCCGCAATGGCAGTCTGCAGGCGTTCCAGCCTAAAAGCTTACCAGCACGTGCAAATACAGGATGTTGCTGGTTTTCACGGCCGAGTCCTCGGAGGAGAGCACCTGCACATCCGGGATGATATGCACATGGCTGTTCGGCATGAAATCCACGCCCAGGATGAAGAGGGTGGCATTGGTCTTGAGGTTTGCCTCGCCCGGCGCCATACCGGCCGAGGTGTTAAAACCGGTCTTGTAGTAATCGAGGCGGGCCAGGCCTTTCACATTCTTGCGGCCCAGGTTGAAACTGCCGAACACCGAGAAACAACCGGCGGTAATGTCCTCATAGCTCCCAGCGAATCTTTTGCCATTGTAGTTCACTGCAAACTGGCCCTTGCCCCTGGCGGTAAAAGCCGCCAGCAGGTCCCACTGGGCGTTGGTATAGCTTTTCCTGGCGCCGGCGCTGGTAAAGCTCCACGGCTCGATTTCGAAATAGCCCGAGAGGTGGACCGCTTTATCGGACAGGTAGCGTCCGGCGCGCACCTGGATATTCTTGTACTTGTCATCCTCGGCCTTTTTGTAGCCTGAGCCGTTGAGCACCATGAAATCGAGGTAGGTGCCGGCATTGGGCTTGAGCGACAGAGTGATGGCCTGGTCCGCGGAGGAGCCCATTTTGTCCCTTGTGCTCCAGGCAAAGACTGCTTTCTGTTCGGTCAATTGCGCCGCCAGCGCCGGCTCTGTGCTGATCCGGCTGTCCAGGGCCGCAGTGTAAGTCTTGTTCGCCCCTCCGTAGTAATCTCCGAAAGATTCCATCGGAGTTTTGCGGATGCCGCGGTAGCCCCATTCCTTTTCATCCACCGACCAGTTCCGGCTTCCTTGCAGGCCGAAGATCAGATGGGTCGAGTTGTTGAGCTTCCAGTCCAGGTAGGCGTACTTGGCAAAAACCTCGAACTTGCCGCCGCCGGTCTCGTGGCCGATATCCGAGACGTAGCGGAAGGTTAAATTGTCCGAAAGGGCGTACTTGCCGCCGATATAGGTGCGCGAGTTATCGAAGGCGTTGGCTTTGTCCGCCCCGCTGGTCGCCTCGAGGCTGTAATAAAGAAATGCCTCGACTTCGGGAGTAAAGGCATCCAGGGCGTTTTTGGCCGCCGGCTTGGCTTCCTCTTTGGCCGCCTGGGCGAAAAGGTTCAGTGCCGATCCACCCGCAAAAGCCGCCAGCGCCAGTAGTACGATCAGGTTTTTCCCCACGGTTACCTCACTTCCAGGTTCTGGAACTCCGCCTGGCACGGGGCCGGGCTATGGATGATATATTAGAGGAGAAAGAAACAAATTAAGTTAGGAATTTATGTGCGGGCGATTAGCTCAGTATTAGTCAAAGGTTAGAAATATGTTAGCTAAGGTCACCGGAAAAGAAAAAGCAAGGGGTGAGTAGTGTCAGTCGATCCAGGACACATTTTCTATAAAAGTATTAAGGAGAGCACAAAATAGATTGCTCTTTTTGATTAAGCTTTTCTATCTTTTTGCTGGACTTCCATTAGGGAATCCAGAATAAAGAATTCAGAATCCAGGAGAATAACATTCCGGGCTTGTTGTTTAATAACTCATTCTGACTTCTGACTCCTGTATTCTGCATTCTCCTTCAGACTTCTATGTTTTTTCAAAACCAGGCAATAAATGCAACCTATTTTATGACCTGAATAGTATAAGACTTTCCTACCAGAACATATACCGATAAAATGATTTAGCGATTGCTGCACCAAGATAAAGAAATGTTCTATGGACAATTAGCGTAATTTAGTATATAAAAAAAGGAGAGATTGCTTTTAAGACTCTTTTAAAAATCAATTCTTTGAAAGGCAGTCCGGATAATACTGGTTGAAAGTTTCCGGCAGGCCGGTGACAGGCCGGCCGGTAACTCCCTGGATAAGCATTTAATTAATGGTTTAAAAAATGCTCTCGAAGATAATAAATCTTTCAGTCCATTCCTGCCATAAGAACTAATATTGGGCATCCGGTTGCCGGTGCGGCTTCAGCGCCACGCAAGATGAGTTGTACAGATAAGTTAATTGACTAGAGCAGCTTTTAGAAATTCCAACTAACCCGTTACAGGTTACCTAAATGGACAAGCGCGATAGTCAACCGAAAGCTAATCAGACCCTTCAGAGGAAACTTGCCGCTGCCGGGATGGAGTGCGCCAGGCTCAGAGAACAGAGCCTCGGACTGGCTCGCAGGCTGATAGAATACCGGGCGGTGGTCGGAATGCCCGAGCTTATTCTCGATGCTGATTGGAGAATCAGGAGTTATTCGAATAATTTCCTGGCTATTACCGAAAAAGTTTTTGCCGCGAAAAAAAAGAAACTGCACGTCTCCGAATTTCTCGAAAGCGGGAAATTCCAGCTTTTTCAAGATTTCATGGACAGGGAAAAAGCGCTGAAAGAATTGGATTATTCAGCGGGCAGAAAATGGCAGCTCAAATACAGTGGTCCGAACCGCTCGGATCAAATTGGGGTTACCTGGACCGGCGTATCAAATCATCGCAGGATCGCCTGGCGAATCACCGAAGCCGGGGGGAAAGTGAAAATTATCCACAAGCCGCATATTAAAGAAGAGCTGGATTGCTACCTTATGTACGACCAGGAAATTTGCCGGGTCGATGAGGACGTCAAAGTAGTCTATAAAATAAAAACATCCTCGGTAAAAGAACACATAAGGGACCTGTCGCTGGTGCTTAACGGGGCCTCCGCCCGGAATTCATCTATGCCGGACCTCCTCGGGTACACGGTTTCCACCGGTTCCAGAAATAATTCGGAATCAAATATTCAAAGACAAGGCGTCAACATTAAGGATACTCAAGAGTCTCTTGATACTGACACTGAATACGAAATAACGGTGGAAAGGACCGGCGGAAAAATATCCCGGCGAATCAGAAATTTAAGCGCAAAGGGCCAGGAAAAGTTACTGGAGACAATAGATGCGAATGCCGTTTACGATAAAGGTAAGCACATCGGATTCCATACATTTGCCGGGGAGGCGGAATTTTATGATATCAGGATTTGCACCAGAAAATCGAGATTTTCGATAGACCAGTTCAAAATTTCTTTCGAAATTGAATCCGGCCTGAGCGATGGAGAGCTGAAAGGCAGGACTTTCAGGGTGCGGTTATTGAAAAAAGAACCCTCCAGAAGCGCTTGTTATACCATGCTGTTTAAGGACATTACCGAGGAAATACGCCTGCATGAATCGCTTCGGAATTCGGAGAAACGCTACCGTTCCATTTTCGATTCCTCGCGGGATGCGATCATGACGTTGAATGAAAGGGGTTTTCTCGAATGCAACCAGAGAACCCTCGAAATCTTCGGCTGCGCATCTAAAGAGCAGTTTCTTGCCAAGCACCCCGCGGAATTATCGCCGCCGGTACAGCCGGATGGCAGGGATTCATTTACCGCGGCAAACAAGCACATCGGCAAAGCCTTCGAGTCCGGAAGCGACTTTTTTGAATGGAGCCATCAAAGAATCGATGGCGCTGTATTTCCCGCCGAGGTGATGCTTAGCCGTTTTTATATAAATGGTGATATCCTTTTGCAAGCCTCGGTGCGGGATATCACCCGGCGCAGAAGGGCAGAGGAATCATTGCTGGAAAGCGAAGAACGTTTCAGGACTCTTTTCGACTCGGCCCCGGTGGGAATTGCGATTTCAAACCCGGAATGGAAAATCCAGCAAACGAATACTGCTTTTAAAAAAATGCTGGGCTTCGCGAAAAGCGAACTGAATGGACTGTCGTTTAGTAATCTGACATACCCGGCGGACATTGGGAAAAGTGATGTATTGTTTCGAGAATTAATCGAGAGAAAGCGAAGAAGTTACAGGATCGAAAAAAGATATGTCAAAAAGAATGGTGATCTGATCTGGGCCGATGTCGCAGTTACCGGAGTATATGATTCAGATAATAAATTAAAGTATTCCTTTGGGATGATTCAGGACATAACCGCACGCAAAATTGCCGAAGAAAAAGCCAATAAGGAAAATGCCAAGCTTTCCGCCATGATTGCCGGTATGGAAGAAGGGGTAGTTTTCGCCGATGTGGAAGACTCGATTATTGAGGTGAATGATTATTTTTGTAAATTCGTGGGCCAGGACCGGTCCGCTATTATCGGCAGGAAAATTGGGGAATTTCACACGCTGGAAATACAGGCCCACCTTCTGCCGCAGATTGAGCGGTTCCGCCAGGAAACGGGCAGCAAGCCTTTCGTTTTGCAGCGCGCTATCGGAGGCGCGGAAGTGATGCTGAGGTGCCAGCCGATATACCGGGATAACAAATACGATGGAGTGCTTTTAAACTTGGTTAACGTCACCGAGCTGGTCCAGGCCCGCCGCCAGGCGGAGGAGGCCAGCCGGGCGAAAAGCGAATTCCTGGCCCGGATGAGCCACGAAATCCGCACGCCGATGAACGGGATCATCGGAATGACCGAGCTGGTTCTTGGAACGGCTGTCACCGCGGAGCAGAAAGAATATCTTGTGACGGTCAAGGAATCGGCCTATTGCCTGCTGGAAATTATTAACGATATCCTGGATTTTTCCAAGATCGAGGCCGGTAAAATGGAGCTGGAATCAATAGATTTCAGCCTCCGTGACTGTCTTTATGAATCCATCAAATTACTTTCCTTCCAGGCGGACAAAAAGGGGCTGGAGCTGATCTGCCGGATCAAGCCGGAAGTCCCGGATACGCTGAAAGGTGATCCCGGCCGCCTGCGCCAGATAATAATTAACCTGATCGGCAACGCGATCAAGTTCACCGAAAAAGGCCAGGTGACAATCTTTGTGGAGAGCGAGTGGGAAATGAGTGAAGCCGCCAGTCTGCACTTTTCCGTCTCCGATACCGGAATCGGCATACCAGCTGAAAAGCAGCAGCATATTTTCCAGGCCTTCACTCAGGCGGATGGCTCCATGACCCGCCGCTATGGAGGAACCGGACTGGGCCTCTCGATCTCTTCTCACCTGGTACAGCTCATGGGAGGAAGAATTTCTTTGGAAAGCCGGGTTGGGCAGGGGAGCACTTTCCACTTCTCGATACGCTTCGACACGGGTAAAGGGGCTGTTGCCAGCGAAGTGAAAATTAATTTAAACCAACTGCGTAACCTGAATACACTGGTAGTGGATGATAACGAGACCAACCGGATTATCTTCAGAGACATGCTTGATACCTGGGGCCTGCGGGTGACATTAGCGGATGGCGGGGTCTCGGCGCTGTCCTGTTTACGCGGCGCTTTAACTCCAGATCAAAAATATGACCTTATCCTTCTCGACGCCGCCATGCCGGATATGGACGGATTTACCCTGGCCGGGCAAATAAGAGGCCTTGAAAAATGCGGCGCCGTCCCCATAATAATGCTTTCATCGTCAGGCGAGAGGGGGGACGGCGAGCTCTGCAAGAAAGCCGGTATAAACGCCTATCTCCTTAAACCGGTCCGGCAATCGGACCTCCTGGATACTATTCTGGTGACCCTCGGCTTAAGTACCAAAGACCAGCACAAACTCATCACCCGCCATTCGATACGCGAAAGCCGCAGGAGCTTGAACATCCTACTGGCCGAGGACAACCCGGTCAACCAGAAGCTGGCTCTGAGAATATTGGAAAAATGGGGCCACCGGGTGGAAGTGGCCGGCACCGGCAGGCTGGCGCTTGAAATTCTCAAAGAAAAAAGTTTTGATCTGTGTTTGATGGATGTAAACATGCCTGAGATGGACGGCTTGGAGGCCACCGCTATCATTCGTAAGCAGGAAATGACGACCGGGAATCATCTGCCGATAATCGCCATGACCGCGCATGCCTTGAAGGGCGATAAAGAGCGTTGCCTGGCTGCCGGAATGGATGCTTATATCTCCAAGCCGATTCAGCCGGAAGCGCTTTTTGAGACTGTCGAGGCTCATATCCCGGAAAAGGCCGAGACACCTTCACTCGAGCGAAAAGAAAAATCCATGACGCTTGAGCTCGATATCGAGGCTATGCTCCGGCGCATGGAAGGTGACAGGGAACTGCTCAGGGAAGTTTGCGGCGAATTTCTTAGAGTCGCGCCGGATTACCTGGAAAAAATAAAGGCAGCAGTGAATGATAAAAATTCTTCCCAGGTGGAGAAAATAGCGCATACCTTTAAGGGCGCTGTCGGAAACTTTGAGACCGGTGAAGTTTTCGGCGCGGCTCAGACTCTGGAAGAGCTCGGACGCGCCGGGAAGCTCAATCTTGCGGACGAAGCATATACGAGGCTCGAAAAAGAACTTGGGCGTCTCCTTTCGGCTTTGAAGACCTTAATGGAGAATGATGGATGAAGATCTTAATCGCGGAAGATGACCCAGTATCAAAAAAGGTGCTGGAGCTCCTTTTGGGGAAATGGGGTTACGAAATAAAAAGCACCTCGAGCGGCAATGAAGCCTGGGAGGCGCTGCAGGAGGAAAATGCGCCTGACCTGGCCATTCTGGACTGGATGATGCCGGGCATGGAAGGCGTGGATATCTGCCGTATCGCCCGGGAAACAAAACAGACGCGGTCAGTTTATATTATCCTGCTGACAGCCAGAGGGAACAAGGAGGATATTATCGAGGGCCTCCGGGCCGGAGCCGATGACTATCTGACTAAACCAATCCATACCGAGGAATTACACGCCCGAATGCAGGTGGGTGAGCGAGTTCTGAAATTGCAGAAAGACCTGTCCGATCGTGTGAAAGAACTCGAAGATGCGATGTCGCATATCAAAAAACTTCAGGGGCTGCTGCCTATATGCTCTTACTGTAAAAAAATTCGGAATGATCAAAACTACTGGGAGCAGATGGAGGCTTACATATCAAAAAACTCGGAGGCCCTGTTCAGCCATTCCATCTGCCCG
>MFIX01000006.1:2868-10244 GCA_001780825.1 Candidatus Glassbacteria bacterium RIFCSPLOWO2_12_FULL_58_11 | reverse complement strand
TTCAGCCATTCCATCTGCCCGGACTGCTATGAAAAAATCGTCAAGCCCAGTGTCCGTAAATTTAAAGAGCAAAGAAAAAAGAAAATATTTTGACAGCGATTGAGAAAAAATGATATTATCATATTTCGGCGATACTTTTCAGGCCGATTGGCGTTTCTGCCGGTCTTGATCTTCCGGCGGACTGTAATTTTATCAAGGAGCTTGACTTGTTTGAATCAGCCGAGTTGGGCCATAAGGTCGCGAAAAAGGTTTACGATGAAGAGGTGCCATTGTTGCGCGAGCAACTTCTTCAGGCGCAGTTCGAGCTGAGCGAATCGTCGACCTTTCAGACATTTATCATTATTTCAGGCGTCGATGGAGCAGGCAAGGGAGAAACGATCAAAACCTTGAACGCATGGATGGATCCGCGTCATATCCGGACCAATGTCATGCTCAAACCCTCTGCCGAGGAGCTCGAGCGGCCGGACATGTGGCGTTTCTGGCAGGTGTTCCCGCCCAAGGGCAAGATCGGGATTTTTGTTCATACCTGGTATTCGCAAGCTCTGCTGGACAGGGTTTACGGAATCAGCACGAATTCCCAGCTTGACCAGCACCTCGAGCGGATCGAAAAATTCGAGAGGATGCTGGTCAATGAGGGAGTGCTCATCCTTAAATTCTGGCTTCATCTGTCAAAGAATGGACAACAGGAGCGATTTAAAGCTCTGGAGAAAGATCCCAAAAACAGTTGGCGAGTTACGGAGCGGGATTGGAAGCATCTGAAGTTATACGACAAGTTCATCCGGGTGACCGAAAGGACCCTGCGAAGGACAAGCACCGCGGAGGCTCCCTGGATCATTCTCGAAGGCGCGGATTCCCGCTATCGCGAACTGACCATCGGCAAGGCCATCCTGCAGGCCTTGAACCAGCGGCTGAGCGCTCCCAAAAATCATGCGACCACGCTGCCGGTCAAAGTGACAGTCGCCAAGAGCGATAATCTTTCGGTCCTCCGATCCCTCGACCTGTCGCAAACACTCGATAAGAAAAAGTACGGCTCGATGCTGGCGAAATACCAGGGCAAACTCGCCCTTCTGGCCCGGGAACCCGGATTCAAGAAGATTTCGGCGACCGCCGTGTTCGAAGGTTTTGACGCCGCGGGCAAGGGGGGGAGCATCCGCCGCTTGACCGGAGCGCTGGACCCGGGGCTCTACCGGGTTATCCCGATCGCCGCTCCCACCGAGGAAGAAAAGGCACAGCCGTACCTCTGGCGGTTCTGGAGGCATTTGCCGCGGCAAGGCATGATCACGATTTTCGATCGCTCCTGGTACGGCAGGGTCCTGGTGGAAAGGATAGAAGGGTTCTGCAGTGAGTCGGACTGGGTGCGGGCTTACGAAGAGATAAACGATTTTGAGGAACAACTGATCGATAACCGGACTCTGGTTGCCAAGTTCTGGCTCTCGATCAGCCAGGAAGAACAGCTCGCGCGCTTTAAAGCCCGCGAACAAACCGGCTACAAGAGATTCAAAATTACCGAGGAGGACTGGCGCAACCGGGAAAAATTCCAGCTCTATGAACAGGCTGTCTGCGATATGGTCGACCACACCAGCACGGAGATCGCTCCCTGGACGCTGATCGAAGCCAACGATAAAAATTTAGCCCGGATTAAAGTCCTCAGGACATTCTGTGAACTGATCGAAAAGGCGCTTTGAACTCGGGGTCGAGCTTAATAAATTCTTCCTTCAAGCGCTCTTTCCGCTCCAGGATTATTCCACGCATTGCCTCCAGCCCCGGCTGATCCGATATTTTCGGCGGGGAAGCCCAGTATTCTTTCAGGCAGGAGCGGCAGATTTCACAATCGTGCCAGCGGCCGAGAAGCTGGTGCGTCTGTTTGAGGAAGAGGGCCGGCTCCTTACCCTCCTCCTCGATATAAGAGCTGAAACAATTCTGGATAATCTGATAGGTAAAATAGGCTTCCTTGGAGACAATCCTGATCTGGTGGAAAACCTGGTCAGCGGCCGAGCGGCTGCTTTTCAGGCCGGCCAGCAAGTTGCACATCGCTTCGAAGCGGCGCATGGCTCGGCTCTCAGCTCGCTTTTGCGTCACGTTCCTTAAAGCCCGGTCTATCGCTTCGGCTTTTTTATAAAAGTCCTGGAATTTAATCGCCGCCGCAGTTTGCTGAAAAACATTCCAGCCGGTTTCCTCCAATTGCCGGATGAATTCCCGGTACCCCGGCAGCTCCAGTTCCCGGTTATCCGCTGTCAATTCATTCAACAGCTCAAGCTGCACGAAAGCATCGCGCTCGGCAGCGCCGCTTTTTGAGAGCTGCCTGAACCCGCTGAAATATTTTTTGGCTTCGAGCGCCGGGTTAATGCTTTCCAGGAGACAAAAAAAAGCCTTCAGGCGCTTATTTTCCACCCGCAACTGGTGGATCCCTTCCGGCTCTTTCCGCTCGAGGGCCAGGCTGCAGAATTGCTCCAGACCGGCGACTCTGGCATTGAAATAATCCAAAACGATTTTTTTATACATCGCTTACATAGATTAGAGGCTTGTAAGTTTCCGGCTTTTCCGCGTTTTTATATTTTTCGTTGAGCAGGTGTATGATCCCGTCCGCCAGTCCTATTTTGGGGACAATGATTTTAGCGATACCGGACCATTTCATGATCGAGAGATAAATTTTCATCGCCGGCACAATCACATCCGCGCGGTCTGGCCGCAGGCCGAGGATTTTAACCCGGTCCTCGAGGGAATGGTCCTCGATAAACTTGCAGGTTTTTTTCAACCGGCTTAAAGTCAGGGGTTTTCCTTCTTTTTTGAAAAGCATTTTAAAAATCGTATTGATATTGCCTCCCGTGCCGATTCCCACGATCGGCGTATAACCGGGAGTGTGCACTTTCAGGAACAGCTTGAGTTCATCCCAGTCGGCGCTGTCCATGAGATTATGGAGCAATCTGACCGTACCGATAGGGAAAGAACGGGAAAAGATATTGTGGCCGTGGGCGAAAAGGCTGATCTCCGTGCTTCCTCCGCCCACTTCGATATATAAATAGGCGCAATCTTTTTCCATCTCTTCGGCGATATGCGTCGAATAAATTATTTCGGCCTCTTTCTGTCCGTCGATTATCTCCACCTCGATGCCGGTTTGTCTTTTTATTTCCGCGACAATTCTTCCGCCGTTCTCCGCATGGCGCATCGCCGAGGTGGCTAAAGCCAGGTAGGCCTCAGGCTGGTGGATCTCCATCAGGTGTTTGAAAGCGATCATCGCTTTGATCACCGCCAGGGTCTTTTCGACGGATATTTTTCCGGTCAGAAAGGCGTCTTCCCCAAGACGGATCGGCACGCGAGTAAGCGAAAATTTCTTATAGATCGTTTTATTTGTTTCTTCGTAAACATTTGATATTAAAAGTCTTATCGCATTCGATCCGATATCTATTGCCGCTAAAACCACCTTTGCCGTCTCCGTATATTAAGATTTTTTACCGGATTGCTTTTTAAGGAACCGGTAATAGTCCAGTTGCGCCCTGTAAGAGGCTTTTCCCGGTTCTCTCTTGTAATCATTGACCAGCTGGCCGTTGACGATACGAGCTTTGGTGTTGTCTTTGAGCTGAAAATTGAGGAACTCCCTGATTTCCGCCTTGAGCCGGTCATCGTAAACCGGACAGGCTACCTCGACCCGCTGGTCCAGGTTTCTGGCCATCCAATCGGCCGAGGAAAGGTAGATCAGCTCGTTCCCGTCATTGCCGAAAACATAGATCCGGGAATGTTCGAGGAACCGGTCGATTATGCTGATTGCGTTAATGGTGCCGCTCGTGCCGGGGATCCCCGGCACGAGGGAACAGACGCCGCGGATGATGATGTCTATTTTCACGCCGGCGCGGTCGGCGTCGTAAAGATGGTCAATCATGCTTCTGTCGGACAGATGGTTTATTTTCAGGAGAATGTAGGCCTTTTTCCCCTTTTTCGCATTCTCGATTTCGTTGCGGATCAGCGAAATCAGGGATTTGCGCATATTAAACGGGGAGACGAGCAGGTGGTTATAAGTGAATGACTTGTACGTTTTTTCAAAAAACTCGAATACTTTTTCGGCTTCCTCGGTAATTCTGGGGTCTTTGGTAAACAGGCAGTGGTCGCTGTAAATCAGCGCGGTCTCTTCATTGAAATTCCCGGTGCTGATATTGGCATATTTGACGTGCTGTCCCTTTTCCTTGCGGTCGACCAGAATTAGCTTCGAATGCACTTTGAGGTCCGGAATCCCGTGCATGACTTTGATCCCCTCCTCGCGCATCCGGTCCGCCCAGTCCAGGTTGGCCTGTTCATCAAACCGGGCCTGCAGCTCCATCACCACGGTGACCTCTTTGCCGTTCCTGGCCGCGTTAATCAGGGCGTTAGCCACATTGGAGTTCCTGGCCAGGCGGTAAATTGACATTTTGATCGAGGTAACTTTGCTGTCGATCGAAGCCTCGCGCAGGAAATCGTTCAAGTGGTTGAAGGTATGGTAAGGATAGACCAGCAGCACATCTTTTTTCTTGATGACACTGATGATGCTTTCCCGCGGGTTCAGGTCTTTATGCTGAAAAGGCGGCAGCGGCAGGAAGCGCAGGTCCGGATCTTCGAGCGGGGGGAATTTGATTAAATCCTTGAAATTGTGGTACCGTCCGCCCGGGATCTGCGTATCGGTCGAGGTGAAGGATATCTTTTTTATCAATTTTTTAAAAAAATATTCCGGTATCTCCCGGTCATAAACCAGCCGGACCGGAATTCCGTGGCCTCTTTTTTTCAGGCCTTTGGTTATTTTTTCAAAGAAGCTCAGGGTCAGATCATCATCGATGTCGAGTTCCGCATCCCGCGTTACTTTTAGCGTATAGGCCTCGAACTCATCGAAACCGAACAGCGAAAAGATATCTTCCAGGCAGACTCGAATTATATCATCCAGGAGGATGACATAGTTCTTGCCGAATTTCGGCGGCAATACCATAAAGCGCGAAATGGTGTTGGTGGGGATTTCAATCAGGGAATGCCTGTCATCGGCCGTACCGGTTTTCTTTTTCAGGCAGACCGCCAGGTAAATCGACTGGTCCTTGAGCTCGGGAAGCCTTCCCAGGTGATCGATCATTATCGGGAACAGGCTGGGACGGACCTGATTCTCAAAATACGCTTTTATGAAATTTTTCTGCTCCCGGTTAAGCGACTTCTCATCGAGAATATAGATTTCTTTCCTGGCCAGGCCTTTAACGATGTCGTCATATGCCGCATTGACCTTGTTCTGCTGATCGAGCACGATCTGTTGGATTTCGTTCAGTATTTTCCGCGGATTGTACCCCAGCAGGGCCTTAGCTTTTTTGCTCGCTTTGATCACTCGATTCAAGGTGGCGACCCGCACCCGGAAAAACTCGTCCAGGTTGGAGGAGAAAATACCGAGGAATTTGATCCTTTCGATCAGCGGATTCCTAGGGTCGCAGGCCTCCTGCAGGACTCGCTCGTTGAAAGAGAGCCAGCCGATTTCCCTGACGACAAACTTTGTTTCTTTTTCTTCCATAGATACCGGCCCGGAAAAGACTTGAGGTCTGTTGTCGGCACTGGGACTTCGGATAACCGGCGGATTGCTAATTGCCGCCCTTGCCGTGTGCCATGCCCGCCACGAATTTCTTCACCAGTTTTTTAGTTAAGCTGCGGATCGGTCCGCGCATTTTTTCAGCCGCCGTTCTGTCCTGTTCTTCCAGGATCAGGCTGATCTGTTGGATCAATTTAGTTTCGATACTTTTTTTCAGTCCCGGCTTCTTTTCCACCAGGGCGCATTTGACCGCGGCTTTGGGAAATTCATACAGTTTCAAAACGCCCTTTACTTTTCCGATACTGGGCCAATCCCGGACTTCAAACTCGATGGCTACCGCGCCACTGGTCGGGAGATCGTCCCGGATCTCGTCGCAGAACTTTTTCGCCAGGTCCGACAGAGATGGATTATGTCCGACCAGCATGACCCGCTCCAGCGCCGGATCCAGCCCCTGAAGCATCGCAAGGATTACCCGTCCATCCTGGTCGTAGAGTATTTTCCTGGTGCGGACGGCTTTGGTCCGGTAGCCGAGCTGGCCGGCAAAGATGTTGGCGGTCTGCCTGGCCCGGAGCGCCGGACTGGAAATAATCACGGATGGAGATTTTTCCGTGGCCTTGAGGCTCTCGGCGACTTTGAGCGCGTCCTCGCGTCCCCTTTCGGTTATTGACCGCTGGAAATCGGGTTTTTGGCCGAACCTGCTTTCCCCTTTGGCGTGCCTGACCAGATACAGAGTTTTCATTTTCGTCTCCGGTTGTATTCGGAAAAAGCGATTTGCGGTGATTATTTGACGGAATTCCGGCTCGGAATCTGAAAATACCTGAACTAACCCAATTTTAATATACTATTGTTTGGAACGGAAACTACAGTAGTTTTCTATTAGTTTTCTGTTAGGATATTATTCAGTAAATTCAGCTGCTACCTCACGTTAGGGAATCGAAACAGCTAGTATTGAGATATATGAATTATCCCCGCTGTCAGCTTTGATCTCATTTTATCATAAAGAAATACGTTTAGCAATCGATTTACTATTCTTTCCCCCCGCGGCCACTGGCCGGAGAGCCTGGCAGTATCGAATTGCTTCCTCAATTTTGCGCCGGGTGATAATATAGAAT
This sequence comes from Candidatus Glassbacteria bacterium RIFCSPLOWO2_12_FULL_58_11, assembly GCA_001780825.1. Taxonomy (GTDB): domain Bacteria; phylum Gemmatimonadota; class Glassbacteria; order GWA2-58-10; family GWA2-58-10; genus GWA2-58-10. Next base: position 3,608 of record MFIX01000006.1, on the reverse strand, counting down.
ATCATAAACGAGCGTGAATTTCTATCAATCAATCCTATTGGAGCCACCATCTTTTACCATTAACGGCTGAGTATTTGCGTCCACCGGATCGGAGGATAAAATGCAAAACACATCCCGTCTTCGCCGCATGGCTTTATTTCTTTTGCCTGCCGTCGTGCTACTTCTGAGATCCGCTACAGCAGCCCAGCCGGTCATCCACGGTATTCGCGCCTCCGGCGACACGGTCGGCCTGTACGAAAAGATCGATCTGCGGGTTTCTCTCGATGCCGCTTTCGACAATCCGTTCGACCCGGGCCAGGTGGACCTGACCGCCGAGTTCACCGCGCCCTCCGGGAAAGTGTGGCGAGTCCCCGGTTTCTACAACCCCAGCTCCTGGGATGTCCTCTGGATGGTGCGCTTTGCCCCGGCCGGCGAGACCGGCGAATGGAGCTATGTCCTGCGCCTCGCTGACAGCCAGGGCGCCACAGCCAGCGAGCCGCATACGTTTACTGTCACAGATCCGAAAGGCCATGGCTGGATCAGGATTGCCGGCAATGGGCGCTACCTGCAGCACACGGACGGAGCTCCATTTTACGGGGTGGGACTCTGGTACAACGATGAGTACGATGGTCCCGGCCGCGGAGGCAGTATCACCGAGACGGACCTCGACCATTTGAAACGCACCGGCTGCAATTTCATCGGATTTTTCCCCACGCCGCTCGAGACCATGGCTACCGGCGCGGGCCGCTTCGACCAGGACC
>MFIX01000006.1:0-2844 GCA_001780825.1 Candidatus Glassbacteria bacterium RIFCSPLOWO2_12_FULL_58_11 | reverse complement strand
TCGAATGGAGCGAGGCGCGGGAGATCAAGATCAGCTGGAACCTGCTGTTCCACTCCTATGCTTCGGAGACAGTCTGGGGCGGGGGCAATGCGCGCTGGCTCACCAATCCCTACCATAATGTCTGTCCGGCAGCGGATTTTTTCTCCAGCCCTGAGGCCTGGCAGTTCCAGGAGCGGCTTTTCCGCTATATAATCGCCCGCTGGGGTTACAGCCCCAGCCTTTTCCTCTGGTTCGTGGTGGATGAGATTGACGGGACTGAGGCCTGGGCCAAGGGGAACACTGAAGCGGCCGAGGCCTGGTGCGTAAAAGTGCGGGACTGGTTCCACGCCAACGACCCCTGGGGGCGGCCCACCGCCGGCACGCAAAGCGGGGGCAAAGACCGCTATTGGCCCGGCGGCTACGGGATTTTTGATATCGCCTCGCGCGAGATCTACGAGGCCCAGCACTGGCCGATGCCCCGGACCGCGGCGCGGCTGACCGGGAAGGAGGAACACCCGCTGCGCTCGAGCTACCTGAATTACGGCGGAGAGGCTTCCCGGCTCTGGCGCGAGTTCGCCAAGCCGGCTATCATCGGAGAGTGCGGCTGGGCGCACACTTTCTATGAGCCTTCACAGCCGGGCTACATGGCTATGTACCATAATGCCCTCTGGGCGGGCCTGGCCAATGGCCTGTGCGCCACGCCGTTCTGGTGGGCGTACTCGGAAATGCTGAACGACAACGTGGTCAACTCGCAGCTCGGGGCTTTCTCCCGCTTTGTCTGCGGGCTGGACTTTAGCGGGGACAATCCCGGGCCGGTGGTCTGCCGGGTGGGCAAAGGGACAGATGCCTGGGCCATGCGCAATGGGGCCACGGTATTCGGCTGGGCGGTCAATCCCCGGCTGGGCGAGGGAATCGCCGGGGAGAAAATAACCCTGGAGGGCCTGACGGATGGAAACTACAACTTGAAAATCTTTCATACCTGGCGCGGGCGGTTTATCGAGGAGAAAACAGTCCAGGCCGCGGGTGGAAAAATTACCTTTACAGCCCCGGAACTCATCACCAACCGGGACCGGGCCAACCAGCTCGGGGATGATCTGGCGTTCGTGCTGACACCAATCAAGTGACCTGGGATAGATTACCCCGATACCTTACTGTCCCGGGTTATTCACAAAATACCACAAATCCCGTTGGGGCGGCCCCCCGTGGCCGCCCGCTGTTTGAGACATTCTCAATGGCAGCCGGGCGCACGGGGTGCGCCCCTGCATGAGGGGCAAACGATATTTTTATGAATAACGCGGGTTAGTATCTCTCACTCGATCCCGTATTCCCGGAGCTTGTTGTACAGAGTTTTGCGACTGATCTGCAGTTTATGCGCGGCCAGCGAGCGGTTGTTGCCGCACTCCTGGATTGTCCTGGCGATCAGCTCTTTTTCCAGCCTGGCGGTGGCCCGCTGGACCGAGTCCCCAAGGCTGCCATCAGGGCCGGGCGGATTATCTCCCTCCGCCAGGCCATCCAGCGCCGCGCTGATCCGCATCGGCAGGTGGACGACATCGATAATGCCGCTCCCGGCCTGGATCATCGCGCATTGCACGGCGTTTTCCAGGTCCCGCACATTGCCCGGCCAGGTGTAAGCCTTTAGCAGTTCAAGGGCTTCCCGCGAAAGGCCCTGTACCCCGAGGCCGAGCTGCTTGTTGTACTTGAGGATGAAATTTTCCGCCAACAGCGGGATATCCAGTGTTCTTTCGCGCAGCGGGGGTATATGGATAGTGACTATATTGAGGCGGTAGAACAGGTCCAGGCGGAAGGCGCCCTCGTCCACCAGCTTCTGCAGGTCCCGGTTGGTGGCGGCGATCAGGCGGACATCGATGGGGATGCTTTCGCGGCCCCCCAGGCGGGTGATCCGGCGCTCATCCAGCACGCGCAGCAGTTTCACCTGGGCGTCCAGGGACAGCTCGCCGACCTCGTCCAGCAGGAACGAGCCTCCCTCAGCCTGCTCGAACTTTCCCTTATAGCGCTCATTGGCCCCGGTGTAGGCTCCTTTCTCGTGGCCGAACATCTCGCTCTCGATCAGGGTCAGCGGGATAGCCCCGCAGTTGACAGTCACAAATGGCTTGTCGCTGCGGCGGCTGTTGAAATGGATGGCCCGCGCCACCAGCTCCTTGCCGGTCCCGCTCTCTCCCTCCAGCAGCACGGTCGCCCCGGTCTCGCAGACCCGAGCCACCTGTTCGAACACGCGCAGCATGCCGGAACTCATGCCGATTATGTTCTGGAAGCTGTATTTCCCCCGCAGCTCTTTTTCCAGGCGGTCCACGCGGTGGGTCAGGGAGGCCCGTTCCAGGGCGCGCCGGATGACAATCAGCAGTTCATCGTTGTCGAAAGGCTTGGCCAGGTAATCATAGGCGCCCTTCTTTACCGCCTCGACCGCCAGCTCGATCGAAGCGTAGGCCGTCAGGATTATTACGGTGATCCAGGAGCGCTTCTCCCTGATCCGCACCATACCTTCGATCCCATCCATGCCTGGCATGCGCTGATCCATCAGCACCAGGTCCGGCTCCCAGGAACCGGCCAGCTCAACCGCCTCCTCGGCGTTGGCGGCGCTGCGCACGCTGAAACCCTCCTCGGCCAGCAGGCGCTCGAGAATCGTGCGGATTTTCTTTTCATCATCGACTACCAGGATTTTCTCAGTCATTTTTCGCCTGCCCGTCCTGCTTCTTCGGAGACGGAGATTTTACCGGAAGGGTGACCGCCACGCGGGTACCGTGACCCGCTGAACCGGACTCGCCGGTCCGGCTCTCGATTTCAATATCCCCGCCGTGCTGGTGTATGATACCATAGGATATCGAAAGGCCCAGGCCGGTGCCCTCT
>MFIX01000005.1 GCA_001780825.1 Candidatus Glassbacteria bacterium RIFCSPLOWO2_12_FULL_58_11 | reverse complement strand
CTCGGTTTGCGGCGAGGCGGTCTTGCTCTTCACCTGGTACTCGAATGGGCTGCGAATCAAGAATACACCTTTGGTCACCGCGGTAATCGGGACCTCGGTAAGATCGAAGTTCGCGTCCCTTGACGTAGCCAGAGCAGTGGCATTCAGCGAGTCGTACCCAGTGGCTGCCGCACTCTTAACGTGTAGCACCACTGAGAACAGCATCTTTTCCGTAGCGCTCGCGGAAATGCTATCGAGCGGATTGGCCGGCAGGGCCACCACTTTAACTGTCGAATCGGTGACCGTTACGGTGGAGCTTACGCCGCCGGAGTAGATAGCGCTGTTCACCGTCACATCGCTTTGCGACACGGTGAAATTGCCGCTATCGATCATCAATTCCGCTTCGATCGCCACAAGTGTCTCGGAGTTCTTCAAATAAACCGTCACCGCATCAGAACCGCCGAGCGGAGCCGCCGCATCCCTGGATATTCTCAGGCTGTGCTTGGATTCGATGTAAAAGTTACCATCGATCAGGGTCGCCGGATTGTCCACCGCGTTAAAGTTCGCATCGGTGGTGACCACGATCCCCTGAGTCAGCGTCAAAGCATTATCCGTCGCCTCGGTAGCACCCGATTTGGATTTCAGATAAACTTTGGCAATCCAGCGCGCATCGTTTGACACCGGGAGATTGGCGGTCGCCGACAGCGAATACAGCGACACTCTAAGCGAATCACCGAAATCGACGACATCCGGGGTTTCCGGTGTTCCGCTCGCCCACGCCGCGGTGTTGCTTTCGACAGTGCCCGCATAGTAAACCTGCGAGCTGTCGTAGGCGATAGTGAGCTGTACGCCGGTAGCCTTGCTGATATTGGTCAGATATACCGGGACCGCGGTCGCAATGCCGGGGCTGGCCGTGACCGAATCGACGGCGAGAGTGAAACTGCCCTGGATTACGAAATCGCCCGAGAGGGCACTTGCCCCTGTTACCGGGTATTCCACCAGGTCAAAATCCGCAGTCCGGGAAGTTAATATCCCGCTCGACGAGATTGCGGTTGTGCCTGTCCCCGCCTCAGCGTCGACATCGAGCACTACCGAGAACAGTTTCATCGACACGGAGGTTTTCGGCAGTGCGGCGCTAACATCCGTAAGGGAGAGAAATGCCACCGTAACCGTGCCGGCGGCAGTGTCAACGCCGACTTGCGGTGCACCCCAGGCCGGATTCCATGCCGTCTGGTTGTAGACCAGGCTTCCCTCTTGGTAACTTAACTTCGTCTTATCGAAGCTCAGGGTTACCTGCGCTCCTACATAAGCCGAATCCAAAGTTACGAAAACGTCAACCGTGTCATTGCCACCAGCAAAGGCCTGGGCGTCCCCCACATCAATGAGGTTTGCCGCCTGCAGCCTCCCGCCGGTGAAAATCAGAAATGCAGCAAGAAATCCTGCCAGGCTTAAAAGCCTCTTAAGTTTCATATCTTAACCTCCCCGTCTCGTGAGGGGCAGATATAACATTCAATATAGTCATCTGCTTCTATCCCATGGTTGATTAATCCCGAATGGTTGATGAACTTCGACAATACGGCCAATAACGGCTTTTCTTTGTTTAAAAAGAGTGCCGGATTCTCGCGAATCCGGCACTCTCTGGGCCGTTATCCTCAATTACTTGAGGATCACCATCTTCCTGGTCTGACTGAATTCACCGGCAACAATCCGGTAGAAGTAGACACCGGAAGATACCTTGCGTCCGTAATTGTCATCACCGTTCCACTGGATCTGGTAAGAGCCTTCGCTCTTGACCTCGCTGACCAGTGTACGTACGAGCTGTCCACGCATGTTGTAGACATTGAGCCGTACGCTGACTTCTTTACCCTCGGGGACATCAAAGGCGATAGTCGTCGACGGGTTGAAGGGGTTAGGATAGTTCTGGCTCAAAGCATAGGCCTTAGGCAGGACTGCTTTGGGCGAGAGAACATTGCGATCGAGCTCGGCCGCGACGTTGTCGTCGAAACCGGCTTTGAGCAGCGAGATCTCGCCGGTGCCGTCGAACTTATCACCAACTGCCGTTACAGGAATGGTCAGGATCGCGCCACTGCCTTTGAAGATCGCGCGACCGTTAACATTGACCACGACTATGCTGTAAACACCTTCGGCCGTATTGTTGCTGGTCACGACACTGACGTCCTTCAGGCGGTCGGTGGCCACGGCTTCGCCAAGCACGAACTTCTCGGTATCGTACTTGATTCTCAGGACAGCCACGTTGAGGCTGCCGCTGTTCTCGAGGTTAACCGAGAGATTGGCATTGGACTTGTCCGTAGCTACGTAAGCCAGATCGACCTTGGCGGTAACGGCCTGCTGTTCGCCGGCTGAGGCGAGCAGCGTACCGGTGCCTCTCCAGATGGCAAGGATCGCGGTCAGGTCCGGGGTATCGAAATCGCCGGACTGATCGAGGTCCAGACCCAGGTAGTCGACAGCCGTGACACTCGCCGTGGGAACCACACCGGCGACCAGATAGACAGAACGCATCACATCGGCCACGTTAACCGCGCTGGTGGAGATATTTCTCTTGCCGCGCTTCGGGGCGATTATGAAATGGCCCATCGCCGAGGTCGTGGTATCGTCAGTATTGTCGATAGCCGATACCGTGTACCCGATCCTGGTCCCGACGGTCTTGATGGCGGCTATCGAAGCCGTCCACCTGACCGAGTCGGCAGCCGGGCTGACATTGGAGGAATCAGCCACGAGAGTCATAATTGCATCGGACTCGACGAACTTCATGTCCGTGCCGAGGGTCAGCGTGCTGACGTACTTGGTCAGGTAGGCTTTCTTGACCTTCTCGCCATCGAGCAGATCGACCGTGATAGTCTGAGCATTGGTCGTATCCGCGACCAGCGAATCAGGCACGGTTACAAAATTGATATCGGTAGCCTCGCCGGCCGACACCAGGGTGGTGCGAGCCACATAGTACTTGGCCGTCACCTTGGTGCTGTTGAGCACCCAGACCTTGACCGACACGGAATCGCCGGTACCAGCTTTGTAAATCGCCGTGGCGATACCGCTGGCACTGGCTTTCACGCCGACCGAATCCGTGACGGCTGAGAGCGTTGAATCGTTGATCTGGACGAATCCGCCAGCCGCGTCACCATACTGCTCTTTCATGGTGACCAGGGTATCCGCCAACAGGTTACCCATGGTGTCGCGCAGGGTAACCGTCAGGGTCGGCAGGTTCGTGGACCGGGCGCCCTGAACCGTGGTGTCCGGGTTGAGAGCGACAGTGCCGGCCAGAGTGGTGTTGACATGGACCATCACCGAATCCATGGCATCCGGAACCGCGTTAGTGTCCGTCACTACTATATAGTAATTGCCGGACATGGCCGGGGTTACCAGCAGGCTGTCGATTAGCTTGTAGGAGCCAGCGCTGTTAGTGTCGATCTTGACCGTGACGGTGTCGTACCACGCATGGGTCTTTGTGGTCAGGGCGGCGCCGTCAAAGGTCTGCTGGACCTTCAGGATTTTACCGGTAACCGTAGAATCGACGTGTTTCACCACCAGACCCTGCGTTGCCGCCGAGCCGATATTAACCGCGTTGCCGTAAGCATCGCCGGTATAGATCTGGAACTTCGCGGCGACACCGGCTTTCAGGGTATCGGTCAGGCTGGTGGTATTGACCTGGCTCAGCCACTTGGGAATTGTGACGCTCTTGGTGGCATTCGGAGACAGGATCTTGATCGAGGCGAAGCTATTGGCCACGACGGTCATATATTTATGGGACTTGATCGGGGCAGACTCAGTGCTGACAACAACCTGGTAGTAATTAGTAGTATCAGCAATGGTCGGGCTGACAAAGCCTTCGATCTTGACATAAACAGTCGCATTGCTCGTGCCGGCATCGGCCAGGATCGGAGTAGCGACCCAGATCGAATCCGGGTTGTCCGTGCCCTGGGTTACGCCGAGCGCGGTGTAGTAATTAGTGCCGTCCACCGAAATCTTGACATTAGCCTTGTTGATGCCGGAAGGAATACCGGCGGCCGAGGTCATGTTGACGAACTGGATGAACAGCAGGCTGTCAGCCTGGTTCGGACCGATACTCTGGCTCGAACCGCTCGGGATGACAAAGGATACAACCAGGGGGTCGGTCTTGCCGGCCGTGGCCGTGGTGGCCTGAGTCACGGTGATCACGCTGTCGATAGCGGAAGCGGCTGACAGCGAGAACAGTCCCAGGTCCTGCGAGCGCTCGGCATAGGTCTGGCCGACATCCGCGGGGTTCCAGATCATGGAAATCCGGTAGTTGCTGCCTGTGTAATTCAGGCGCATACCCATCGGGTCCGCACCGGTGCCGCCGAGGTTCAGACGGCTGCTGTCGCTGCGGGCCTGAGTGAGATCCCAAATCTTGGAGCTGTCAGACAGGGCGCTGGCGCCGAAACCTTTGCCTGTACGCGTTCCGGCAATCGGGCCCAGCGAATCGATGCGGATTGAGTCGGTCTTGGTCGAGGCTGCATAGCCCAGAGGATCGCGACCGTCAATCTTGAAGTTGATCGATTTCATCGCCGTAGACTGGACCGTGACATTGTCCAGGAACGTCGTGTTGTAATCCAGGTTCAGGTTGGTGATCCGGTTGTAAGCCGTATCCAGCGCGAAAATCGGTATGCTGGCCGGGAACTGGGCGCCCTGGACCAGGGTGGTGGTAGCAAGCTTCGCACTCAGGCTGTCCAGGTCGAAATAAACCGGCGAGCCAGGGGTGACCTTGATCCGGATCGTATCGGCTGTGCCGTTGGTCTTGGCATAGGCGATAATGTCGATCGAGTCCCTCGCCGTGGTATCCGCGGTGGTACCCAGGGAGGTCATGCCGATATATTTCGCGGTTATGGAGTACGCACCGGTAGAGCTGGTGGCTCCACTATAGAGCCAGGAGCCGTAAGGCGAGGCGCTGTTATCAGCCAGGACACCAGCGCCGATCAAGCGCGCTTTCGGAATGGTCTTGACACTGTTAGCCGCCTTGGTGCCGGCTTGCAACTGCCCGGTGATGGTGGCGTCAACCGTCTTTTTCTTGGAGTACTCGAACTTGAAGCCGACCGAGTCGAGGCTGGAAGAGCCGAAAGTTTGGGCGTTGAACGCATCACCAAATATGTCTTTGACGGTGACCGAAAGGCCGGTAACCGTATTACCGTTTACGATGGCCTGCGAGCCGCCGGCCAGAGTCAGTGTTCCGATCAGCTTACTGGCGCTTGAGGCTTTCAATACCCTCTTGATCGTGGTGGAGCGGGTCATGCCCTTATTAAAATATGTCCCGCCGCCGTAGCGCGCGGAGCCGGCGCCATAGACTCTGACGGTAAAAGTAACCGTGTCATCGGTAGCCAGAGTAGAGCTGGCTGACTTATTGAACTTGAGACCCAGCGTTCCGGGAGTATGGGTGACGTTGGCGGTTGCAGCATTGCCCAGATAAAGGGCAGACGCTAGCCGGTCATTGTTAATCGAGTCCGCCTTCACAGAGCCAGTGAAGTCTATAGGCTGGGAAAGCACGCCTGTGGTCTGGGCACCATAATTAGCCCTTACGGTATAGGAATTACCCGAACCATCACTCTTAGCGATAAACTTGGTGCTGGTGCCAGTAATAAACGCAAGAGCCGAGCCTACCGCTGTATTCTTGGTAAAATAGCCGACTGTCGTGGAGTCGCTGACCGAAATTACCAGCGAATCGTTGGTGACGCTGAAGAAGTCGGAGACATAGTTGCCGAAACGGTCAACAACGATCAAGGTATCGGCACCGGCCAGGTAACTGCCGCTGATAACACCCTGGATCGCGGTGTTGTAAGACACACCGTCGGCGTAATCGTTGCTGACCCAGAAACGCGTCGAGTCAATGTAGGTGGTGGTGCTCTGGTCGGTGTTGACGAACGAGATCTTCATCTTGGCCTGTTCGTTGCCATCACTCTGCGCAACGTTCGTTCCCATCACCGATTTGGACTGCCAGATACCCTTGCGCAACTCGACACGATATAAAGCGGAGCTGTAAGTGCGCGGCGCGGTAACTTCGATTACCGGCGAAACGCTCGTACTATATGAAACCGTTGTCGTATCGTTAGTGGTTTTGACAGTGATACCGCCAGCGGTTACAGAATCGGTGACCGTCAGACCGCTGTTGGTATAAGACACGTAAACACCGCCGTTCTGCAAGGAAGCTTCATTGACCGCGGTACCGGCAGGCAGAGTAATCCTGTACTTGGTCAGAGTGGCTGTCTGGGCGTTATTCGGGAACTCCACAGTCCACTGGACCGCGCGGCCAACCGTATCGGCCGGAGTCGTCATGGTCGAATCTCTCCAAACAGTCGTATTTACGGCATCCTTGATCTGAAATTTAACGGCGCTCGCATCAGAGACCTGCGCGAAAAGATTGGTGTTTACCAAACCCAGCAACAGGAAAAGTAATCCTGTTGCACTGGACAGAAGGCGAGACTTCATAAGAAATGTCCTCCTTTGAAAGTTTTTAACACGACTTGCTGTGCCGTCAGGCAAATGCGGTCCACTCTGCTTCATAGACAATCCTCCATAGATCAGATTATTCACTTGCTTCTATCCTTCGATCAAAAAATTTTCTCACAGCTAACGGAAAAATAACAGGAAAAGCCAATACCAAAAAAAATCCGGTTTCCTCCTTTTGTTTTCGTTCAAAAGGGAAAACTTCTGTAACTGGTGACACTTCAATAGCTTAACAGGACAGGGAATGGCCTGCAAGAAATACGGGAACCCCAAATTGACTTTATTATATAGCCCTGCCCGGCCTTTGTCAAGAATATTCTGTCAAGAAAAAAGAAGCAAAAAACCATGTAAAACCAATAACCGCCTAAATTTCCATAGGCCTCCTTTTGGTGGTTTTCAGGGCTTTTCAAGTCATGCTTTTTCATTGAAAAAATCCTATCAGCCAGCGAGAAGTTTCAGCAGCTTGAGCAGGTCGAAAATATCGGTCTTGCCGTTGGCGTCCACATCCGATTGAATGTTCGCCGGTTTGCTGCCGCCGAGCACCTTGAGCAGCTCGAGCAGGTCGAAAATGTTGATCGTGATATTCCCGTCCACATCCCCGGGCTTACCTGTGTAGGTGAGCAGCACCATCTGATAAGGCTGGTCTGCGCCGCCGGCCGGAGAGTAAACCGTGTTCATTTCATCCTGCGCCACGATGTAGTAGCGGATCACCGTGCCGCTCTGAAGCGCGCCCTCCTGGAGCGTGGCGATGAAAAGATTAACCCCGGAGAGGGTGAGCGGAACCGACTGGAAAGACTCGGCGCCGACAGCATAGTAGAGCAGGGCGTCCGTGCTGCTGACAATATTGTCATCGGTGATATTGACCCGGATTTCATAGCTCCCGTCCAGACTATATAATGTATCAACATCGGTAGAGGTGACCGTGAAACTGCCGCCCTTGAACTTGACGTCGGTAATCAGGGGCGCAACGACATCGACCACCGCGCCGATAGTATAATCGGTGATCTGCGGGTTGGTGAGCTTGAAGGTGGCCTCGTTTTTCACCGTATCGACCGCCACGCTGTCCATCAGCATCCACTTTCCCGCCACCCCGTCATAGCCGAACACACTTACCCGCGCCTCGGTGAAATTGGGAATCCCGGTCGGCAGGTCGGCATCGTAATAGGACATAGTAACCGTGGCCCCGAGGCCCGGAATGAGCGAATCCGCGCCGGTCCCGGCGGAGAAGGCGGTGAGGTCCAGACCCCAGCCGCGGCGGATACCATAGAACTGGCTGGTCAAGTCGCCGGCCAGGTAAGAGAAGGAATAGACCCGCGGGCCTTTCGCCTTGGAGGCGCTCGCGCCGGCCAGCAGCACCGGAGCGGCGGGGGCCTGATCGCTGAAGCCGGATTTCTCGCTGTAATCTATATCGCCGGTGAGCGTACTGCCGGTGTTGTTGTTAAGGCCGAGGTTCAGGCCAATACCCGTAGTGTTCAGGGTGGATGCGGCGGCCAACAGGCCGCTGCCTAGATTGCTGACATTCTTCTTGTCCTTGCGGACCACCGCGATCTCGATCTGGGCGGTATCGCTCACTCCGCCGCGTACATCCTCGGCCCAGAAGAGGAACACCGCGGATGCGATCTGCTGGGAGGCGTCCAGCAGGGCGGTGTCGAAGACGAACACGTTACCGTCACGGATCCTCGCCGGCGGCGGGTTGCCCTCGTTGAGGAAAGATACGCGGCCGGCGGTCTTGACCGTAAAAGCATCCCCGTCGAGATCGGTCGCGTTGACCGCGAAAGTGATGATATCACCCGCGGTGACAGCCTGGTCCGAGAGGCCGGGGAGCCGCGGCGGCTGGTTGACATCCGCAACAGTCACTTCAACGTTCCGCGAGACGGTCTGGCCGCCATCGCTGGCCAGGATATCGAACCGGTACCGGCCGGACTGGATATAGCTCGGAGTGAAAATCCACTGGTCGGTTTTATTGCCGCTCTTCGGGACGATCCGGGAGTTCTTCGGCAAATAGCTGGCCGAGTAAGTGACCGTATCGCCGCCGGCATCCTCGGCGGTCAGGTTGACCTCCAGGCGGCCATTCTCATCCACGCTGAGCGCCAGCGCTCCGCTTCCGGACAGACTGCCGGTAAAGGAGGGCGCTACATCGACATCCTGGACCTCGAGCGTGAACAGGGAGCTCGAGCTGAGCGGCGCGGCCGGGTCGTTGTCGGTCGCGGTCACCTCGACCTGGTAAGTCCCCTGCTGCTTGTAACCCGGGGTGAGCGCAATCGTGGCCGTAACCGGATTGGTCCCGCTCTTAGTGAGCCTATAGCCGGAGGGCAGCCCGGCGGCCGTGATCTGTAACTGGTCTGATTCATCCGGGTCCGCGGCCGCAAAGCTGATAGTCAGGGTTTCGCCTTCGCGCACGAGCTGATCGCCGACCGGATCGACCTCCGGGGGACGATTCACATCACCGACACTGATAATGGCCCGGGCGCTGTCGGTGCCCACCGACTTGCCGTCGGAGGCGGTAAACAGGATCGTGTAGTTGCCATCCTGGGACTGGTCCGGGGTCCAGGTGAATTCGCCCGAAGCCGCGGTAAAGACCGCGCCGGTAGGCAGGCTGCCGGTCCCCAGTGTGACCGCATCCCCGTCCGGGTCCTCGGCGCTGACCGTAAAGATCAGCGATTCATTTTCAGTCACGGCCTGGTTGGAGACATCGAGCACAGGCTTGCGGTTGACATCCACCACGGTCAGGTTGACCGACTGAACGACCTCGTTGCCCGAGGCATCCACGACCTTGATCGTCAGCGGATAAACGCCGGCCTGATCGTAGTCGGGCTTGAATTTGAACAAGCCCTTGGGGAAGAGTTCCGCACCCGCTGGAAGTCCGACGGCGCTGAAAACCACCTGCTCGCCGCTGGCATCCTTCGCCTTGAGCTGGCGAACCAGCTTCTTGCCCTCTTCGGCTGTCAGCGTGCCGATCGGATCTACCTCCGGCGGGACATCCTTTTCATCGACCGTCAACGTAAGAATTTTGACATCCTGGAAATTCCCGTCGCTCACGCCGAAAGTTATTTTGTACTCGCCGGATTGGCTTAAGCTCGGGGTCCAGGTAAAACGGCCGGCGGCGGCATCCAGGGCCGAGCTGTCCGGCAGGTTGGTTCCCCAGAACGTGAGATTGGCGGTCCGGGCGCCCACCATGGGCAACTCGAGGCTGAAAGCGTCGCCCTCCTCGATCTCCTGCAGGCCGAAATCGGCGAATTCGGGCGGCGCGGTGATATTGCGGCCGGTGACCGTGATTTTCACATCCAGCATATCAGAGAGGCCCTCGGGATCCTCGGCCTTGAAAGTTACTAGGTTGGGCCCGATATCCGAGGCTGAGGGGGTCCAGGAGAAAGAGGTACCGCTGAACGTAGCGCCCCGGGTGAGAATACTGTTCTGCGGATCGGCGAGCACCAGGGAATAGACCAGCGCGTCATTGTCCGGGTCGGTGGCGCTGACAGTGAGGTTAACCGCGGTGCCGGCATCCACGGAGGCATCCGCCAGCGCACCAAATTCGGGCGGGTGATTTTCCGCTGTCACCGTTATCGAGACAGTCTTCGACACTTGCAGCCCGCTTGGGTCGGCAACGGTAAAGGTGACTGTATAGCTGCCGGCCTCGACCGAGGTCCAGTTGAACACGGGGTCGAGGAAAGTCGCGCCGGTGGGGACTCCGGAAGCGGTGAGAGTCAATTTATCCTTGTCCGGGTCCGAGGCCTTGACCGAGAAGCTCAGAGCCTCGCCCTCGATCAGGTCATAACTCTCCTCCTCGACGGTCAGCTCTGGCGAACGGTTGACATTGAGCACCTTAAGGGTCGAATAACGGTAGTTCTTGGCGCCGGCCTGGTCCGCCGCGGTGAGCACCAGGTTGTAAGTCCCGGCGGCGTCGAACCCGGGGGTCCAGCTCAGGGTCAGCGACAGGTCGTTGAAAGCGGCTCCCGTAGGAAGAGTGCCGTGGGAAATGGTGACAATATCACCCGTGTTCGGGTCTGTCGGAGCCTGGAAAGTATGAGTGTAAACCTCGCCCTCGTTGAGCTGCAGGGTGTCGTTCCGAACCGGCCAGACCGGGGCGATATTGCCGGCGGTGACATTGAACTGCTGGCTCACCAGCACCACGTCGCCGTTTTTCTTGGTCAGGCTGAGTGTAGTGGCGGTCGAGGCGGTCAGGGTCGATTTTACCTTGAAATCGACTTTGAGAACCGCACCTGAGCCAATGGCAACTTCCCCGCCGGAGAGGTCGATAAAAACCATGCGGATGTAATCCGCGCCGGTCGCAGTGGTGACAGTCCAGCCCTGGGCACGGCCGGTCCCCGCAGAGCTGTTGGAAACCAGCTCGAGGATCGCGGGATCATAGTGCAACTCGACAGTGGCCGCGGAAAAAGCGACATCATTGTCAACCGAGACGGTTATTGTATTGGCCGAGGAAGCGGCGGTGAGAGCGCCGCTGAGGCTCCAGGTGAAATCCGCCTCGTCGAAGGTTGGAGCGGTGACCGTAAAAGTCTTGGGTTGTACAAGGACTACAGGAGAACCAGTTGCAGGAGTTTTTTTAGTGAGCGATAAAGTAGTACTAGTGCCTGCAGTCGCTCCAGATTTCAGTCTAAAAGCAAACTGAATTATATCTCCCGAACCGGCCGCTATAGAATTCCCGCTGAGGTCAATCAATACAAAACGAATATAATCAGCAGTTACATTGGTTGTGACAGTCCAACCGGTGGCGCGGCCAATGCCTTTCCCGCTGTTCTGCACCACCTCAAGCAACGTCGTATCGTAATGAACTTCAATCGTAAAGGCAGATTCAACAACCGCGTTAACCACGCCAATAGAAATAATGCTGGAATCCGCGCCCGCCACTAGAGTTCCGCTGAGGCTCCAGGTATGATCCTGCTCGGCGGCCCGAAGCGAAACTGCCAGGGCAAGAAATAAAACCACGACAACACGAATTAATTTTCCGCTGGACATACTACCCCCTTGGGTGTCAAAGGTCTATAGGTAAAGATCAATATTTATGCCACAATAACAGAGGAGCCCTCCATTATTTAAGTGTTTATAAGTTAAAGACATACAAATTATCTCCTTTTCTTGTTCATTGATTTATTGTTACTCTTTGAGTAACATTAACGCTCCACAGGTTTCAAATCCGGACTGACCAGATCACAGCCTCGGGAAAGCCCCAGCGCCTGATTATTCTTTTGCCAGGCTTTTTTCGGCGGCGCTTGCGCGCTGCTATAAGCCTATCCGTCGAAGTTGCTTTGAGAATGATATTAAATATATCACATCTTGAGGGCCGCCTGCAATGGTTCTATAAACTGTTTTTCAAAATAAGCCGCGCGCTCAGGCTGAAGCCGCACCAGAACGCGGAAATGCTCCAGCGCTTCCCGGTAGCGGGAAGGGTATTTGAGGCAGATTTTCGCCAGGGCGATATGCGCCGGGGCATCCTCAGGCTGCAGCGCCAGGACTGACCGATAGAGCCTTTCGGCCTCCTCTTCCCTGCCGGTCTCCAGACAAATATTGGCCAGATTGAAATTGGCCGCCACGGACAAGCTGTCCGCCGCGAGAGCTTGAAGATAATATTTTTCAGACTGTTCCACCTTCTCCCCATTGTGCGCCAGCATGCCCAGGTTTACCAGAGCCGCTGAATTGCCCGGATCGACCTCCAGCAGTTTTTGATAATAATACTCGGCCTGTCGCCCGTTTCCTTGCTTCTGGTTAATCAGGCCCAGCATCATCAAGGCATCGCTATAATTAGGACGGGTCCTGAGGACCAGCTCATATTGATGTGCGGCATCATCCAGCTTGCCCATCTGGTAATAAATATGTCCCAGGTTGGCCCGGGTCGTAAAATCCAGGTTTTTCTGTGCCAGCGCCCGCTCGAAAGCGGTGACCGCCTGTTCAGTTCGGCCCAGGTGATAATACGCCACCCCAAGAGAGAAATACCATTGCAACGGATCATCCGGATTCTTGGCAAAGCGGTCGAGACAGGCGAGCGCCTCTTCCTCCAGCCTTGCCTCCAACAGTTTTTCAACCAACAGCATGGCAGACTTGAATTCCCGAGGGTGGCGTTCCACATAAGCTCGCAAATAAATAATCGAGGAGTCCGGCATTCCCAGGACCTGAAAGGCGGTAGCGATGTCCAGAAAAGACTGGGAGGAATTTTCCTTTTTCAGGTCCGCAAGTATCTGTTGATAAGCCTTTGGAAATTCGTATATGATAAAAAGCTTGACTCCACTTTTTTTCAGCTCAGCCAGCGGTCGGCCTCTTTTGTAAAGCAGCCAGTGCTCCTCATTGAAGAGGCCCTGGCGGCAGTCGAGAAGTATATGCGAAAACTTAGACTTTCTGAAGACAAGGTCCGGCCGGACTTTCCCGAGCCTCTGCAAGTATCTGTACTGCCAGTTATTCAATGTGAAAACCGCGGCTGAATCAGGCAAAGCATTATTGATAACTGCATAGCCCTCACTATTGATCGCATCCCACCAATAAGTGGTCTCCATCCCAAGTTTAGCGGCACCGCGCATCCCGCCGGCCAGGCTGTTGTAGTACTCCAGCTCGTAGGGGTGCTGACGGGCCAGGACGATAGAGGAGGGCAGCATCGCGGCGAGCAACACCAGCGCCGGGGCCCAATTACGGGCTGCCGGGCTGTCCAGGCCGGTCAGACTTAGTATCCGGGGCAGGCTTTCCTGGCTGAAATGATAAAATCCCTTGGCGGAGATTACCGCCAGAAAGGCGAAAGCCGGTAGAAACAGGCGTACCCCATCGTGGCCAGGCGAGCTCGGCAGCAGCATGACCAGAACCAGGGCGAGCCAGTGCAATAACATGTGCGTGGCCCAGCGGTCGCTAAGCGGATTCCGCGCGGTGCGCCAGAAGCCATATATGAACGCGCTCAGCACGACAGGCGGCACGGTGATCAGCGTATAAAAAAGGCAGTGATGCCAGGGCAAATAGAAGGAGTACGTCTTTCCCAGGTAATAGGTGGGTATCTGCAAATACTCGGAGCGTGTCGCGCTGTTGGCGACATAGAGAGACAGGCGCTCCAAGGTATGCTGCCACCACTGCGGATTAAGACCAACCATGACCAGGGGGCTGACAACCAGGGTCAGTCCGACCGGCCAGGCGGCCTGCCTGAACCGGCCGCTCAGGAGGATGTAAACGGCCAGGGGCAGCGGGATGACCAATGCGGTGAATTTGGTAGCCAGGGCGAGACCGTAAATTACGGCAAAGCCGAGCGCCCAGGGCCGCGATTCCAAAGCCCGGTGGAAGCTGACCGCGGAGGCGAACCAGAGCACGGTCAACGGCATGTCTGTCGCCCCGATATGGGCGTGGCCGAAAATCCTGGGCATCAGGAAGAACGAGGCGGCGGCCCAGAATCCGGCCCACACTCCATATCTTCCGCCTACAGTCAGGAAAAGCAGGCCGATGAGAATGGAAAACAGGATGGCCGGAGCCAGACGATATGCACCCATGGGGCCGAGCCAGCGCTCGAAAAGCACCAGCGTCAGGGAACTGCACAGCTTGTAGAACGGCGGATGGACATTATAAAGCAGCTCGAAGCTCCAGTAGCGATCAAGCACCGCAGGCTCGAATGGCACGCTCCACTGCCCGGCGGTAAAGTCCGCCAGCGCTTCCTTGAACCAGGCGATCTGCTGGCGGCAGGAGTCGTAGTAATGCGGTTCATCCGTGGTAACGCCGATATCGTTGATTGTCACCGTCACCAACAGCAGGGCCGCCAGACCGGCAGCCAGCGAATAGTACCGCAACCGGAGAGAAGATCCTGACCTATTGTTTGGAATTTTAGTCATGCCAGGAATTGGATGAAAGATGAAAATGACTTTCTCCGGTCTCAGCGGCCGGATTCAATCATTTCCAAGCCATGAATGGAAATCGGAGCTAAACCTCTGAGGTACAAACAGATCACGAAAACTTCCGGCCATTGCTCCGGGCCGGGGCCTTTGCCGGCGCAAGATTTACTTTTAAGCACGATAAATGCCACAAAGGGGATAATTTGCAAGTCATTTAATGATAAAGGATTATATTTACAGAAAAGGCGCGGAGGGTTTCACATGACTGGCAGGATGCCAGAGATCATGCAAAAAAAGAAAAAGCAAAAGCCGGTTGCGGATTTGTACTATTTGGCCAGTAGAGTCAACAATCTGAGCAGATCGAAAATATCGGTCTTGCCGTTCTGGTCCACATCCGAGAAAAGGCTTTCCTGGCCATTGCCGCCCAAAACCTTGAGTAACTCGAGCAGGTCGAAAATGTCAATTTTCGCATTGCCGTCCACATCCCCCGGGACCCCGGTGAATTCCCGGGCAGTCAGTTGATAGGTCGACAGCAGGGTGCCGTTTTTGAGCTTGAGCTGCAAAGTGGTGGAGGCTCCGGTCTCGAGGGGGGTTTTCACTTTGAAGGAGAGCTTTAAGATAGCTCCGGAGCCGGCCTCCAGCTCCGGGAAAGGCGCGGTGGCAACCGTGGAGAAAACGGTCAGGCGGACAAAGCCCCAGTCCTCAAGTTTCGAGGGGAAAAATTCCAGGTCCGCGGCCCGGCCGGCCAGGGCGAGATGATTTTCCAGCGGCTCGGCGAGCTCCAGCAGTGTGGTGTCGTAATAAACCTCCACGGAGAAAGCGGTGATCGCCGAATCGTTGCGCACCGCGAGATAGACCTCGACGGAGTCCGCCCCGGGGAGCAGGCTGCCGCTCAGGCTCCAGTTGTAGTCTTTGAGCGCGGCACTGGAGGCGCCGTTAAGGAGCAACAGGAGCAGGACCGAAAATCGAACCAGCCGTCCGGGAGACAAGAGAGCATCTCCTAATTTCAGCCTCAATTTTAAAATCCCAAAAAGCGACCTCATTATTTATACTCCTCGTTTTAAGCCGTCGCCGGTTGGAGCGGCCAAAAGCGCTCAAGCTCAAGGTTGCTGAAAGCGACAGGTCCGGTCAGTTACCGGATTTTTCCAGGAACTGCACATCGAAATCGCCGGAAATGAACCGCGGGTCATCCACGATTTTCTTATGGAACTCGATTGTGGTGGGGATTCCCAGGATGATAAACTCTTCCAGGGAACGCCGAAGGCGAGCCAGCGCCTCCCTGCGGTCCCGGCCGTGGACGATCAGCTTGGCCAGCAGGGAGTCATAAAAGGGCGGGATTTTATAAGACTGGTAAATGTGAGTGTCGACCCGGACTCCCGGGCCGCCGGGCGGGTGGAAAGTGGTGATCTCGCCGGGCCTGGGGAGAAAGTCGTGATCCGGGTCCTCGGCGTTGATCCGGCACTCGATGGCGTGGCCGTTGATTTTAATATCCTCGGGGCCGAAAGAGAGCTTTTCGCCGCAAGCCACCCAGATCTGCTCTTTAACCAGATCGAGCCTGGTGACCATTTCGGTCACCGGATGTTCGACCTGGATCCGGGTGTTCATTTCCATGAAATAGAAGTTGAAATCCTTATCCACCAGGAATTCGATAGTACCGGCGCCCACGTAGCCGATGGCGCTGGCCGCTTTGACTGCCGAGTCGCCCATCCTGCGGCGCAGTTCCTCGGTCATCACCGGGCATGGTGATTCCTCGATCAGCTTCTGGTGCCGCCGCTGGATCGAGCAATCGCGCTCGCCCAGGTGCACCACGTTGCCGAACTTGTCTCCCATGATCTGAAATTCCACGTGGCGCGGCTTTTCCAGGAATTTTTCCACGT
>MFIX01000004.1:5380-6478 GCA_001780825.1 Candidatus Glassbacteria bacterium RIFCSPLOWO2_12_FULL_58_11 | reverse complement strand
CTTTACCTGGTCTGTGAATGCGGAGGAGGTTTCGCGGCGCTGGGAAAGCGGAGCGCCTTCCACTGAAAAACGGCTTGAGGCTGCACAGAAAATGAAAGAGGCTGGTTGGCCGGTCAGGATCAGGCTGGACCCCATGGTCCCATTTGCTGGTTGGCAAAGAGGCTATAGCGAAATTATAGAGAAGCTTAATGCGTTAGAGCCCGAAATGATTACCGTAGGGGCGCTACGTGCTTCTAACACTCTGAAGGCTCATGCGAGAAGAAATAGCCGGGATTTTTCCATATTTGATATGCTTTCAATAAAGGACCCGAGCGGCTTTAAATGGCGTCTTCCCAAAGAGATACAGATCGAGCTATTTCGTTTTGCTTACCAACGTATTGACAGGAATAGAATCACTCCTGCCCTTTGCAAGGAAGATATATCGATTTGGAAAGAAGTCGGCCTGGAGTTCAAAGGGTGTCATTGCCTGATTGGAGAAAATGACGAAGTAGTAACGGAGCGCAACTGAACTTTTCCGCACCGAATTGTTAATTATTAGTTCACGGGGTAGGTGCATGCATTCTTCCACTAATTCTTTCGGCTGAGCTTATTTCTCCAGGAACGTTGCCAGTTTTTTGTTAAACCGGGAGATTCTCTCTCCCGGCGTCAGGGTCTTTTTGTCTCCAAATGGGATTCCCGCAATGCCTTTTATCCACCTCAGATGCCACAGCAATTTCTCGCTGCTCGAGGGCGCGGCCAGCGCCGGGAGCCTGCTCGAGGCCGCCCGCGAGCGCGGCTACACTGCTCTGGCGCTCACCGACACCAATGGCCTCTACGCCGCGGTGACCTTCTGGAAGAAGGCGCGCGCGCTGGGACTGAAGCCGATTTTCGGCACGGAGCTGACCGCCTCGCTCGAGCGCAAAGACCGCGGCAACCGGGCCGTGGTGCTCGCCCGCAGCCGGGCGGGATTCGCCGCGGCCTGCCGCCTGGCCACCGCGCGTCAGATCGAGCCGGATTTCGAGCTGTCCGCCGCGCTGGAAAAAGAGGCCGCCGCCGGAGAGCTGTTCGTACTCACCGCCGATGAAGCGCTCCTGCGCTTTCTCAGCGGCCGCCTGCCCG
>MFIX01000004.1:3285-5372 GCA_001780825.1 Candidatus Glassbacteria bacterium RIFCSPLOWO2_12_FULL_58_11 | reverse complement strand
TGTGCATTTCATCTCACCGGAGGACTACCGGGCACATGAGCTGCTGCGCGCCATAGACCTGGGCCGCACTGTGGACTCGCTCGAGGCCGCCGAGCGGGTCAGCCGCTCCTGCTGGCTCGCCCCGGCCGGAGAGATGGCCCGCCGTCTGGCCGATTACCCGGAGGCCGCCGCCAACACGGTCCGCATCGCCGAACTGTGCAACTGCGAGCTGCCCCCCGGGAAAGCCGTTTTCCCGTCGCTGAAACTCCCCGAGGGCGAGACCGCCTACTCGGCCCTGCTCAAGGCCGCGTTCCGCGGGGCCTGCCGCCGCTACCGGCCCATGGGCTCCGCGGTGCTCGAGCGCCTGCGCGCCGAGCTTGAGGTGATCGACCGCCAGGGGTTCGCCCCCTATTTTCTCGTGGTCGCCGATATCGCCCGTTACGCCCGGCGGCGGCGCATCCCGCTGGTCGGCCGGGGCTCGGCGGCCAACAGCCTGGTGGCCTATGCGCTGGGGATCACCGATGTCGATCCGATCCGCTACAATTTGTTCTTCGAGCGCTTCCTCAACCCCGAGCGCGACAGCCCGCCGGATATCGACCTGGATTTCTCCTGGCGCCGCCGGGACGAGGTGCTCGAGTATGTTTATCGTACCTATGGCGCGGACCGGGTGGCGATGATCTGCACCTATGTCACTTTCAGCGCCCGGCTCGCTTTCCGCGAGATCGCCAAGGCCATGGGCCTCACCCCACGCGAGATCACCCGTTTCACCCGCCTTCTGCCGCACCGGGCCCTGGCC
Source organism: Candidatus Glassbacteria bacterium RIFCSPLOWO2_12_FULL_58_11 (assembly GCA_001780825.1). Lineage (GTDB taxonomy): Bacteria > Gemmatimonadota > Glassbacteria > GWA2-58-10 > GWA2-58-10 > GWA2-58-10. The sequence continues at coordinate 4,597 of MFIX01000004.1, read as the reverse complement.
TATATCGACTCGCTGGAGCGCGACTGGCCGGAGTGCCGCGATCTGCCGCTGGGCGAGGAGCCTTATCGCTCGGTCCTGCTGCTGGCCCGGAGTATCGCCGGTTTCCCGCGCCACCTCTCGATCCATGCCGGCGGTATCGTGGTCAGCCCGTTCCCGCTCACCGACCTCGTGCCGCTCGAGCGCTCGGCCAAGGGGTTTGTGGTCGCCCAGTACGACATGTTCGGCGTGGAGGACCTGGGCCTGGTCAAGATCGACCTGCTCAGCCAGCGCTCGCTCTCGGTGGTCGAGGAGGTGGTGCGGGTGGTGGAGCGGCGCGAGGGGCGCAGGCTGGAGCTGGAGGATATCGACAGCCTGGAGCGCGATCCGGACACCGTGCGGCTGATCGAGGAGGGCCGCAGCATGGGCTGCTTCTATATCGAGAGCCCGGCGATGCGCTCGCTGCTGGCTAAGCTGCGGGTGCGTACTTTCGAGATGCTCACCGCGGCCAGCTCGGTGATCCGTCCCGGCGTGGCCGAGAGCGGCATGATGGCCCAGTTCATCGACCGTCACAACGGCCGTGCGCCGGTGATCTATCTCGACCCCCGGCTGGAGAAGCTGCTTGGGGAGACCTACGGGGTGATGGTCTATCAGGAGGATGTGATCCGGGTGGCCCATGAGATCGCCGGGATGAGCCTGGGCGAGGCCGATCTTCTGCGCCGGGCGATGAGCGGCAAGATGCGCTCGAAAGAGGCGATGGAGCGCTGCGGGGAGGGTTTTATCGAGGCGGCGGTCGCGCGGGGAGCCACCCGGGAGGCGGCTGAGGAAATCTGGCGGCAGATCGACAGTTTCGCCGGCTATGCTTTCTGCAAGGCCCACAGCGCCTCCTACGCCAGGATTTCTTTCCAGGTCGCCTGGCTCAAGGCCCATTACCCGGCCGAGTTCATGGCCGCGGTGCTGGCCAATGGCGGCGGGTTCTACGGGCCATCGGCCTATATTGAGGAGGCCCGCAGGATGGGCCTGGAAATACTGCCGCCGGACATCAACCGCAGCGGACTGGAATACAGCGGCGCGGGCCACGAGCTCCGGGCCGGGCTCGAGGTGATCGGCGGAATCACGCGGCGCACCCTGGAGGAGATTGTCTCCAGCCGCTGTCAGGATGGGTTCTTTACCTCCCTGGCCGATTTTTGCTCCCGGGTGGAGGTCTCTTATCTGGAGACCCAGACCCTGATCCGCTGCGGCGCTTTCGACTGTTTCGAGCTTACCCGGCCCGAGCTGCTCTGGCGGCTCGAGTTCCTTTACCGGAGCGGCCACCGTAAGGCGGAGGCCGGCAGCG
>MFIX01000004.1:1743-3165 GCA_001780825.1 Candidatus Glassbacteria bacterium RIFCSPLOWO2_12_FULL_58_11 | reverse complement strand
TTACGGTGAGCGAGCATCCGCTCAGCCTCTGGGAAAAGGCGCTCGCCGCCGCTCCGGGACTGGTGACCGCCCGGGAGATCCCCGCTTTCGAGGGCCGCAGGGTGCGGATCGCCGGACGGCCGATCTCGCGCAAGCGCATCCGCACCTCGGACAACGGGGCGATGATGTTCCTCTCGCTGGATGATCTGACCGGCACTTTCGAGGTGGTGATTTTCCCGGACTGCTATCGCCGCTGCGGCGCGCTGGCTGTCTCCGGCGGGCCTTACCTGGTTACCGGCCGGGTAAAGGGCGAGTACGGGGTTTTTACCCTGATCTGTGAGAGGCTGGAACAGCTCGGGGAGCCCGCGGAGAGCACGCGGCATGCGAGAGTGGCCTTGCCGCAGAATGCGGTCAACGGCGACTGGTAGGCCGCACTCTATCTTTGCAGGGTGCGCTCGCGGCTCTTTTCGTGGATGAAAGCGATCTCGGCCGCGGCGATATAGACCAGCGCGGAGATATAGAACCAGAAAATCAGGGCCACTATCGCCGCCAGGGTCCCATAGATGCGGTTAATTTCGGGATAGAGCAGCAGCAGAGAGTGGTAGAGATGCTTGGTGATCTCGATAAAAACCGTGGCTATCAGCGTTGCGAACAGGCAGGTGCCGGTTTTGACTTTTGTCGAGGGGAAAAATTTGTAACTGATAAAAAACATCGCCACGGTCAGCAGGAAAGTCACCACGATCCCGAAAGGCCGGCTCTCCAGGATAGGGAGCAGGGGGAAAATCCGGTTGTTGAACAGGATGTTTTCTCTCAGGAAGCGTGGCAGGAAGGTAAAAGAAAGGTTGGCCAGGAGCACCATGGCGGTCATCAGGAGCAGGATCATGAAATCAAACAGTTGGCCGTGAATTATTCCCCGGACGTGCTTGGCCTCGAACACATTGTCCAGCACGGTGCGCATCGAGGCGAAAAGCCGGGTGGCGGTAAAGGCGATACCGACCAGGCCGATAATGCCGATCCAGGTGCGGTCCTCGATAATCCGCTGGGTGTTGTTGATAATCCTTTCGCTGGAAACCGGGATCAGGCTCTGGATATACACGACCGCTTTGTCCCAGAGCTCGGAGGAGTTGCTAAGAGTGTAACCTGCCAGGGCGAAAATGATCAGAATCAGGGGGATGGTGCAAATCATCAGATTGAAAGCAATTCCCGAGGCGAGAAATAGAATATCGTCCTTGACAAATTTGTACCAGAGGCTTTTGGTATAGTCCCACAATGAATACATTTGGCTGTGCCGTTAGAGAGGATTTCATAATCGCGTGGTCGGGGATAGATTGTATAAAATTTAGAGCGTGTAAGGATGGATGTCAATTAAATGCGAATAACTTGTATTTCAGCGCTGAAAATCGAAATTTCCTGGCTTCTCGGCCGGTTGGGCAAGGTCAGCCG
>MFIX01000004.1:0-1698 GCA_001780825.1 Candidatus Glassbacteria bacterium RIFCSPLOWO2_12_FULL_58_11 | reverse complement strand
AAGTGCCGTCAACGCCTGGAGCGGCTGGACCTGTCAGCCGGGACTGAGCTGATCATTCATCTGGGAATCTGCGGGGCGCTCAACCCCGGTCTCGAGCTCGGCCGCCCCCTGCTCGCCGAAACCGTGAAAGCCGCCTGGGCGCGCGAAGAAGCGCCCCTCGCACTTTATCTTCCCGAGCATCTGTCATACGCGGAACTGACTCCGGAGCTGATTCCGCTTCGCGGAACGATCCTGACACAGCATTCCCGGATAGAATCTTTGCGCGAGCGTCAGGCCCTCCGTGAGAGTTTCGGGGCGGACTGTGTGGATCAGGAAGCCTGGGAGGTGGCCCGTTACTGCGGCAGCCGGAATATTCCGCTGATTGTGGTCAAGGCGGTCAGCGACCGCTCGGACGCCGATCTGGCCGCGGGGTTTCCAGAGCGCGCCGCCAGGGCCGCGCAAGCCGCCGGAAAAGTTGTGTTAAGCCTGCTGCTGGATATTTGAGCCGCCGGCTGTCGAAATACGGCTTGCCGGAACCGCGTAAAGGATGTAATTTTATCCCACGGCGTCCCGGCCGGGCTGTGAATCATGGCGCAGGGCATCTCGCTAACCTCGCGGCAGTTGGAGGAAAGTTGGGTAATCATCTGGAGAAAACTTTTTGCAAGGGCGAGGTGATTATCAAGGAGGGCCACGCCGGAAGCACTTTTTATGTAATTCTCGACGGGATGGTGGAGGTGCTCAAGCGGCGCGGCGGTAAGGAAGAGGTCCTGAACGTGCTGGGCCCCAGCGAGTTTTTCGGCGAGATGAGCCTGATCGACTCGAGCCTGGGCAAGCGCAGCGCCACGATCCGGGCCTTAGAGGATACCCGGGTGGCGATCATGAGCAAGGAGGATTTCGAGCAGTACCTGGGGAAGCTTTCTCCGGGGGTAAGAAACCTCTTGAGCCGGCTCACCGCGCGGCTTAAAAGAGCTATCGAGCAGAGCGGGGGTCAGCGGCCGGTCCGGGCCGCCACCGGGGAAGAGGCTGAGGGCAAGGAGGCGGCGGAGGAGAAGGAGCCGACCATTGACTACACGCTGACTCTCGATGAGTTGGAGAAAGCCAGAGCACACGCGGTCGATGTCAAATTCCTGCAGAAGAAATTCCGCAAGGGTCAGGTCATCATCCGTCAGGGCGAGAGCGGCCACTGCGGGTTTATCGTCCGGAAGGGCCAGTTGGAGGTCTCCCGGATTTCCGCGGGCCGGAAAGTAGTACTCAACGTGCTTGGAGAAAATGATATCCTGGGCGAAAACGCAATGTTCGAGGACAGCCACCGCTCGGCCACGGTAATCGCCCTGACCGATGGCGAGCTTCTGGTGTTCGGCAAGCGGGACATGATCAGTATGGCCCGGCAGTCTCCGCTGGAGCTGTTTATGATTATGGATTCGATGTCCTCCAAGCTGGACCAGACCAATGAGAAATACTGCGAAGCGGTGATCGAGCAGAGCAAGCTCCAGGCTAAAATTGATCGTTTGAGCGAGGAAATGATCGAGCTGAGCACGCGGCTCGAGAAAGCGGAAGCCGAGAAAGCACGCCTCGAAGAGAAAATCGCCGGGTCCGGCCCGCAGGCCGCGGCGGATAATTTTCCTCCAGGATAAAAGAGCGAAAAGCCCGTCCCTGTCTTTTCAGATAACGTTGAATTCCTTCCAACTCGAGCCCTGCCAATTGATATGAAAGCGATGA
>MFIX01000003.1:36439-42222 GCA_001780825.1 Candidatus Glassbacteria bacterium RIFCSPLOWO2_12_FULL_58_11 | reverse complement strand
GTGATCGACCAGCAGCCGCTCGAGCGCACGCCGGTGGACAAGGGGACCCGGGTCAACCTGGTGCTCTCGAGCTCTTCCCCCTGACCTGCCGCGCTTTCAATCCGGTAAGCAGCCAGATGCGTATGCCGCGGCCGGCCGCATTTAAAACCACCGTATATATTGATTTTTGTTGAAATTCGCTTTAAATTGATAATCTTTTCAGAATGTTTGCGGTCGCCAGGCGCCGAATCTTCTTCCGGGAATTGTTCGCAAAATGTTCGATGAGCTGAGCGAAAAGCTGGAAAGTGTCATTAAGCGAATCAGCGGCCGGGTGGTGCTCAACGAGCAGACGGTGGCGGAGAGCCTGCGCGAGATACGACGGGTGCTGCTCGAAGCGGATGTCAACTACGGCCTGGTGCAGGATTTCCTGAAAGCAGTCGAGGAAAAGGCCACCGGCCGGGAGGTGATTAAAAGCGTCAGCCCCGGCCAGATGATGGTGAAAATCGTTTACGATGAGCTGACCGGGATGCTCGGCGGCTCCTCCAGGCCGCTAATTTACGCTGCGGGGCAGCTTTCCGTTTTCATGCTCTGCGGCCTTCAGGGTTCCGGCAAGACTACCACCGCCGGCAAGCTGGCCCGGCGTCTCAAGGCCGAGGGCCGCAAACCAATGCTCGTCGCCGCCGATATTTATCGCCCCGCCGCTATCGAGCAGCTCGCCACCCTGGGAGCCCAGCTCGAGGTGCCGACATTTGTCCCGCGGGACACCGGCCGGCCGGTCACCGGCATAACCGCCGATGCCCTGATGGAGGCCGCCAGCCAGGGTCTGGACACCGTGCTGATCGATACCGCGGGCCGCCTGCAGATCGACCGGGAAATGATGGAGGAGCTGGTCGAGGTCAAGAAGGCGGTCAGCCCGCAGGAAGTCCTGCTGGTGGTCGACGGGATGACAGGGCAAGAGGCGGTCAGTATCGCTGAAGCCTTCCACCGGGAGCTCGAGCTAACCGGGCTGGTTCTCACCAAGCTCGACGGGGATGCCCGGGGCGGCGCGGCGCTCTCGATTTTTGGGGTTACCGGCGTGCCGATCAAGCTGATCGGCGTGGGCGAGGGCCTGGATGCGCTGGAGACTTTCCACCCGGACCGGATGGTCTCCCGGCTGCTGCAGATGGGCGACATCGTCTCGCTGGTCGAGCGGGCCGAGGAGCGGATCGATCAGGAGGAGGCCGAGAGGCTGGAGAAAAAGGTTCTGCGCCATGGGGACATGGACCTGGAGGACTTTCTTTCCACGCTCCGGCAGATGCAGAAACTGGGTTCCATGGAAAGCGTCCTGCGCCTGATACCCGGGGTAAGCGGTAAGCTGCTTAAAGGCGCGAACATCGAGCCGAAAAAGTTCAAGCGCCTGGAGGCGATAATCCTTTCGATGACTCCGCGGGAGCGGGCCGAACCGAAACTGATCAATGCCTCGCGCCGCCAAAGGATCGCCACCGGCTGCGGACAGAGCGTCCAGGATGTCAACCAGTTGCTCAATCAGTTCGCGCAGATGCGCAAGATGATGAAACAGATGGGCCTATTTTCAGGCCGCAGAGGCCCGGGTATTCCGGGCAGAGGATTCAATCCCTTTGCAAATTAGTTGCCGTTGAGGTTAATTAACTTTCAGGAGGAATTGTATGGCTGTAACTATCAGATTGCGCCGGACCGGAAAAAATAAATATCCCTGCTATCGCCTGGCGGTCGTCGATTCCCGGGTCAAGCGGGACGGCAGATTTATCGAGTTTGTGGGCTATTACCATCCGATGACCAAGCCGCATACTATAAAGCTCAAAGAGGACCGGATTTTCAAATGGCTCGGCGACGGCGCCTCTTACAGCGACACTGTGGGCAGCCTTCTGCGCCAATCCGGAATCCTCGAGCGCTGGCATGAGATGGGCAGCGGTAAAGCCGTCGGGGAAAAGCCGGAAGCGAAAGCTGAAAGCCGGAAAGAAACCGGAGAAAACTGAGTATCCGGGCGGAGCCGGGCGGTGGAGCGATCCCCGGTTGGAGGATGCCGTTACTTCGGCCGGAAGAATCCGCCGGGACGGAGACAGGCTGGAAGTGAGCCTGCGCCCCAGAGCGGTCAATATATTCAGCAGAAATGATCCTGTGGAAAAGAAGAAATACCTTCTGGTCGGGGAGGTCATTAAGCCGCACGGCATTCGCGGTGAGGTGGGGGTGCGGAGCCTGACCGGCCGGCCGGATGTGCGGTTCAGCCCGCGGTCGGAGCTGTACCTGGGAACCGATGAAAACAGCCTGCGGCAGGTGGTGGTTGCCTCATCCCGGCCGTTCAAACAGGGCTTCCTTATCCGGTTCGAAGAGGTCGAGGACCGGAATGAAGCGGAAAAGCTGCGCGGCTGCCGCCTCTATGTCCCGGAGGACCTGGCTCTTGAACCGGAAGAGGGTGTGTATTTCCAGCATCAGCTTATCGGACTGACTCTGGAGGATGAGAGTGGCAGTGAGCTGGGGCGGGTCGCGGCGGTTCTGGAACTCCCGACGTACGAAATGCTCGAAGTAAGCCGCGAGGGCAAAAAAAACTATTACGTGCCCCTGGTCGAGGAAATCGTCCTCGAGGTGGACCTCGAGGCCGGCCGGCTCAGGGTCAGCTTGCCCGAAGGGCTGATGGACCTCTGAAGCGATGCTTCAAATCGATCTGATAACATTGTTCCCCGAGTTTTTCCGTGAAAGCCTCGGGGCCAGCATCACCGGCCGGGCGCAGGAGAAAGGTCTTGTCCGCTGCCGCGCGGTCAACCTGCGGGATTTCGCCGTCGACCGTCACGGCACGGTCGATGATTACCCTTTCGGCGGCGGATCGGGAATGGTGATTCGGCCCGAGCCGGTATTCGCGGCGGTCCAGTGGTGCCTTGATAATGCGGACCCGGCGCCGCGGCGGGACAAGGTCAGGGTGGTGCTTCTCTCCGCGCGCGGAGAGCTTCTCGATCAGCGGAGATGCGAAAGGTACTCCCTGACCGAACAGTTGATCCTGATCTGCGGGCATTACAAAGATGTCGATGAGCGGGTGGCCCTGCACCTGGCGGATGAGGAGCTGCGTATCGGGGACTATGTGCTGTCCGGCGGAGAGCCCGCGGCGGCGGTGGTGGTGGATGCGGTGATACGGCTGCTGCCAGGCGCGCTCGGAGATTTTGAATCGGCACAGGAGGATTCCTTCTCCGACAGCCGCCTGGGCGCTCCGCAATATACGCGTCCCAGGGAGTTCAAGGGCTTCCGGGTCCCGGAAGTCCTCACCGGAGGGGATCACGAGCAAATCCGCAAATGGCGGGAGGAACAGGCGGAAAGGCTGACCCGGCTCCGCCGGCCGGATTTGTTGGAATAATGTGGATTTTTCCCTGAATTTGACATACTTTATAAACTGCAACTAATAATACCGAACACGCTGATTGCGGCGGACAAAGTGAGGGTGCGATGAACAAGCTTACCGAAATCGAAGCCGAATATTTAAAAAAAGAAGGCGAGATCCCCGATTTTGATTCCGGGGATACGATTAATGTTCGGACCTGGGTTCGCGAAGGCAACAAGGAGCGTCTTCAGAATTTCGAAGGCGTGGTTCTTCAGCGGCGCGGCGGCGGCGTGAACGCCACCTTTACCGTGCGGAAAATTTCCAACGGTGTGGGCGTAGAGCGTATCTTCCCGCTCCACTCGCCGATCATTGAGAGTATCAAGCTGGTCCGCAAAGGCCGCGTGCGCAGGGCCAAGCTCTTTTACCTGCGCAACCTGACCGGCAAGGCGGCAAGGATCAAGGAGCAGGGAGTCTAGCGGTCATATTATCGCTTTATACGGTATTCGATACTCTGGCGGCGGCGCGTGAATCTTGCCCGCCGCCATTTTTTCTTTTAGGTTTCCCATATCCGGCTCCGGCCGTTGCCGCATTTCCGATTGCGAAGCTCAAGCCTTCATTCCTCAGCAGACAAGCGGAAAATGGACCTCGAAGAATTAAGCCTGACCGCCATCAAATCCATGCTCGCGCCGCTGGAAAGCGTGCCCGGCGAGCTGCTCGAGGCTCTCTCGGCAGATCCCAGAATCCAGGTCCAGGCATTGGGCGAGCAGGTGCGCCGCAGGCTGGAGCGCGAGCGGCAGGCGCGGGCCGAGCAGGATAAGATGCTGGAGCTCGAGCGGGCTTATCATGCCCGGGGCCTGTTCAAAGTGGCCGGAGTGGATGAAGTGGGGCGCGGGCCGCTGGCCGGGCCGGTAGTTGCCGCGGCGGTCATTTTTTCTCCGGAGACCGACTATCCGAAGGCCCGGGATTCGAAAAAACTGCCTCCCGAGAAACGCGAGGAGCTCTACGTGGAAATCCTGCAAAAAGCCCGGGCTGTCGGCCTGGGGCGCGCCGAGCACGGGGAAATCGACAAGCTGAATATTTACAATGCCAGCCTGCTGGCAATGTACCGGGCCGTGGAAAACCTCGGCGAGAAACCGGATGCCGCGCTGGTGGATGGTCCGATGGTCCTGCGGATGGATCTGCCGCAGGAGGCGCTGATCAAGGGAGACAGCCGCTGCCTGTCGATCGCCGCGGCCTCGATCGTGGCCAAGGTCACCCGCGACAGGCTGATGTGCGAGTACGACCGGCTCTATCCGGCCTATGGTTTCGCGCGGCACAAGGGTTACCCTACCGCGGATCATTTCCAGGCGCTTAAAACCCTGGGCCCCTGTCCGATCCACCGGAGGAGTTTCAGCGCGGTGGCCGCCTGCGGTTCTTTCGGCAGCCTGGAATGGCGGAAGCATTACGAGGCCCTGAGCCATGCGGCTGCCCTGGAGGATCTCGAGCTTCGGGCTGTGGAAATCCGGCCGGTCCGCGAAAGTTTTTCTCCCGAAGAGCTGAACAGCCTCAGAGCGCTGTACCGGAGAAAACGGGCCGAGCTGGAATTAATCGTTGAGCATCCGCAAGGCGGATAACTTATGGAGAAAAATTAATGTTCCGCAAATTGGCTGCCTCAATCTGCTTATTTCTTGTCATCACCTTTCAGCCGCTGCTGTCGCGCGAGCTGCCCGCCGTGGCCGGTCTGCCGCTGGAAGCCGTCGGAGGTGCGTTCTCAATCGATTTCTCCAGTTATCAGAACGGCAAGCTTGCCCGGTTGCCGATCGGAGTATTCGATTCGGGAGTGGGCGGATTGACCGTCCTGGCTCAGATTCTCCAGCTGGACAGTTTCAACAATGAAACCGGGTCGCCGGGCGCGGATGGCCGGGCCGATTTCGAAGGGGAAAAGTTCATCTACCTCGGAGACCAGGCCAATATGCCCTACGGCAATTATCCGGCCGAGGGCCGGACGGAGTTCCTGCGCGAACTGGTACTCAAGGATGCGATTTTTCTCCTGGGCCGGCGGTACTGGAAAGTCGCCACCGCGGCTGAGCCCTCTTTCGACAAGCTGCCAGTCAAAGCGCTGGTGATCGCCTGCAACACGGCGACAGCTTACGGGATCGAGGACCTGCTGGCCGCGGTCGAGCGCTGGCGGCTGCCGGTCTATGTGGTCGGAGTGGTCAATGCGGGAGCCAGGGGAGCCCTGGAGAAAGTGGGAGAACAGGGAGCGGTGGCGGTCATGGCGACAGAGGGAACCTGCAGCAGCGAAGGTTATGTCAGGGCGGTGGAGCAAGCCTGGCGCGAGGCCGGTCTGGAGCCGCCGGTGGTGATCCAGCAAGGGTGCCTCGGGCTGGCCGGGTCAATTGAGGGCGACCGGGCTTATATCGATCCCTCGGGTGCGGGCGATCGGCCCGCCTATCACGGACCGGCGGTTACCAACTCGCAAGCTCCGCTGGACACCATG
>MFIX01000003.1:0-36378 GCA_001780825.1 Candidatus Glassbacteria bacterium RIFCSPLOWO2_12_FULL_58_11 | reverse complement strand
TGCTCCGGCTGAACAGCGTGGAAAATTACATCCGCTACCATACTCTGACCCTGGTAAATAACTACAGTCATCTGGCCAGTAAAACGCCGATCAAAGGTGTCATCCTGGGCTGCACCCATTTCCCGTTCTTCAGCAGCGAATTCACTGCCGCTTTCGACCGTCTTCGCAGCCTCGATAACCCGGACGGCTCAGCCGTGAAACCCTACGCCGCGCTGCTGGCGCCGGAGCTGGCGCTGATCGACCCGGCGGAGAACACTGCGGTCGAGTTGTATAATACCCTGCATGCGCGCAACCTTTTGCTGGTCCCCGGAGAGGCCTGCGCGATCCGGACCGATGAGTTCTACATATCCGTACCCAGCCCCGGCCTCGAGCGCTCAGCTTACGATAACATCGGGGCTTTCAGCTATGCCTACAAATACAGCCGCGAACCGGGCAAATTGACTTTGGAATATGTCAGAAGAACCCCCATGCAGCGGGGCAACCTTTCTGAGGAAGCCCGGACGATGATCAAAAAGAGCCTGCCCGAGGTCTGGCGGCGCCTGGTCGAGTTCAACCGCGAAAGTCCCCGTCTGGCCGGGTTTCCGGACTCATTAAGACTCAACTAGCCTTTACACTGCATTTATTCCCGCTAAAGTTTCTATAAGCAAAATCGCCCGGGGGCCGTACGAACGGCCCTCCGGGCGATTGATATTATGAATCGCATCCGGATTTTACCGGATAACGCCGCGACCCGTGGTCCGGTCCGGTTCGTGCCTGGCGTGTTTTATCTTGTGCATATAGGCCGGCATTATGCCGAAACGGTCGGTCAGGTCGGTCAGTAGCTTGTACATGGTAGGCACGAACACCAGGGTGAGCAGGGTGGCGAAACCGAGTCCGAAGATCACCGCCACGCCCATCGCGCCCCACCACTGTGAGCTTTCGCTGTCGGACTGGAATGAAAAAGTGGTGAAATCGAAACCCACTCCGGTAGTCAGCGGTATCAGGCCCAGGATCGTGGTAATCGCGGTAAGCATGACCGGCCGGAAACGGACCAGGCCGGCCTGGATCACCGCTGCGCTCTTGTCGAAACCGCGGGCCCGCAGTTGCTGGACATAGTCCAGCAGCACGATTGCGTTGTTGACCACCACGCCGGCCAGCGAGATCACTCCCAGGCCGGTCATGATGATCCCGAACGGAGTGCCGGTAAGTATCAGTCCGAGCAGGACTCCGATCATCGAGAGGATCACCGAGAACATGATAATAAAAGGTAGTATCAGAGAGTTGAACTGGCTGATCAGCACCAGGCTGATCAGGAGCAGCGCCACCAGGAAGGCCTCAGAAAGGAATGCCTGGCTCTCGTTCTGTTCCTCGTTCTGGCCGGTGAATTCGATGAAATAACCACCTGGCAGGACGAGGCCTTTCAATTTTTCCTGGCAGTCCTTCAGGGCGGCGTTCTCGTTGCGCCCCTCGACTTTGCCCGTGACAGTCACCACCCGCTTCATGTCTTTGTGCAGGATCGTTCCCACCCCGCCGGTGGTTTCGATATGGGCGATATTGGACAGGGGGATCTGTTCTCCCTCGTAGAAGACGTTGATATTTCGCACATCCTCAATACTGCTCCGGCGGGCCAGGGCGAAACGGACGGTGATATCGTATTCATCCTCGCCGATCCGGTACTTCGCAGCCTCGGTGCCGTTAATCGCCGTGCGTACGGTGTTGGCGATTTCCTTGGTGTTGAGGCCGAGCAGCGCCGCTTTTTCCCGGTCCACGGTGACTTTCAGCTCGGGGCGCTGGGCATCGTAATCGTTGCGGATATCGACCAGCCCGTCGACTTTGGCGATAATCTCCTCCACCTGCCGGGCCAGCTCGCCGATCACCGCGTAATCCTCGCCGGAAATCTCGATATTGATCGGCGGACCGGTGGGTGGACCGTTCTCTTCCGCATTGACCTCGATCTTGGCCCCGGTCATCCCGCTGAGCCGGTCCCGCAGAAGGTCGCGGGTTACCGGGCTGGGCTGAGTGCGGTCTACCATGTCCACAAAATCGATCATCACCCGGCTCTTGTTAGTGGCCCCGGCGCCGAGATTGAAGTCCATTCCCGCGCCCTGATGGCCCACGCTGGCCACAATGTTTTTGATATCCGGCAGCTTCTTCGCCTCGGTTTCCGCCTCCCTGACCAGCCTGTCGCTGGTTTCCAGGTTCGTCCCGGATGGGGCGTCGATGTCGACAAAGATTTTCGAGGGATCGGCCTCGGGAAAGAACTCCACACCACGGCCGAAGAGGCCGTAAAAAATAATAATGACGATCAGGAAGCTGAAAGCGGCGCCAAAGGTAAGGATGGGTCTTTTCATGGAGATCCGCAGCACGCGCAGGTAATTCCTCAGGATAAAGCCCAGCTTGTCTTCCCGGGCCTCGATCTTGACCACCGGGCCGCTCGATTTCATGAACCTCGAGCTGACCGCAGGATTAAAAACCAGAGCTACGAAAAGACTCGAGCTGAGCGTGATGATCAGGGTCTCCGGCAGGAATTTCATGAACTCCCCGATGATGCCGGGCCAGAACATGAGCGGAATGAAGGCGACCACCGTTGTCACAGTCGAGGAGGTCACCGCCATGCTGACTTCTCTAGTGCCTACCGCCGCTGCTTCGATAATACTCAAACCCTCGCAGTGGTGGCGGTAGATGTTTTCCACGATCACGATGGCGTTGTCCACCAGCATGCCCACCGCCAGGATCAGAGAGAACAGCACGACCATATTCATCGACTGGCCCAGCATAGCGAGGACCAGGAAACTGAGCAGCATCGACAGCGGGATAGCGATCCCCACCAGAAAGGCGTTGCGTACCCCCATCACCACCATCAGCACGAGCACCACCAGCAGAAGGCCGCTGATTACGTTGTTCTCCAGGTCATTGACCATCTTGCGGATATCTTTCGACTGGTCTCCGGTGATTTTCACCTCGATCCCCGCCGGAAGCTTTTTCTGTTCAGCGGCAACCAGCGCTTTCACCCGGTCGGAAATATCCAGCAGGTTGGTCCCGGTGCGCTTGGTCACTGAAACGGAGACGGTTTCCACGCCGTTGAGACGGCTGATCGTTTCCCGGTCCTTGAAAGAATACAGGACCTCGGCCAGGTCGCGCAGGTAGATCGGTTTGCCGTTATTGACCTTGATTACGATATCTTTCATCCGCTCCGGGTCCTTGAATTCGCCAGGGACCCGCACCAGATACTTGGTGGAGCCCAGATCGATCGTTCCACCGGGAATATTGAGATGTTCGTTGCGGACCGCATCGATTACGTCCTCCACCGGGAGGTCGTAATAGTGCAAACGGTCGGGGTCGAGGTTGATCTGGACCTCGCGGGTCAGGCCTCCCGTGACAGTCGCATCCAGGACATCCGGTACGGTCTCGATCGCATCTTCCAGGTCTTCGGCGATTTTTTTCAGGCCGACCAGGTCCATTTCCCCGGAGACATTCAGGAGCATGATCGGCAGATCCGAGAAGTTGATCTCGGTCAGCATCGGATCCTCGGCATCCTCCGGGATATCCGGCTTGGCGAGGTCCACTTTTTCCCTGACTTTCTGCAGAGCGGCGTCGATATCCGTGCCGGCCACGAATTCCACCGTGACTGTAGAGAATCCCTCCTGGCTGGTGGAGCGGATCTCCTTGACATCCGACAGCCCCTTGAGCTTGCGCTCGATCGGCCGGGTCACCAGGTTTTCAATATCCTCGGGCGATACCCCGAAATACGGAGTAGAGATGACGATTATCGGGATGGTGATATCCGGAGCGGCCTCTTTGGGCAGCTTCCGGTAGCTGTAGTAGCCCATTACGGTGATCAAAAATATCAGCACAAATACACTGAGGCGGTTTTGCAGGGAAATATCGGTAATTTTCATTTTCCCGGTCAGTCCTTTCTGCCGGTGACTTTGACTTTCTGACCATCCACCAGGTCCCGCTGTCCGGACACGACCACGGTCTCCTCGGGTTTCAGCCCGACCGCGACCACGACCTGCCCGCTGTTCGAGGCGCCCAGGGTTACCCCGCGGCGATGGGCGTTATCACCCTCCAGCACGAAAACACTGCGCCCGGATTCGGTTTCCACCAGAGCGGTCTGGGGCAGGACCAGCACGTCGTGGTGCGTTTCCTTGAGCACGCGGATCCGCACGTACATACCGCCCCGGATCAGGCCGCTCCGGTTGTCCAGCTCGAGCTCGCAGGCGAAAGTGCGGCTGGCCTCATGGGAGTTGGAGGCCACAAAGACCAGGGTGGCGCTGAAAACGGTATCCGGAAAAGCGTCGAATTGCACCTGGGCTTTGATCCCCGGGTAAAAAGTGGAAACATCCTTTTCCGCCAGCTCGCTGAGGATTTTCATCCGGCCCCGGTCCACCAGGCGGAATATCTGTCCGCCTGGGGAAACCATTTCGCCCTGATCGATAAAACGGTCATCGATAATGCCGGCGAACGGCGCGGTGATAATCGCCCGGTTCAGACGGCTTTTCGCAATGTCGACATTAGCGGCCGCGGCATCGTGATCCACCTGGGCTTGCAGCCGCTGCATGGCGGAAATGCTGCCGCGCTCGAAAAGCGTGACCGCCTTTTTCAGGCCGGCCTCTTTGATTTTCAGGCTGGCCTGGGCCTCGGCAAGCTGGGCCTCGTATATGTCGGAGCTCACTTTCGCCAGAATCTGGCCTTTGGCGACATGTTCCCCGCGGTCCACGTGCAGCTCGAGAACCGTGCCACCCTGCTCGCTGGCCAGGATTATATCGTGCATCAATTCGGTGTGGCCGGGCAGGATGAGAAACTCATCCAGGCTGGCGGGGTGGATTGTCTGCACCTCGACATTAGCCATCCGCTCCAGCTCGGTGACCCCCTTATCGGCCTGCTGGGCCTCGCCCTTGGAACAGCCGATCAGCAAAGGCAGAAGCAGCAGGGTTGCGGGCAGCAGCTTGTTCAACATCATACTCTCCATTTTTTTATAGCGCGAAAAATTTTCTCAGAAAAGCTCGTCAACAGGAATTCCCATTGCGCGTTTCAGGTCCGCGATCTGGCGGAGCAGCCCGTAACGGCCATCGATGGACCTGGAACGGGCCAGCAGGGCCCGGCGGTTGGAATCCAGCAGCTCGTAAAGCGTGACCAGGCCCTGATCGAACTGGTCCGCGGTGACCCTTTCCTCCTCCTCGGAGCTTTCCAGGGAAATCTCTCTGCCCCGGTAAACCTCCGCCGCTGAGGTACAGGCGTCCAGGGTCTGGCGCGCCTGGAGGCGGATTTGTTCGGCCAGTTTCTGACTTTCGATCTCTTTCCGGTTTTTCTGGGAGCGGTACTGCATCACCACGCCGCGGTTTTTGAATCCGTCGAACACCGGCACGCTCAAAACCAGGGACACTCGCCAGGACTCGAAATTACGGTCGAATATGTCACCGGTCCGGATGGTCGAGAAACCATAGTGGCCGTTTAAGTCCATCCGGGGACGGAAATCGGCCTTGAAGACATTGACTGTCTTGTCGTACATATCCACTTCCACGTTCAACTGCCGGAGGTCGGGGCGATTGAGGACCGCCACCTGTACGACACTGTCCAGTGGCGGAGCTTCGAAATCCTCCACCGCCTCGACCGGAGAGGTGCTTAGCGGTTCCTCCAGCGGGCGTCCCAGCAGGAAATTGAGGGTTTTTTCAGCCTGGACCAGGCTATGACGGGCCATCAGCAGCTCCGGCTCGGTGGTGGCCAACTGGCTCTGGGCGCGCAGGATATCCAACCGCGTGCCGTCGCCGACCTCGAAGAAGTCCCGGGTCTGCTGCAGGTAGCGCTTCTGGGTCTCCAGGGCCTTTTCGTACATCGCGATTGTTTCCACAGCCACCAGGACATCGTAATAGGCGCTGCTCACCTGGTAGGCCACGTTCTGCCGGGCGCTCTCCAGGCTCAGGTTTACGTCCTGGATCCCCAGCTTGGCCAGGGAGACCGCATTGGAGACCTTGCCCCAGGTAAAGATGGGCTGGCTTACGTTCATGACCAATTCATAAAAAGTCTGCGGCCGGGGCAGAATCGCCTCGATCGGGATCGGAAAATCCGAGGAGCCCCCTCCGCCGTGCAGAATCTGCTGGCCGAAAGTGCTGTTGAGAAATCCCGGGTCGCGGACCCGGTAAGAATTCATGTTCAGGTTGAGCTGGGGCAGCGCATCCGAGCGGGCCTCCAGCACCTGGCCTTTTCTTTCGGTGATCTGCTCCCGGACGGTCAGGATGTCCCGGTTGTGCTCCATGGCGTAGCTGACCGCCTCCTTGATTGTCATCGGCCGGGCCGGAGAACAGAAGAGCAGCAGCAGGATCAGCGGCAGGCTCAATGTCCAGGTGGTTATAGTTTTACCCATTAGCTGGCGCTCCTGTGCATGGAATTAGCCGGTTGCTGTTCCTGGAGCGCGAGCTGTTCCTGCTGATAGCCCGCTTTGCCGAATGCCCGCCTGAATGCCGCGATAAGCTGATCCGCTTTGCGCTCGATGACTTCCTGCGGCTGCTGATAGAGTGCGTAGCCCTTGTCGAGGAAAGGCATGGTGACGCCGTCGTGGAACCTGTCGATCACACTGTCAATAATAAAGGCGGCGGCATCCAGGTCGACTTCCTCGCGCACCTCGCCCCGGGCGATCCCGCGCTGCAACAGCAGCCGGGTGTACTGGGTGGTCAGCTTGCCGAACTTGGCCAGCACCTCGCCTTTGAAATCCAGCGCCTCCTGGTACAGGATATTACAGACTACATCTCGGTGCATGGAAAACCGCTCATGGAGCGTATAAATTGAGACCACCCAGTCGCGAAATGTATCGAAAACATTTATATCCTTGTGATTGTCCAGAAACTGCATGGCGTAGTTATTAATATCCTCCCGGAGGAAATCGACAACCCTGATGAACAGGTCTTTCTTGCTTGTGAAATAGCGGTAAAGCGCGCCCTTGGCAATTCCGGCGGCTTCGGCGACTGAGTCCATGCTGGCTCCGGTATAACCGTTCCGGGCAAAAATCTCGGCCGCGCAATGGATGATTTTCTCTTGCTTATCAGGATTTAACCGCGAAAACGTTATTGTAGGCATAAGCCATTTCTCCTTATTAGATGCGACTGATGAGTCACAATTTAAGATCCTAACCAGTAGCTTGTCAAGAGGGGCAAGCGAAAAAACGCAAAAAATCGCCCGGAGTTTATCGCGGAATAAATTGTCGGGAATCGAAGGAGCGGCGGGAGAATTGCCGTAGTCTGTAATTACTTATTGTCAGGGGAAAGGAGAGAAAGCTTTTCCAGCGTAAGGACCGGGATAGCATGCCGGCGGGCCAGTTCCCACTCGGTTTCGCCGTTGTAGCCCCAGCCGGCCAGGTAAAGTCGGACCCCGAGGTCCAGGCAGTCCAGCAGGTGGCTCACTTTATCATCGATGAAAGTAATCCGGCTGAAATCGCACGCGAAAATTTTCTTCAGCGCAGCGAGATGGGCTCGCTTGGATTCCCCGGCGGTCTTATCGAGCACCGCTTCCGGCAGGAACAGCCCGGAAAGTCCCCAGTTGTCGAGCAGTTCCCGGACCGTGCGGGCGTCTTTCGAGGTGGCGACGGCCAGCTTGAACCTGGCAGCCAAGGCCCGCACCGCCTCCCTGGCGCCCGGGTAAGGCTCGTTGAGCGCCAGCCAGCGTTCGTGGTCCTGCCCGGCCAGGGAATAGCGCTCCCGGTAAAATTCCTCGTGGAATTCCTCGAGACGGCTCCGCTCCATGCCGGCCTTAAATTCATTAAACTCGGACTGGGTTTTCAGTCTCAAGCTCCGGGCGACCGCGGAATGGATCACCAGATAATCCTCAGCCCGGTTGCCCAGCGGCACCAGCTTATTGAAGGCCCGCCAATGTTCTTGGTGCTGCTCGCGAAATGCATGTATGGCGGCCAGCGAGGGGAGTGTTGCCGCGGGTAGCGTCAGAGTGGGATCGAAGCGGCCGGAGATGCGCCAGGTGATCAGATAGGCTTCCAGCAGGCTGTCGCTCAATACTCCGTCGAAATCGAAAGCTAATACATGGTTCATTAATCGGAGGAATTCAGGGTGATAAATCCAGTAGTCAGCTTAATTTCAGCTCCAGGATCGCCATTGCCGCCGCACCCACCATCCCTGCCTCGAAGCCCAGCTTGGCCGGCACGATCGGCGCCTTGCGGACCTCTGTGTAAAAAATATACCGGTCATAGGCCCTTTGCACCGGGTCGAACAGGATCTCTCCAGCCAGGGCGATTCCGCCGCTGATAATCATTATCTCCGGATCGAAGACCATCGCGAAATTCGCCAGCGCCATTCCCAGGTAATGGGCGGAAAGCTCCAGGACCTCGCCGGCCAGTTTGTCGCCGGCCTTGGCGGCATCGACTATCATTTTGGCTTCGAGACGGCTCAGGTCGCCGCCGGTCTGTCCGGTCAGCACGGAAGTCCCGCCCCCGGCCAGCTTCTCTTTCACCTGGCCGACCAGCCCCTTGGCCGAGAGATAGGCCTCGAGGTGCCCCTCCACCCCACAGGCGCAGCGGCGGCCGCCGATCTGGACCACGGCGTGGCCGATCTCGCCGGCGCAGAAATAAGCCCCCCGGTGGATCCGGCCGTTGAGCACTACCCCGCCGCCGATACCCGTGCCCAGGGTCACCACGAGCAAATGTTTCTTTCCCGCTCCGGCGCCGAAAGTGGCCTCGCCGATCACCGCCATTTTGGCGTCATTGTCCACGAAAACCGGCAGTCCGAAACGCTCGAGCAGCGGCTGACGGATCTGCTGGCCGCTCCACTGCGGGATGTTCGGGGCGCAGTGCAGCACCACTCCGCTCCCTGAGTCGATAACACCCGGCGAGCCGAGCCCGATCCCGTTGACCCGGTAAGCTTCGGCGTGCGAGATAATCTCCTCGGTGCCCTCCAGAATGTTCTCGATCACCCTGGCCGGACCGCGTTCGCCCTCGGTGGGACGGCTGAAATGCTGCAAGAGCTCACCCCGGGCGGTGACCAGTCCGAAAACCACATTCGTCCCGCCCAGATCGATCCCCACCGTGCAGGTATTTTCCGACATGTTTCCACTCTTTCACATTGATGGATTTCATGATTGCGGGGTAAATGGACAGAAGGCGACAGCGCCCACGCTGCGGACAAAGCGGGCCGGAGGACGATCCTGTCCGAACCGGCACACAATCTAGCGCCCGGGCCGCGGACTGTCAATTATCTTTCGCCGGGAATATCGGCCGGAGTCGAGCGGCGGACTGAAGAAAAAAGGTGCAGTTTCCGTTCTCTCAGTATTGCTGGCCTCGTAAAAAGTCCAGTTCTGGATAGCAAAGTAAAAAGCTCCGGATACGAGGCGTGCAAAGATCGAGGAATGAGGCGTACTTAACGGTACGCCGCAGTGACGAGAGCTGCCGCACAACGAAGTAGATGGACTTTTTACAAAGCTATCAATATTGGCGGGGGTAGGAGCCGAGGACCTTGACAAAGGCTATCTTCTTCAGGGACTCGATGGCCTCGGCCACCCGCTCATCAAACTGGTGACCCTGGACATCGACAAAGAAAATATAGTCCCCCAGGCGGCCTTTCGACGGCCGGGACTCGATCTTGCTCAGGTTCACACCCCGGCCGGAGAAATGCCCCAGGATTTCATGCAGCAGGCCCGGATAGTCGATCTGGGGGTAAAGCGCCAGGCTGGTGCGGTCGTATCCGCTGGAAGAGGTAGGCTGAAGGGAAATTAGCCCGAAGCGGGTCACATTGTAGCGGTTGTCCTGGATCTGCGAGTGCAGGACTTTCAGCTTGTAGAGCTTGATCGCCAGCTCCGGCACCACCGCGGCCCAGTCCTCGCGCCCCTCCTCCCGCAGGCGCTCGGCGCTCTTGCCGTTGCTGCCGGTCTGGATTATCTCCGCCTCCGGATACCTGGTGCGGATAAATTTTTCGCACTGGGCGTAAGACTGGGGATGGCAGAGGATGGCGGTCACTTTCTTCCCGCCCGAGATAGCGGCCAGATGATGGATCACCGGGTGGATTATCTCGCGCTCGATCTGCAACTCGCTCTCGGTAAGGTTATCCAGCGTATCGCCGATTGTCCCGGAGACTGAGTTCTCTAAGGGAACCAGTCCTCTGTCGCTGCCGCCGGAGGCCGTGTGGTCGAAAATATCCCGGATGGTCCGCTGGAAGATGATCTCCGCCTTCGGATCCAGGGCCAGAGCGGCCTCATGGCTGAATGTTCCCTGCGGGCCCAGGACGTCTAATTTCATAGAGAGTTCGCTGAGTCGAAGTATTAATCGAGGAAAAGAAAGGCTTCCGGAGTTTCGCTTATAATAGTCCGGCCCCCGCCGAATGTCAATCCTCCCGGGAGGGGTAATCGTGACGGAAGGGACGCGCCCGCGTCAGGGCACCCGCAGCGGAGGCTCGACCGTATCGCCGGGTTCGACCTGCAGAACCGGCTTATTGGGCAGCAATCTGACGGTGGAAGACTGGTCCACGCCGGTGTCTCCGGCGGCGCCTCTTACGCCCAATACCCGGATGGCCATGGATTCCGGCAGGTATTCGAAAGAGTATTCGCGGTATTTCCAGCGCAGCTCATCCGGCCAGCCTTCAAGCCACTGCTTCCCATCCCTTGACATCGGAATGCCGATATTGCCCAGACTGAGCAGCAATTCCTGGAAAAAAGTGGAATAAAACAGATCGTTCAGGGCGTAGCTTTTCCCTTTCTGATCGTTGCGGAAATTGGCGATCATTATATTCGGCTCGCGGAACTGCAGATCGATATCGGTAAAGAAGGCGTTCCAGAGGCTGTCTCTCTGGCAGAACAACTGGATGGCGTAGAACACGGTATAGGCATTGGCCCGCAACTGGTTCACCTCCCGGTTTCCCTTGGCCAGGGCCTGCAGGATCAGGTCTTCCGGAACGCTCTGGAAGCGGGCAATCAATTTGACCGCAGCGCTGTTGAGCCCGAGATTTTCCACGATATTAAAGAAATATTCCGGGATAGTATCGCTGAAACTGACCTGACTATGCAGCACGCTCGGGGCTTTGAGCGCTTCCGCGGCACTGTCGGCAGGCGGCGCGGCCTGAGTCTGGGCCGCGGCCGGGCTGAGGCTGATCAGGAGCGCGGCGGCGGCGAGGCAAATATTTGACGAAACATTTTGCACAGGTTTATTTCTCCCGGCCCGTATAAGCGCTGGAACCGGGATTCTATTTAAAGAACAGGTTTCGCAGCTCGTTCAATCTTTTAGGGGAAATCCCCAGCCCCTTGCTTCTGGCTACCAACTGCGCTTCCAATTTTTTGATGTCGCCTTCGTATTGCTGCACCAGCCTGGTCGACTCGGTCGTCGGGTCCTTGGCCATCTCTTTGTTCCGGGCGTAAAGCAGACCCTTTTTATTATTAATCAGCAGGATCATATTTACAAGCTCTCTTTCCGGATCGAGCTTGTGTTCCGCCGAGCGGCTCTTGATGAAAGATTCGGCGAAACGCTTGTAGGCATTGAAGTCCAGGGCCCGGAATTCGCTCTCTATCTGCTCTACCTGCTTGCGCAGATTTTCCCAGGCGGTGCCCCGCTCGGACGATTCCTTGGCCAGATAAGGCAAATCCACCGTTTTTTCCTGGATCTTGCCTTTTTCGTGAAGGATCCGAAGCTTGTCTTCATTGTTGAGCATCAGCCGGGTCTTGACCTCGCTGGTCAATTTGGTGCGATCCAACTCCAGGTCCAGTTTCGAGCTGCTTCCGGTCAGCAGGTTGATTTTGGATTTGATTACCCGGAGCTGTTCGATCAACACTCGCAGCTCCTTCCGGCGATGCTGCACTTTCAGTCTGAGCGAATCGATTATTTCCTTGCTCTTTTCGATATCGATTTCCACATCCTGATGCGTTTTTTCGGCCTGCACGTAATGTTGATACGCGGCCTGCTCCTCACCGGACAGGCGCATGTAGGAGATCTTGAATTCGGATATCTTACGCTCTTTCTGGACCTTGAGAACCATCGCCCAGCCGACAATCAAGAGCGCCATGATGAATACTATGATAAAAAAGATAAATAATGATCCCATCTGCGCTGCCTGTGAAAAATGCGGATAATTTAGAAAATATTACGGCCGTCAGGATTACGCGCCGGAGACAGGGAGGCTTACCGGTTATCGGCCGGTCCGCC
Organism: Candidatus Glassbacteria bacterium RIFCSPLOWO2_12_FULL_58_11; assembly: GCA_001780825.1. Classification (GTDB taxonomy): domain Bacteria; phylum Gemmatimonadota; class Glassbacteria; order GWA2-58-10; family GWA2-58-10; genus GWA2-58-10. Next base: position 24,275 of record MFIX01000003.1, on the reverse strand, counting down.
CGGGCCCGGTATTCAGCGGCGCGCCGCCGGCAGCCATCGGCCGGGGCCTGGATCCGCCGATGGCTCACATTCCTGACCCGCTGAAGAGGGGCGGAAGAAACTGACTCTCCGGATATACCGATAATTCTTTCCGGCAGGGGTTATTCCACAAAACCACTCGCCCGCCCGGCTTGGATAATAATAGTTATGCTAAATAAGAAGTTCAAGAAATATTGATCAAATTCCTATATTAGAAATACAATAGCGCCCTCGCAGTGTTCCCTCAGCCGCGTCCTGCTCACTTCGCCGCGTACTATAATATTCGGCAGAAGTCATGATATGCTTAATTCTCATTGTGTGCCGCCGATCCTCCGGAGCTGAGGCATCCGCGGTCCGGAGAGAGCGCTCGGCGACTCAGGCTCTTGCGAAAAAGCGGCAACTGTTAACCGGAATGAATGGCTCGGGCGGCGGTGAATCGGCTGGAATGGCAAGGGAAGAGTCCGGGAATATCGGCACGCTGCAACCGTCCAGCCATCCTTGCGGATGGCAATCCGCGGTGCGGTCCGCTTAGGCTTTGCAAAAAGTTTCCGGCCGGCGGAAAAAGCAGACACGGAGAAGCCGGAGAAAAGTACCGGGCGGGCCGGCAATTCTGTTTTTTCTTCCGGACGTGCCGCTTGGTCAATACCATGCTAAAACCCGCTGCTTTCCGCGCTCCCGGAACTCAGTCCCCGAAAGGCGGCTTATTGTCCCACCGTTTTTTCCGGAGGCAGGGGGATACCCTCGCGCCGTTTTAGCCCCTTGGGGGTAACAGCCAAAGGCGCTGGTTTTTTGTGAGCCGCTCCGACACGATATTTCAGGATTTCCCTTTTCAGGAGCTGAATCCCCAGGGACGGATCGACTCCCTTGGGACAGGCCTCCGAGCAGGCCCCGGCATAGTGGCAGCGGAAGATCCCATTGGGGCCGTCCACAGCCTCCAGGCGCTGTTCGAGGCCCTGGTCCCGCGAGTCAGCCACATAGCGGTAGGCGGCCGCCAGGGCTTGCGGCCCGAGAAATTCATGATCCGTGGCATTGGTCGGGCAGGCGGCCAGGCAGGCGCCGCACTTGATACAGTAAGCGAATTGGAGATATTTCTCCAGCTCCTTAGGGCTCTGGTAGAACTCGCCGGTCGGATGGTCCAGCTCCTCGGCGTCCTCGCGGATAACGTAGGGCTTGATGCTTTCGTGGGCTTTGAGGAAATTCCGCAGATCGGGCACCAGGTCGCGCAGGATCGGGAAATTGGCCAGGGGACGGACCTCGATCGGCTTGTCGGTATTCAGTTCGGTCACCTGGGTCTGGCAGGTGAGCTTGGGGAAACCGTTGACTTGCATGGCGCAAGAACCGCAGATACCCATCCGGCATGATTTCCGGTAGGAGAGAGTCGGGTCCTGGGTCTCCTTGATCCGCATCAGGGCATCCAGCACGGTCATGCCTTGAGAGAGCTTGATCCTGAAACTCTGAAAGTAAGGGGCCCGGTCCTTGTCCGGGGCGAAACGGAGAAGCCTGAACTCCACTTCCTTCCCCACGTATTTTTTCTCGAGTTGTTTGATGTCAGCCGCCATGTTATCTCCCTTAACCGAGGAACCCGGCAATAATCGCGTAAGCGCCGTAAATTAGAAAGCCTGAGCCGCTCAGGATGAGGATTCTGCTTATCCAGCGTCTGAGAACCAGCCCGATAAAGGAAAGCTCGAAGATCAACGAGCGCAGACCATAGAGGCCGTGGTAGAGCGCGGCGGGCAGCAAGACCAGGTAAACGACCAGATAAAAGAACCGGCCCGAGCGGCCCGACACGGAGCTGAACGAGAGGACCGTGGCGTGATCGATTCCGAAAAGATTGCTGAGGTGCATGACCCCGTAATGTACCCCGAGCACTGTCAGCAGGACAGCGCCCGCGAGCAGGTGAAACAGCCAGAGCGTGGATTCCCGCATTATCTTGCTCCTCTCGGCATGGCTTAATGGTGGGCGACGATAAGGAATTCCCAGGCGCCGTAGCCGACCACCACTGTGGTCATCACGAATACCAGGTACACCGCCCAGCGCTGTTTGAGGGCCGCGACGGTAAAGGGGTAAATCGGCCGGGCCGGCTGGGCCATCAGGAACCCGAAGTGGGTCAGCAGCAGCCGGATACCGTTGAATGCGTGAAAGACGCCGCCGACAAAGACCAGAAATTCACCGAACGGCAGCAGGCCCCGGGCCACCAGGCCCATCACCTGTTCCCAGCCCGCCTGGTTCAGCTTCTGGGAGGTAACGATCAGGTGCATCGGCAGGTAGAGCAGGACACCCAGACCGGTGACTCTCTGCAGGGTGTACAAGTACCTTTCGATTCCATACCGGCCTCCATAAGCCCAGCCCTTGACTCCCAGATAGTTCGCGTGAGTTTTCGGCTCCAGTTGGAAAAACTTCATCGTGTGCCTCCTAATATTTTCTTTCCACAGGCTCCCACAGGGAAATATTGACCGCGGAAAAATCCAGCCGCGGCCCCTCGGGTGTCCTCAGGGCCAGGGTATGTTTTAGCCAGTTCGGGTCATCGCGTTTGGTGAAATCCAGCCGGGCGTGGCCGCCCCGCGACTCCTGTCGGTTAAAGGCTCCGATGAAGGCCACCTCGGCCACATCGAGCATGAACCCCAGCTCGAGCGCGTACATCAGGTCGATATTATAGGCCGTGCTCCGGTCGCGGACCGCAATCCGACTATAGCGTTCTTTCAGCTCCTTCATCTTCCGGCAGCCTGCCTCCAGGCCCTCGCCGGTACGGTAAACACCGAGGTTTTCATCGACATTGCGGCGCAGCTCCTGGCGGATGGTGTAAATCGATTCCTTGCCCTCTCTTTTCAGCAGGTCATCATAGAGGGCCTCCCGGGCTCGCGCGATAGCCTCTTGGGGCGGCTTGACCTCGCCGCTGAGGCCGGTAACGTAGCGCGCGGCCTCCGCCCCGGTGATCTTACCCCAGACCAGGCATTCGGCGGTGGAGTTGCAGCCCAGGCGGTTCGAGCCGTGCAGGCTGACACAGGCTGATTCGCCGGCGGACCAGACGCCTTTCATTCTGGTCTGGCCGTTGATGTCCGTATCGATCCCGCCCATGGTATAGTGGAAAACAGGACGGATGGGGATCGGCTCGTACACCGGGTCCACATCCACGAATTTCATCGACAGCTCCCGGATAAAACCCAGGCGCTCGTTGATCTTGTCCGCTCCCAGGTGGCGCAGGTCCAGGTGAACGTAGTCAAGCCCGTTGACAGCCTTGAACCCGCGGCCTTCCTTGATTTCGGTGATTGTGGCGCGGGAGACAATGTCGCGGGGGGCGAGCTCCTTTTTCCCCGGAGCGTAACCCTCCATGTACCGCTCGCCTTTGCTGTTCAGCAGGTAGCCGCCCTCGCCGCGGCAGCCCTCGGTCATCAGGATTCCGGTCGGGATCAGGCCGGTCGGGTGAAACTGGATGAACTCCATGTCCTTGATAGGGATACCGGCCCGGTACGCCAGGGCGATTCCATCCCCGGTCACGGAATGCGAATAGGTGGTGAAACCGGAAATCCGGCCCGCACCGCCGGTGGCGATAATCAGAGCCTTGCCCAGCAGCACGTGAAACTGTCCGGTGGCCAGATCGATCGCGCTCAGGCCCCTGAACTCGCCGTCCTCGGTCAGGATCGAGGTGACGAACCATTCATCGTAACGGGTAGTGTTCTGGTAGCGGGTCAGGGTGTCGTAGAGGGTTTGCATTTCGAAAAAGCCGGTCTTGTCGGCGGCGAAAGTGGCCCGGGGGTAGCCGTGTCCCCCGAAATCCCGCTGGTCGATCCTGCCATCTGGCCGCCGGCTCCAGGGGATTCCCCAATGTTCGAGCTGTTTTATCTCTTCCGGCATGCTTTGCGCGAAGCGCATGACTACATCCTGGTCGGCGAGAAAATCGCTGCCTTTGACCGTGTCCCAGGCGTGAAGGTCGATACTGTCGCCCTCCTCGGTCCGCAGGACCGCCGCCGTGCCGCCCTCCGCGGCTACCGAATGCGAACGCATCAACTGAACCTTGCTCACGATAGCGATATCCACCTTGCCCCGCGTGGCGATAGAGGCCGACAGGGCGGCGCGCAGACCGGCCAGGCCGGAACCGAGCACGAGGATATCGTGCGAGATTATTTCTGTCATTAGCAACTCCGGAGACGATAGAAAATGAAATGACGGTTGCTGAAAATACTAAAAAATCTGTCGCCGATCCCGATATCAATGGAACAGAGCAGCGCTCTGGCCCGAAATATGAAAGAAGAGTCGGATAAATTCAGTTCAGGCAATGATTCATTTAAGGGTCAAACCGTGTGCAACGGACAGCAAAGCCGGATGTGGAAGGGATTGGAAAACATTATACACCGAGGCTGCCGCCGGCCCCGGCAGAACCTGGCTGGTTATTCAACGCTTCAGCCGGCGCGGATGTTGCTCCAGGGGCGGTGTCTTCCGCCGTTTTAAATCAGTGGGCTGCTCTCGGTTCCGGGCCGGGGTAATACCGGCGACGGAATATTCGCACCGGAATGAAGTTAGCGGGGAATAAGCTTCCCCTTTTTGAGAATAATAGCTCGATTAGTATAAATACCGAGTACGGTAAGTCAAGTATAATCTTAAAGAACAAAGCTTTTCGCCGGGAAAAATTATTGACAAAGTTTTAGCTCTATAGTATTTTAAAATTCAGCAACTTAAGCAGAGAAACGCAGTTTCTGATAGAAGGTCACTGAAAAAACGAGTTTGCGGGTCTTAGCCTGCCGTAATTTTCGGTATCCGTCCTTGAACATGGAGTTCGGCTGAGAATGTCAGCGGTCCGCAGGGCATTTTGAAACGGAATCCGGTCTTACCCAGGCGAGCGGATTATTATATCCGCTTTTTTTTGTAGATATAACTTGCAATTTCAGCTTGAAACAGTATAGATTATTTTTCCTTTTTTTTTGACTTACAGGTAAGGAGGCCTGTGGTTACTAAAAGCGTCCGCGTAAATCAACAAATTCGTATCTCCCCGGTCCGGCTGATAGACAGTGACGGATCGCAGGTCGGTGTGGTTTCTCTCGATGAGGCCCGGCAGATCGCCCTGACACGGGAACTCGATCTGGTTGAAGTAGCACCGACAGCACGGCCCCCGGTTTGCCGGATCATGGATTACGGCAAGTTCAAGTACCGGGAGAACAAAAAGGCCAAAGAGGCAAAAAAGAAGCAGCATGTAATCCAGATGAAGGAGATCAAGCTGCGCAGCAAGATCGATGAGCACGATCTTCAGTTCAAGTTGAGGCACGCCCGGAAGTTCCTCGAAAAACAGGCCAAGGTAAAGGTTACCATGGTGTTCCGGGGCCGCGAGGTCGTGCACAAAGAACTCGGTGAAAGAGTTTTGAAGCGCTTTTTCGATGAAGTCGGCGACCTTTCCGTCCAGGAAGGCGATATTAAGATGGAAGGCCGTAACATGATCCTGATCCTGGCCCCCAAAGGGATCTGAGCGGCCTCGAGCCGGGAATATTCAGTGTTAATTATCGTTTTGAATCCAAGGAGTGCAAAGTGCCCAAGCTGAAGACCTTACGATCGGCGGCCAAGCGCTTTAAAAAGACCGCCAGCGGAAAAATAAAGCGTAAAAAGGCCTATGCCAGCCACATCATGACCAAGAAGACACCCAAGCGGAAACGAGCCCTGCGCACCGCTACCTTGATTACCGGCAGCGATCAGCCGAGAATCAAGAAGATGATTCCCTACGCCTGAGAGCGGGATGATTTGTGTTTCAGGGTTTGTTATCGTCAGGATAAATAGAGAGGAATATAATGCCGCGCGTAAAAACAAATGTCGCTTCGCACAAGCGCAGAAAGAAGATTCTTAAATCCGCCTCCGGCTATACGGGCTCCCGTCACCGGCTGCTTAGCATAGCCCGCGAGACGGTTGACCGCGCCCGCCGGTTCTCCTACATCCATCGCAAGCAGAAGAAGCGGGAATTCAGGTCTCTCTGGATCCAGAGGATCAATGCCGCGGTTCGACCCTTCGGACTGAGCTACAGCCTGTTTATCGCCGGCCTGAGCAAGGCGGAAGTGGTAATCAACCGCAAGGTTCTGGCTGACATGGCTATAAAGGACCCCGAGGGATTCGAAAGCCTGGTCAAGCTGGTGCGGGGAAATTAAGTATTACCAAAGATTCCGCAAGCCCGGAACCGCGTCGCGCCGATCTTATCAGCCAGCCTGTTTACCCCGATACTTCATAATTATTGGCCGCACAGGCGCCGGTACTTCGGTATTTTCCGGATCGGACGACACGGTCGGGGATTACCGGCGCACCGGCCCGCGTCCGTCCGCTGCATTTGCGGCGGCGCGCCGGCTAAGCTGTCTCTAAAAGCAGTTCCCTGTAACTTTGAATTTGAGCCGAAACTATGGCAGGCTATCTGGAAAAGATCGAGGAACTCGCCGGCCAGGCGCGCCAGCAGATTGCCAGGGCCGTCAGCTTGGAACAGCTCGAGCAATGGCGCCTGAATTTACTGGGCCGCAAGGGGCAGGTCACCGCTATCCTTCACGACCTGGGGCAGGTCTCGCCCGGGGAGCGCCCGCTGGTCGGCAAGCAGGCCAATGAGCTGAAGAACGAGATCGGCCGGTTGCTCGAAGAGCGGCGCGCCGCGCTGGAGAAAGAACAGCTCGAGCGCGCCGCGGCCCGGAGCGCAATAGATGTCACTCTGCCCGGACTGCGGCCCTGGACCGGCTCGATACACCCGCTCAACCGGACCCTCTCCCGGGTGAACGAGGTGCTCTATTCGATGGGATTCTCCCTGGCGGAAGGCCCGGAGATCGAGGACGAGTTCCACAATTTCGACGCCCTGAATACCCCGGCCGATCATCCGGCCCGGGATGAGCACGACACGTTTTTCCTGGAAGGCGGACTGCTCCTGCGCTCCCATACCTCGCCGGTGCAGATCCGTCACATGCAGGCCAATCCGCCCCCGGTTCGCATTATCGCGCCCGGCCGGGTCTTCCGGCGCGATACACCCGACGCCACCCACAGCCCGATCTTCCATCAGGTTGAGGGTCTCTACGTGGATGAGAACGTCACTTTCGGGGACCTCAAATACACTCTCGAACAGTTCGCTCTCCGGCTATTCGGCCCGGATACGACCCTGCGTTTCCGGCCCTCCTTTTTCCCGTTCACCGAGCCCAGCGCGGAGGTGGACTGCAGCTGCATTTTCTGTAAAAGAAAGGGCTGCCGGATCTGCAAAGGGAGCGGCTGGCTGGAGATTCTCGGCTGCGGCATGGTGGACCCGAGCGTCTTCGAAGCCGTAGGCTACGACCCCGAGCGCTGGACCGGGTTCGCTTTCGGCATGGGAATCGACCGGATCTGCCTGCTGGTGCACAGTATCGATGACATCCGGCTGTTTCTGGAATCGGATACCGGATTTCTCTCGCAGTTCTGAACTGCCCCGGTTTCCGGGAGTCGGCGGTTTAAACGAAAAGAATTCCCCGCAGCTTGCTGCGAGATAAGCAGTAATCAAATAACGGCAGGAGCTTAAATCCCCCCCGCCCCCCTTTGTTAAAGGGGGGAGTCAGGGCGGACCTGAAAATCCCCCTTTGAAAAAGGGGGACTCAAGGGGGATTTAATCAGACACATCGGAGCCTGCTGCCGGACAGTTAATTTAACTGATCTAAGCTAGATTTTCCGAAAATGAACATCAGCTATAAATGGCTTAAATCGCTGCTCGAGTTCGAGCTTACACCCCAGCAGGTGGCCGAGCGCCTGACCCGGATCGGCCATGCGGTGGAGGAGCTGACCTATCTGGGCTCCGGGTTCGAGTCGGTGCTGGCCGCCCGGGCGCTGAAAGTCAGCAAACATCCTAATGCGGACAAGCTGAAACTGGTGGAGGCGGACTACGGCGCCACGGAAACATTGGAAGTGGTCTGCGGAGCGCCCAACGTGAAAGAGGGGGGCCTCTATCCCCTGGCCCTTTCCGGGGCCCGCCTGGCCGGCGGCATGACAGTCGAAAAGGTGAAAATCCGGGGCGTGGAGAGCCGCGGCATGCTCTGTTCGGAAAAGGAACTCGGCCTGAGCGCTGAATCCGCGGGCCTGATGGAGCTTGACCCTGTCTGGAAGCCCGGTACTCCGCTGGCCGAGGTGCTCGGCCGGGAGGACTGGATGTTGGGGATCGAGGTCACCGCCAACCGGGGAGATATGTGGAGCCATCTCGGCGTGGTCCGCGAGCTTCAGCCTTTTGTGAGCCATAAGCTCAGGCTCCCGGAGGCTAAACCCGCGGAAAGCGGGCCAGCCATAAACGAATTGACCTCGGTCCGTATCGAGGACCCGGAAGGCTGCCCGCGTTACATGGCCCGCGTGATCCTGGAAGTCAAGGTCGGGCCTTCCCCGCGCTGGCTGATCGAGCGCCTGGCCGCGGTGGGGCAGCGCAGTATCAACAACGTGGTCGATGTTACGAATTACATCCTGCTCGAGCTGGGCCAGCCGCTGCACGCTTTCGACCTGGACAAGCTGGAGGAAGGCCGGATCGTGGTGCGCAAGGCCCGCGAGAATGAGAAGATTTTCACTCTGGATGAGGTAGAGCGTTCTCTCGGGACTTCGATGACCGTCATCGCCGATGGCCGCAAACCGGTGGCGGTGGCCGGGGTGATGGGGGATAAGCTCAGCGAGGTGGATGAACGGACCACCCGCGTGCTGCTGGAATGTGCGTATTTCAACCCGGTTACCAACCGGCGCACGGCCCGGGCGCTCGGGATGTTCACCGAGGCCTCGCGCCGTTTCGAGCGCGGCACGGATTTCGATCTGATGCCCTATGCGGTGGACCGGGCGGCCCGGCTTATCGCCGAGGTGGCTTCAGGGAAGGTGGCCCGGGGCGTGATCGACATCTGCCCCCGGCCGCTGCTCAGGAATGAGGTCAGGCTGCGCCGGGAGAGGGTGAAAAGAGTGCTCGGCGTGGATTTCAGCGAAAAGGAAATCGAAAAGCTGCTCAGCGGATTGGATTTCGAGCTTGAAAAAGAGCATAAGGGCCTGTTCCGGGTCAAAGTCCCCTCCAGCCGCACGCTCGATGTGAGACGGGAGGTGGACCTGATCGAGGAGCTGGCCCGCCTTTGGGGCTACGACCGGATACCGGTGCCCCGGCGCCTGGAGCTTACTCCGGGGACCGGGGGAATAAACGGGGGGCCGGAATGGGAACTGCGCCGGAAACTGGCCGGCATGGGCTATCAGGAGGTCTTGAGCTCCTCGTTCGTGGATTCGAAGCTGATCGAAAAAATTTACGGCGCGGGCCGCTTCGAGTTCTGGCGGCTGGTGGCGCCGATCTCCAAGGAGGAGGATGTGCTCAGGCCCTCGCTGCTTCCGATGCTGCTGGCCTGTGTCCGGCGCAATCTTAACCAGCGCCGCCGCGACCTGGCGCTCTTCGAGATCGGCAATGTTTTCGACCGCCATCCAGGAGAAAAAGGCAGCGGGGAACAACGGCGCCTGGCCTTAGCCGTTACCGGCGAGTACCGGCCTGTGCACTGGAGCGGTCCGGCCCCGCGTCAGGATTTCTTCGCTCTCAAGGGGACGCTGGAGTCGCTGTTCGACTGGCTCAAAGTCCCCCCCATGCGTTTTGCCGCGGATTCACATCCGGTACTGGCTCCGGGGACAGCCGCTTCGATAGTCCACGATGGGGAAAAGATTGGCGTCATCGGCCGTCTCGATTCCGGGGCAGCGGCGGAAATGGACCTGCCGGCGGAGATCTGCCTGGCCGAGCTCGACCTTAAACCCGTGCTGGCCTCGGCCGCCATGCCGATATACCGCCCAGTTTCTCAGTTTCCGGGCAGCCGCCGCGACATATCGATCTTGCTCGGCGAGAATACGAGCTGCGCGGACCTGATCGAACAGGTCCGCCGGGTCTCGCCGCTGGTAGCCGAGGTGACGGTTTTCGATTTGTACCAGGGCGACCGCATACCTCCCGGCAAAATAAGCCTGGCCCTTTCGATTCTATTCCAGAGCCGTGAGCGCACACTGCGCGATGAGGAAGTCGACCGGGCCTTTGAGGAAATATCCAGGAGCCTGATCGAGAAATTCGGCGTACAGCCCCGCTAGGCGGGATTAAGAAATAAATCTCTCTTGCCCCGGCGCGGGGAAACTGTTATCGTGAGCAACATCCGGTTCGGGAGTGAAGTCCCGGCATGTGGCAATTTCGTGAGGATCGACCGCGATGACTGAAGCCCTGGACAGGCTGGAAGCGAAAATCAGGGAGCTTATTGCCGGCCTGGAAAGTCTGAGAGAGGAAAACAACGCATTCCGCAGGGCCGCCGGCCAGGGGAAGCAGCGGCTGTCCACTCAGGAGCTCATCGGGCGGATCGAATCTCTTAAACTCGAGAATGAACGCCTCCAAGGCAAAACTTCGCGGGCCGGGCAGGCGCTGGAACAGATAATCGAAAAATTCGACAAGCTTGACCTGTAAAGTCGCTTTGCGGCCGGGTGGAGTGGTGGTTCGGACAATAATTCGCCGTTTTAACCTGTTGACTTAATGTTTAATTTAATATACATTTTTAACACAGGAATATTTGGAAACTGTTTAACTTATTCTAATTTCCGTTAGTAACAATAAATAGAGGGATCAATTTTTAATCACGTCAGGTTGCGAATAGATCGCTATGGTCGATGATAAAAGCAATGCGACACGCGTCACAATTTTTGGGGAAACCTACAGCATCCGGAGCCAGGCGGAACCGGCTTACACGATAAGAGTGGCGGAGCACATTGACCGGACGATGCAGACGATCAAGAACCAGATCGGTATGCAGGATCCCCTTAAAATAGCGATTTTAGCGTCTATGTCGATAACCGATGAACTATTTCAGATGAGAGTGACCGCAGACAAAAAAGGCGAGGAACTGGAAGAGAAGTGCAACTCGTTACTTAACCTTATTGATGCCTATCTGGAAAAACAATATGCGGCTGAAGTTCTCTCTGGATCATAAGTCCAGCTGAATTAGACGTAGAGCTCCGGGGTTGACACCCCGTCTGTACGTGATTAACAAATTGATCCTACAATATACCAATGGGAGCTTTCTCTGAAAGCCGACCTCATGCCCCAGCGGTAAACGGGGACCTGGGAATCTTTCAGGAAGCACCCACCCTGATGTTAAGGGGTTCAATATGTTACTCACGCGCGGCGGGGTTTTTTATTTTACCCCGGCGCTTCCAGGGGAGAAGAAAGAAAAAGATCGGAAGTTCAGGCCTGACCGGCATTGATAAAGATCGATTTTTCGTCCCCCGTGGTCCGGGCGTTACCCCCCGCGGGGGAAGTGACGTTTAAAGTAGGTAGGCCAAAGTTCTTATTCTTAAGGTTGGAAGTTGAATGAATTGTTAAGTATACCGTTAAATATTTGGTCTTTCGAATTTTCCCGTAAAGTCAACTTGGAGCATAAATGTCATCATTGACGACTAATTTTGGACCCTTTATCGGCCTGCTGGTCGTCGCGGCGCTGATTTTCCTGCTGGGCTACTGGACCAGCCGGAAAATAGCTCAGGGCAAGCTGCGCGACACCGACTCGCTGATCAAGAAGCAGCTTGCCGATGCCGAAAAGGAAGCCGGGAATATCAAGAAGTCGGCGGAGATCGAGAGCAAGGAGAAATATTACCAGGCCCGCCTGAATTTCGAGAAGGAAACCGAGGGGCGCCGCAAGGAGCTCGAGGGCGTTCAGCGCCATATCCAGGAGCGGGAGCTGAACCTGGACAAGAAGCTGGAAATAGTGGAGAAGAAAGAGAAGGAAGTCGCCCGGATGAGCGAAGAGATAGTCGTCCGGGAGAGGGTGGTCAAGAGCAAGGACGAAAAGCTCACGCAGTTGATTTCCGAGCAGAATTCCAGACTCGAGCGGATCGCCGGGCTGAGCGCGGAGGATGCCAAGCGCGAGCTGATCGAAAACCTCAAGGAGGAGGCGCGTGTCGAGGCCTCGCAGTATGTCAAGGATATCAAGGAGAAAGCCAAGCGGGAGGCCGAGAAAGAGGCCAAGCAGATTATAACGCTCGCGGTCCAGCGCTGCGCCGCCGACCATGTGGTCGAGTCGACCGTGTCGGTAGTCAACCTGCCCAGCGATGAGATGAAGGGCCGGATTATCGGCCGCGAGGGCCGAAATATCCGCGCCTTCGAGATGGCCACCGGGATCGATGTGATTATCGATGACACTCCCGAGGCGGTGATCCTCTCCGGCTTCAGCCCGATCCGCCGGGAGATCGCCCGTCTGGCGATGGAGAAGCTGATTGTCGACGGCCGGATTCATCCGGGCCGGATCGAGGATGTGGTGGAAAAGAGCCGCAAGGAAGTGGAGGAAAAAATCCAACTGGCGGGTGAGGAAGCCTGCTATGAAACCGGAGTGCATGGCCTGCACCCGGAGATGGTATCCCTGCTCGGCCGTCTGAAATTCCGCACCAGCTACGGGCAGAACAACCTCCAGCATGCCAAGGAGGTCACTATCCTCTGCGGCCTGATGGCGGCCGAGCTGGGTCTGGATATCGATCTGGCCAAGCGGGCCGGCCTGCTTCACGATATCGGCAAGGCCGTGGACCACGAGGCGGAGGGCACGCATACCCAGATCGGAATCGAGCTGGCGAAAAAGTACAACGAGCCGGCAGAGGTGATCGACGCTATCGCCTCGCACCATAACGATATCGAGCCCACTACCCTGATCTCGGTGCTGGTGCAGGCCGCTGACGCCCTTTCCGGCGCCCGCCCGGGAGCCCGTCGCGAAACCCTCGAAACCTACATCAAGCGCCTGGAGCAGCTCGAACAGATCGCCGATGGTTTCAAGGGCGTACAGAAAGCCTATGCGATCCAGGCGGGCCGTGAAATCAGAGTGATGGTTCAGCCCGAAGAGGTGGATGATGCATACAGCGAAGTGATGGCCGGGGAGATCGCGCGTAAGATCGAGAAGGAACTCGAATACCCGGGTCAAATCAAGGTGATGGTGATCCGGGAGACGCGCTCCGTGGATTACGCCAAATAACGACGAGCCAAGGAGCACGATCAGTGCGTATTCTCTTTATCGCCGATATTCTCGGCGGACCCGGCCGCAAAGTCGTCGGGCAACTCTTGCCCGAGCTGCTGGCGGACGAAAAGGTCGATTTCATTATCGCCAATGGCGAGAATGCGGCCGGCGGTTTCGGCCTGACCATTGAGCTGGCCGAGGAGCTGTTCGGCCTCGGCGTGGATGTGATTACCAGCGGCAACCATATCTGGGACCGCAAGGAGCTGTATCCTTTCCTGGACAGCCGGAAAAATATCCTCCGGCCGGTCAACTACCCTCCCGACAACCCGGGCCACGGGTCCGGCGTTTTCACCGCCCGCAATGGGATCCCCATGGGTGTGATCAACCTTCAGGGCCGGGTCTTCATGAAAGAGATCGACTGTCCTTTCCGCGGCGTTTTGCCGGTGATCGCTGAAGTAAAAAAAGAGGCCGACTTGGTGCTGGTGGATTTCCATGCCGAGGCGACCGCCGAAAAGATCGCCATGGGCTGGTATCTCGATGGCCGGGTGACCGCGGTGGTGGGTACGCATACCCATGTCCAGACCGCGGATGAGCGCATCCTGCCAGGCGGGACCGGCTATATTACCGATGCCGGCATGAGCGGCTCGGTGGATGGCGTGATCGGCATCAAGAAAGAGCTGGCCATCCGGCGCTTCCTCTCCCAGACTCCCAACCGCTTTCAGCCCGCGGACAGTAACCTCGCGCTGATGGGCGTATTGCTTACGGTCGATCCCACCACAGGCCGCAGCAATAGTATCGAACGCCTGCAGCTGTCGCAGAACGATTATAAGTAGAATTGCGACACTCTGCCGGCCGTATCGCGCCTTTCTGATTGCCCCGGTAAATCTTCCTCCCAGGCATTCCGCCTGTCCCGAATAACTGTATTGAAAAATATCCTCAAAACGGATAGTTTTACAAACGTCATTTGGCGCCTCGCAAGTCATTAGCCCTTGGAAAAATTCTGTGGGCGGCAAATGTTTGCTTCAGCACAAATAGACAATCTTATAAAAAATTCCTCAGGAGAAACTGAGCATGACCGCGACTTTGATCGAAGGCAAGTTGGTTGCCGAAGAAATACGGGCGGAGCTGAAAAAAAGAATTGCCGCTCTGGAAAAAGAGGGCATCCGGCCCGGGCTGGCGGTGGTCCTGGTGGGCGAGGACCCGGCTTCGCAGGTCTATGTCGGCATGAAAGAGAAGTCCTGCGCCGAACTGGGAATATTTTCCGATCCGCACCATTTGCCCGCCGGGACTACCCAGGCGGAGCTGCTGACGTTGGTGCGGCGGCTCAACGCCGACAGCCGGATCAACGGTATCCTGGTGCAGTTGCCCCTTCCGGATCAGATCGATGAGACTGCGGTTATCGAGGCGATCGACCCGGACAAGGATGTGGACGGCTTCCACCCGGTGACCCTGGGCCGGCTGGTGATCGGCGTAGACACTTTCCGGCCCTGCACCCCGGCCGGAGTGCAGGAGCTGCTGCTGCGCAGCGGGGTAAACCTGGAAGGCAAGTCCGTGGTGATTGTCGGCCGGAGCAATATTGTCGGCAAGCCTCTGGCCAACATGCTGCTGCAGAAAGCGCCTGGAGCCAACGCCACTGTGACCATCGCCCACAGCCGCACCGCGGACCTGCCCGCGGTGGTCAAAGGAGCGGATGTGGTGGTGGCGGCGATGGGCAGCCCGGAGTTTATCCGGGGCGAATGGCTCAAGCCCGGCGCGGTGGTGATCGATGTCGGGGTCAACCGGGTGGATGACCCGCGGGCCAAGCGCGGCTACCGTCTGGTGGGCGATGTGCATTTCGAAAGCGCCGTCAAGGTGGCCTCCAGGATTTCTCCGGTTCCCGGCGGCGTCGGCCCGATGACCATAGTCATGCTGATGACCAACACGGTGCTTTCGGCCGAGCGGACTCTGAAAAAAAGGACCGGCGGTAAATGAGCTCGAAGGTATATACGGTCAGCGCGCTCACCAATGAGATCAAGTTCATGTTCGAGAGCAATTTCGGGCCGGTCTGGGTCGAGGGAGAGATCAGCAATTTCACGCACCACTCTTCCGGCCATATGTATTTTTCGCTCAAGGATGAGGCCGCCACTCTGCGCTGTGTTTTTTTCCGCCAGCTCAACATCCGTCTCCGGTTCAAGCCCGAGGGGGGCATGAAAGTGCTGGCCCTGGGCGAGTTGACAGTCTATGAGCCGAGCGGTCAGTATCAGCTCAAGGTGGCCGAATTGCGGCCCTACGGCATGGGCGACCTGCAGCTGGCTTTCGAGCAGCTCAAGGCCCGTCTGGCCGCCGAGGGCTTGTTCGACCAGGAGCGTAAAAGGCCGCTTCCCGCTTTTCCCGCAGTGGTCGGCGTGGTGACCTCGCCCACCGGGGCGGCGGTCCGGGATATCATCTCGGTAATTTCGCGGCGCTGCCCGCCGGTGCGGATCGTGCTCTATCCGGTCCGGGTCCAGGGGGAGGGCGCCGCCGAGGAAATCGCCCGGGGTATCCGCGCCCTGGGCCGCTGGGGCCAGGCGGAGGTGATAATCACCGGCAGGGGCGGGGGCTCGCTGGAGGACCTCTGGGCCTTCAACGAGGAGGCAGTGGCCCGCGCGATATTTGAATGCCCGGTCCCGGTAATCAGCGCGGTGGGCCACGAGACGGATTTCACGATCGCCGATTTTGTCGCCGACCTTCGCGCCCCCACTCCCAGTGCGGCCGCTGAGTTCGCCGTGCCGGACGCCGCCGAGCTCTCCGCGGCCCTGACCGGCTTGACCGCCCGTCTGAGTCGGGCCGGCCGCGACCGTCTGGACAGCCTCTGGCAGACCCTGGATGGCCTGGAGCGGGGCCTCTCGCCGAAAAGGCTGCTCGCCAGGGTAGCTTTCCTGGAACAGCGGCAGCGTAACCTGGCTCACCGTCTCCGCCGCTCCATGCTGAGCGGCAGGACTACGGCCGAGGCCCGCTGGGACGGCCTCCTGCACCGCCTCTCGGCGCTCAATCCCGCCTCGGTGCTGCACCGGGGCTTCTCCCTGTCCCGCACCGCCGCCGGGGAAATCGTGCGCGAGGCGGTCCGCCTGGCACCCGGGGATGCGCTCGAGGTGATCCTCGGCAAGGGCGCGCTGGATTGCCGCGTGGAAGCCGTGTATCCGGAAAAGGCACCGCTGAAACTGCCCGGCCTGCCGGGTGAAATTTCCCGGCTCAGGCCTGAAGATAAACGATCGGAGAAATAAATGGCCGAAAAGAAGACAAAGACATTCGAGGACCACTGCCGGAGGCTGGATGAGATTGTCAGCCGGCTCGAGGATGAGCAGCTGCCGCTCGAGGAATCAATCGAGCTTTTTACCGAGGGAGTGGACCTGGCCCTCAAAGCCAGGAACCAGTTGGAGCAGAGCGGGGAGAAAGTTCAGAAGCTGATCGAAAAACTGGAAGGCGATTTCGATCTGGAAGACCTGGACCAGGAACCCTGACCCCCGGATAGCGGCGGCAGCCGTAGAGGGAGCGACAGCAGTTGGATATCGGCGTCTATCTTAAAGAACGCAAAGAGGCGGTGGAGCGTCACCTGGCCAGGATCGTCTCCCGCTGGCCCGGTCCCGGCGCACCCGGCGGCGAGCTGGCCGGCGCGATGGCTTACAGCCTCGAGGCCGGGGGCAAGCGCCTGCGGCCGATACTCGTGCTGGCTGCCTGCCGGGCCTGCGGCAGGGATGAGGTGGAGGCGGTTTATAACGGGGCCTGCGCGCTCGAGCTTCTGCACACCTACACTTTGATTCACGATGACCTGCCGGTAATGGACGATGATGATTTCCGGCGCGGACTGCCGACCTGCCATCGTAAATTCGGCGAGCGCCGGGCGCTGCTGGCCGGCGTGGGCTTGCTGTGCGCCGCTTTTGAAGAGCTGGGCCGCTCGGCGGGAGAGCTGAGGCTGAGCCGGAAGGAAGCCGGCGAGGTCCTGGAGGAGGTGGCCGCGGCGCTGGGCGGCGGCGGCGTTGTCGGCGGGCAGCTGGTGGACCTGGAGAGCGAGCGAAAAGAGATCGGCCGGGAGACCCTGAACTATATCCACTCGCACAAGACCGGGGCCCTGCTCCGGGTTTCCTGCACTCTGGGGGGTAGGCTCGCCCGCGCGGACCGGAAAAAGCTCGCGGCCCTGGCGGAATACGGAGAACAACTCGGCCTGGCTTTCCAGATTGTCGATGACCTGCTGGATGTCGAAGGCGACTCGCGGGTCCTGGGCAAGACAGCGGGCGCCGACCAGGCGCGGGGCAAGGCCACTTTTCCGGCTCTTTATGGTCTGGTAGAGAGCCGGAAGCTGGCTGCCGGGGCGGTCGAAAAATCCATCGCCGCTCTCGAGCGGGCGCGGCTGGACGGGGAGGGCATCCTGGGCGGACTCGCCGGGTTTGTCCTTACCCGGAACTATTGATAATCGGAGCTTCGGCAGATTTATCTTGAACCTTTATTTTCAGTACGTTAAATTGAGATAATCTCTTGCAGATAAGGGAATTTCAGCAGGTTTCGCTTGTCCGGACCGGGTAGCTCTCCGGGGAAAGGGAACTGACGTGCCGCTGAAACCGGGTTCGAAACTGAGCCGGATAGAAGGGCCGGCGGATGTCAAGGCGCTGGCTAATGAAGAACTGAAACAGCTCTGCCAGGAGATTCGCGAGTACCTGGTCTCCGTGGTCTGCGAGTGCGGAGGCCATCTGGCGCCCAACCTCGGAATCGCCGAGCTGACAGTCGCCCTGCACTATATTTTCGACAGCCCGCGAGACAAAATCATCTGGGATGTCGGGCACCAGTGCTATGTCCATAAAATTCTGACCGGCCGGAAAGAGGCCTTCAAAAAACTCCGCCAGGATGGCGGCCTGAGCGGATTCCCGAGCCCCGAGGAGAGCCCCTGCGACTCTTTTATCGCCGGGCATGCCAGCACCTCGATCAGCGCGGCGGTGGGCTTTGCCACGGCCCGGGACCTGGCCGGTGAAAATTTCAAAGTGATCGCGGTGATCGGCGATGGCGCGCTGACCGGCGGCCTGGCTTACGAGGGTCTGAACAATGCCGGAGCCAGCGGCCGCAACCTGCTGGTGATCCTCAACGACAACCAGATGTCCATTTCGCCCAACGTCGGCGCCTTTTCCCGCTACCTGAACAGCATTATTCTCGACCCGCGCTACAACAAGTTCAAGAAAGACATCTGGGATGTTACCGAGAAGCTCCCGGTCGGCAAGGAAGAGGTGCGAAATTTCGCCCGCCGTCTCGAGGAATCGCTGAAAAACCTGGTGCTTCCCGGGATGCTGTTTGAGGAGCTGGGCTTCAAGTATTTCGGCCCGATCGACGGGCACAATCTGGATGAATTGATCAGCACCCTGAATTCGATAAAGGACCTCGAGGGCCCGCAGCTGCTGCATGTCCTGACCAAGAAGGGCAAGGGCTACGAGCACGCCGAGGAAAATCCAACCCTCTTCCATGGCACGCCGGCTTTCGACTCCGCGACCGGCAGGTCGATCCCCTCGCGGATTCCGAGCTATTCGCGCTTATTCGGCGATGCGGCGGTCGAGCTGGCCGAGGTCAACCCGCGGATATTGGCGATCACGGCGGCCATGCCGGACGGAACGGGTCTGGACAAGTTCCGTGACACTTTCCCGGGGCGCTTTTTTGATGTCGGGATCGCTGAACAACACGCGGTAACCTTTGCCGCCGGTATGTCCAAGGTCGGCGCCCGTCCGCTGGTTGCCATCTACAGCACGTTCATCCAGCGCGCTTTCGATATGACTATGCTGGAAGTGGCCCTTCAGGAGCAGCCGGTGGTGTTCGCTCTCGACCGGGCGGGAATCGTCGGGGATGACGGGCCGACACATAACGGGGTGTTCGACCTCTCGTTCATGAGCCTGATCCCCAATATGATTGTTTCCGCCCCCAAAGATGAAGTGGAGCTGCGGGACTTGCTCTATACCGCCTTCCTTCAGGAAAAGGCACCTTTCAGTATCCGTTTCCCGCGCGGCAGCGGGGTTGGAATGGGGCGCTCGTTGTGGTTCAGGGAGCTGGCGATCGGCTCCTGGGAAATTCTCGAACAGGGCGGCGATGTGGCGATACTGGCCACCGGCTCGATGGTTTATCCCTCCCTGTGGGCGAGCAAGCTGCTGGCGAAAGAGGGCCTGAACGCCACCGTGGTGAACTGCCGCTTCATCAAACCGATGGATCAGGAAATCCTGGATTGGATTCTGGATAATTACGAGACGGTGGTGACGGTCGAGGAGAATGTCCTGTGCGGCGGATTCGGCTCTCAGGTCGGTTTATATGCCTCCGGCAGGCCGTGGACTGCGGCCCGGATTTCCCACCTCGGCATTCCGGATCAATTCCTCAAACAAGCCAAACGCAGCACTGTGCTCGAGCGCCTGGGTCTTTCCCCGGCCGGGATCGAGTCCTTTGTCCGGAAAGCGGTCGGCGAGCGCCTAGATGAACATAGTCTTAAAGGTAAACATCTATCATAAGGATGTCGAATCCCAGATCGGCCCGTGTCTGGATTACCTTCTCGAAAAGAAGGTCGGCATCTGGGTCGGCGCTGAGCTGGCCGGTATCTTTCACCGGCCTTCATTTCAGGTTTTCGAGGAGGGCCATCCGCCGCCCGGGCTTTCGCTGATCGTCGCGTTTGGCGGCGACGGGACGGTGCTGGCGGCTTCCCGGGTCGATGGGATCTTCGGGGTGCCGATTTTGGCGGTGAACCTGGGCAATTTCGGCTTTCTCACCACCAGCTCGCTGGAGGAATTCAGGGCGCATTTCGAGCGGATCCTGGCCGGCGACTATGCGGTGGAAGAGCGGATGATGCTCAAGGCGGAGGTGGTCAGCGCGGAAGGCCAGGTGTCCTCCTTTACCGCGCTTAACGATGTTGTCCTGCACAAGGGCTCTCTGGCCCGCCCGATCCTGATCGACCTGAAAACCGGCGAGGACCTGGTCGGCGTATTTCCGGCGGATGGAGTGATTATCAGCACTCCCACCGGCTCGACCGCTTACTCACTTTCCGCCGGCGGACCGATTCTCTATCCCCAGATGAATGCGATTGCAATAACCCCGATTTGCCCCCACACCCTGGCGGTCAGACCGCTCGTGGTCCCCGCCGACTATCCCGTCTCCCTCTCGGAGCAGTCCAAGCACCAGGATGTCATGCTGACCGTGGATGGCCAGTTGAGCCACAGCATCAAAGAAGAGGACCGGGTGATCGTCACCCGGTCACCCCAGGTTACCCGCCTGGTGAAACCCTTCGAGGGCTCATTTTTCTCGCGGCTGCGCGGCAAACTGAAATGGGGAGAAAGGGAGAGGAAATAATACGCGCCATGCTTCAGGTCTTGCGAGTAACCGATTTCGTCCTCTTCGATCGGGTGGACATTGAATTCGGTGACCACCTGAACGTCATTTCCGGCGAAACGGGCGCCGGCAAATCTATCCTTTTGGGCGCGGTCGAGCTGCTGCTGGGCGGCGAAACCTCCTCGCTGATGCTGCGCGCCGGCGCGGAAAAAGCGCTGGTCGAGGGCTTGTTCAGCCTGGGCGAGGCGCAGCTCGGACAGCTCAAGGAAGAGGGGGTCCTGACGGCCGACTCGGGCCCGGAGATTGTCATCCGCCGGGAAATTTCCGCTTCCGGCCGCAGCCGCTGCTTTGTCGACGGCGCCCTGGCAAATCTGGCTATGCTCCGCCGTCTGGGCGAGGAGCTGATTCAGGTCCACGGCCAGCAGGAGCATCAGATGCTGGTTAAGCCCGTGCGCCAGCTCGAGCTGCTGGATTTTTTCGGCGGTCTCGAGCCGCAGAGGAAAACTTTTGCAGCCCTGCTGAACCGGTATCGCCAGGGCAGCCGGCGGCTGGCCGAGCTGGAAGAGGGGTTGGAGCGCAGGCAAAGAGAGGCGGAGCTGGCGCGATTCCAGCGGGACGAAATCGACCGCGCCGGGCTGAGCCTGGAGGAGGAAAAAGCTCTCGAGGAGGAAATTCAGCTGCTGGAGAACTCGGAAAAAATCTCCGAGGCGCTCTCCGGGCTGCTGGAGGCTCTCGAGGGCGAGGCGGGAGGGCTCTTTAGCGCGGAAGGCCGGGATGTGACGGTGCTGAGCTCTCTGGGGGGACTGCGCCGGGTCCTCGAATCGTTGAGCGCCATGACCGGAAGGGCTGCCCCGCTGCTGGAACAGTTCGAGGGGGCGCGCTATGCGCTGGAGGAGGTGGCCCGGGGGTTGCGGGACCTTCAGGCCGGACTGGAGCATGATCCGGGCCGCCTCGAGCAGGTGCGCAACCGTCTGGACGAGCTTTTCAAGCTGAAAAAAAAGTACGGCTCAGGGCTGGAGGAAGTGTTCGCTTTCCGGGAAAAGCTGGAGGCCCGCTTGGCTGAGGCCGGCCAGGATGAGTATGAGCTGGCGGGCTTGCGCGCTGAAATCCGGGAGCTTTCCGCAAGCCTGGCGGAGGCGGCCGCCAATCTGACCCAGGCCCGCAAACAATCGGCGGTCCGGCTCGGGAAAGAGGTCAGCCGGAGGCTGTCCGGGCTGGGCATGAGCGGCGGCAGGTTCGAGATCGAGTTCGCGGGCACTGAGGCGGCAGGCTCGGGCACGGAGTACTTGACCAGTGGGGCCGACAGGATTACCTTTCTGCTCTCCACCAATCCGGGAATCCCGCTGATGCCTCTCTCGGAGGTCGCCTCGGGAGGCGAGCTGTCCCGGATTATGCTGGCGGTCAAGAGCTCCCTGGTCGAGATCGAATCTCCCTCAACGATGATTTTTGATGAGGTGGATGCCGGAATAGGCGGCAAAGTGGGTGGAATGGTCGGGGTGTACCTGGACGAAATCGCCCAAAAAAATCAGGTGCTGGTGATTACCCACCTGGCCAGTATCGCCGGCTTTGCGGACATCCACCTGTTAGTGGAGAAGTTCACGGAAGATGGACGGACCACAACCCGGGTGCGCGGCCTGACCAAGCAGGAGCGGCCGGCTGAGATCGCGCGGATGCTCGGCGGGGATGCCGGGAGCGAGACCTCGCTCGCCCATGCGCGCCAGATCCTCCAGGCCAGCCGTAAAGGAGAACCGGCCAGGTGAAACTCGTCCGGTATAAAAAAGTTCCCATCCCTTATACGCGAATCCGCGAGCTGAATATCTGGACCCTGTCCAACTTCCTCTCCGTGCTGCGCGTGCTGTTGCTGCCATTTATCTATATCAGCCTCTTCCAGAGAACCCCCCAGGGTGACCGCTGGGCCATCGGCCTGATGCTTGCCGCCTTTCTGACCGATATGCTGGATGGCTGGATGGCCCGGCTGCGGCACGGCATTTCGAGTTTCGGCAAGATTATCGATCCCCTGGCGGACAAAATCTGCCTGGGGGCGTTGGCCATCTTCATGATAGTCCTGCGCTCTTTTCCTATCTGGCTTTTCCTGCTGATCGTAAGCCGGGACATTCTTATCATGCTGACCAGCGCGCTGCTGATCCGGCGCTACAAGATAGTTTTCCCCGCCAATTTCTGGGGTAAAATCTATTCATTCAGCGTGGCCATGCTGATCTCGGCCTATACTTTGAATGCCTCCGGCCGGCTGATTCTGCAACTCCAGATGCTGGTGGTGGTGCTGGTGGCCGCCTCGATCCTCGGCTACGCTATTATCGTGTACCGCTATATCCGGACCCATTACCGCCACCAGCGGATGGGCCGGAGGCATAAACCCGGCGGCCCGGATGATGATCCTTCAGATACCGCCGCTCCGGCCGCGGCCGGCCCGGAATCAAACCGGACGGCCACCTGAGAGTGGGTTATAAAAGTGCCATCGGATTTTGCCTGATTCGACTATGATCAGGGTAAGATTGCCAGGAATGTCCAGACCAGTCGACTCAGCCGGTATTCATCCGAAGAGGAGGCCTGGAATGAGACGTTTTCAGCTAGCTGCTTTCCTGATACCGGCTTGTTTGTTCAGGCTAATCTCTCTACAGGCGGCCAGTCCATCCGAGGCGATTCGGCAGGACAGCGATCCCTTGCGCTGGACACTTTCCACGGCCAATTCCAGCTACCAGGTTTTTCTGGCTCCGGACAGCAACCTCGCCCCCGGCTGGTTCGGTCCGCTCTCGAATGGACGGCTGTTTGAAGCCGCTCCGGGGGCCTCCTGGATCCCGCCAAAAAAGATCGGCACCAGTATCCGCGAAATTCCTTACCGCGGCGGCTTCCAGGCTATGGAGCCCGCGCTTGAGGTAGTGTTCGGGGACAACGTGCGCGAGCTGGAGCTGGTTTATGCCGGCCAGGAGACCGGCCAGCTCGACGGCTACCCCTACATCCGCTTCGACCTCCGCGACACTTACTACCCGCTCCGGGTATCGGAGTACATCCGCCTGATCCCGGAGCTCGATATCTACGAGAAATGGCTGGTCCTCGAGAACACGGGCCAGAAGAATATTCTGGTGGAGCAGGCCTTATCAGGATCGACTGTGCTCCCGGCCGGCCAGTACGAGCTGACCCAGCTTTCCGGCGAGTGGGGCCGCGAGTTTTTCCCGCGCACCAGCCTGCTCACGCCGGGCGTTAAATCCCTGTCGATCAAGGCGCTCAAGAGCCAGCCCGGCCCGCCGTTTTACATGTTGCGGCCGGCTGGGGAGCGGGATGAGTTCCACGGCCCGGTCTGGTTCGGCGAGGTGGCCTGGACCGGCAACTGGCGTATCGACTGCGCGGTCAACCCCGGCGAAGCGGCCCAGGTGGCCGGCGGGATAAACTGGTGGAACACTCATTGGAACCTGAAACCGGGCACAAAGTTCGAGACTCCCAAACTGATCTTCGGCTTCACCCAGGAGGGACCCTCCGGGGCCAGCCGCAGCCTGCACCGCTACCTGCTGGAACACGTGTTGCCCGCCGATGCCGCCAGTCAGCCGGCTAAGGTGCTTTACAACAGCTGGTACGCCACCGGATTTAATGTTAATTCAAGCCAGCAGATCGCCCTGGCGAAAGTCGCCGCCGAGGTGGGGGTGGAGCTGTTCGTGATGGATGACGGCTGGTTCCGCGGCCGCGTGGGCGACGAGTCTGGACTGGGCGACTGGACCCCGGACCCGGTAAAATTTCCGCAGAGGCTGAAACCCCTGATCGAGGCGGTCAACAAGCTGGGGATGGATTTCGGGCTCTGGGTCGAGCCGGAGATGGTCAATCCGGTCAGCGACCTCTACCGGGCCCACCCGGACTGGGCGCTGCACACTCCGCACCGCACCGCGCACCTCGGCCGCGACCAGCTCGTGCTCAACCTGGCGCGCGAGGAGGTGAAACAATACCTCCTGGATGTACTGGATAAGCTGCTGACGGAGAACAACATCCGGTTCATCAAGTGGGACATGAACCGCTACGTTTCCG
>MFIX01000002.1:11977-30962 GCA_001780825.1 Candidatus Glassbacteria bacterium RIFCSPLOWO2_12_FULL_58_11 | reverse complement strand
GTGACTCCCGGGCTGATCCCATCCAGGCTGAAACCGCCGGGCTTTTCGCTGCCTTCGTGTTCAAACTGGAAATGCCGGTCGGTGAGCACCTGGTCCCGGCAGAGCACTACCGCCCGCTCGATGTGATTCTCCAGCTCCCGCACGTTTCCCGGCCAGTCCTGGGCCATCAGTTTATCCCGGGCCTCATCGCTGACCGCGGGGATATTCCGCTGGTTTTCATTACAGTATTTGCGCAGGAAATGGTCGACCAGCAGGGGGATATCCTCTTTGCGCTCCCTGAGCGGCGGGAGATAGATCGGCACTACGTTGAGCCGGTAGTAAAGGTCCTCGCGGAAGTTGCCGTCCTGGATCTCCTTTTTCAGATCGCGGTTGGTGGTGGCGATTATCCGCACATCCACGCTCAGCGGCGTTGGGTTGCCTACTTTTTCGAACTCTCGCTCCTGGAGCACGCGGAGAAGCTTGGACTGGAGCGGCAGCGACAGCTCGCCGATTTCATCCAGAAGCAGAGTGCCGGTATGGGCGAGCTCGAAACGGCCCTTGGTGGTCCGGATCGCGCCGGTGAAAGCGCCCTTTTCATGGCCGAACAGCTCGCTCTCCATCAGGCTCTCCGGCAGAGCGGCGCAGTTGACCTTGATAAAGGGCTTATTCTGACGGTCGCTGTTGTAATGGATCGCTTGGGCGACCAGCTCTTTGCCGGTGCCGCTCTCGCCGTGGATCAGTATGGTCGCCTTGCTGGGCGCAATCATCTCCATAGTATCGTAAACCTTGCGCATGATATCGCTCGAACCCACTATAGAATTATATTTCTCTTTCAACTGGATGAGCAGTTGATTGCGGTCATTGCGCAGTGTTCTGTTTTCATCCCGCTGCCGTTGATTCTCAAGGGCGTGTTCAACCACAATTTCTATTCTATCAGCCGAGAAAGGTTTCTCAATATAGTCGTAGGCGCCGAGCTTTATTGCCCCGACCGCATTTTCAATGGCGCCGAAAGCGGTAATTACCACCACCTCGGTATCCGCACTGTTTTTTTTGACCTCTTTGAGAACCTCCTCTCCGGAGATCCCAGGCATCCTAACATCGGTGATCACGAGGTCGTAAAATTCAGTCTTGACACGCTCCAAGGCTTGAGCCCCGTCGCCGACCTCTTCGACCACGTACTTTTTACGCTGCAGGGTTAATACCAGAAAATCCCGCATCAGTGGTTCGTCATCCACAACTAGGATTCTTTTAAACTCCATAATTACCCCTTCTCAAGGATAATAGGGTAAGAAAATGGTAACCCTGGTTCCGACATCGACCCGGCTCGAAACCTGAATGACTCCATTCTGCTCCTGGATCATTTTTTTGCTGATTGCCAGGCCCAATCCGGTCCCATCTTCACGGGTGGTGAAAAACGGGTTGAAAATCTTTTTCTGAACCTCCTCGCTCATCCCCACTCCCTCATCTTCGATCAGGAGCTCCACCAGCTCATCATGCGAGTCGTTGATTATTTTCTTCCCCTCCCGGCCGTTGGCGCCGCGGGAAAGACCGATCGTCAGGCAGCCGCCGGAAGATTTCATGGCGTGTACCGCATTGCGGAAAATATTAAGCAGCACTTGCTGCATCAGGCTCGGATCAATCCGGGCGCCCAGAAGATGTGAAGGGAATTTCCGTTTGATCCGGATCGGCAGGGAATTACTCTCAATCTCCACTTCGAGGAAGGCCAGGACCTCATTGACATATTCCGCCAGGTTGGTCCAGCGCAGATCGGCTTTCAGCGGTCGGGTGTAAATCAACAGGTTGGTGACTATCTTATCGAGGCTGGCCACTCCCTCGATTATCTTTTTCACCAGGTTGCGGCGGGGGTCCTGGTCGCCGAGGTCGCGCTCGAGCAGCGTGGCGAATCCGCCGATACTGCCCAATGGGTTGCGAATCTCGTGCGCTACATTGGCCGACATCTCGCCCAGCGCGCTCAGTGTTCGCGATTTTGAAATTTCATCCCTGAGTTCGATGATCGCCGAAAGGTCACTGAAAATTTCCAGCGCGCCAAGCAGCCGGCCCCGCGAGTCCAGGACCGGTTTCACCAGGGACTCCACCGGCACAGTATGGCCGTCCCGGCAACCCATCAGCCGCTCGGTCTTTCTCTCGCCGGACCCGTCTCCGGCAAGAGTCCTGAGCAGCATCCCGCGATTGTCCGGAGACTCGGCAAATGGGAAACTGCCATAAGGAGAGCCTAATACTTCTTCGCGCTCGAACCCGGTAATCCTTTCAGCGGCCCGGTTAAAGAGGATCAGCGTGCCTGTCAGATCCACCGCCAGGATACCGCCGTCAATAAATTCGAGAGCGCTGGACATGCAATTGCCCAGAACCGCCTGACTCTTTTTCGTGCGGGGATCGATCCGCTGAGTTTTCATATTCTCTTAAGAAGCTCTTTTTTCTTATGATTGAATTCACTATCGGTTAGGATGCCGGCCTTTTTCAATTCATCCAGTTTACGGATTTGCGTGAAAACATCCGCCTCGCCTGCAGCACTGCCCTCCGGCGGGACTTCATCGGTTACCGGATCCTGTTCAGCCGCGCTCAGCTTTTTATTCCTGTCTATCTGCGAGTTCCCGGACGGGAAGGCATCTTCAGCGGTCACTTCGACCGTCGCAAGATCCGGAATCTTCACCTGGTCCTCGACCGAGCGATACCCTTTCAGCTCATCTTCCAGCTTCCGAATCCGTTCCGTACAGGTTCGCACCGCCTCGCGAAGGGCGGACAGCTCCTGGGCGTGTTTCAACTTGAGGCCGACTTCCTCGAGACGATAGGGCTTGATAATCGTGTCATGCACCTTCATCCGGGCCAGACTGTCCGCATCCGGAATTTGCTGGGAAAGCAGGAACACCAGGGCGTCGATCTCAAACGAATGCAGCAGGCCGATTATCCCTTTGATCGCCTTCTCGCCAAAGCGACTGTTGATAATAGCCAGACGGATTTTTTTTTGTGGAATCAGTTTACCGGCTTCGGCGCAGCTTTCACAGGCAAAAACCTTAAATCCGGCATGCCTGAGGTGGTTGCCCAGCAGGTCACGGTTGAGCAACTCGCTGTCCAGGAGCAGGATATTCTGGGGGACCATCCCTTTTTACACTTTCTGCAAGAACCGTGATACCGGCTGTTATTCCAGGCCGGCCGTGCAGCTCAATCGCTGCCGGAAGTCAGCTTCCCTCGCCTTCCTCATCCTCATCATCCTCCATGTCGGACCGGCCTCCGGTGGCCTCCTTGAGCGAGAGGCGCTTAAACTCGACCTGGTTTTCTTCCAGTACCGCCATAACCCTTCGCTGACGGGATTCGACTTTCTTGACCGCCTCATTGATCCCCACCAAAGCTCCCGGCCACAGAGTCTGCAGGACAAAGATTTTGCGCTCGACACCGAACTGGTCGATAAACTTGGATTCAAAATCGGCCTTGTCGGCCACAACCGTTTCCTTGATCTTTTCCAGTTTCTTTATCTTATCCAGCAGATCGGCCAATTCCTGTTCTTTTTCCTGCGGGAAATGCGGCAGGCGTTTTTTCAGCAGCTCGAGGAAGTCCAGCCGCTTGCGCAGGAGTTTATCCTCTTCCTTGAGCACCTCGAGTTCCTCATCCAGCTGCTTATTCTTGAACTCGATATCGCCCTTGACAATCTTGCCGACTTTTATCTGCGTCTTGGTATCGCTGATCGAGCCGACATTTTTCGCCCGGACGCAGCTGCCGCTGAAAACATTGCTGCCGGCGATCATCCCGCGGTCCCGGATGGCCATTACATCATGCTCGGCGTGGATCTGGCTATTAAGGATATAGCTGCCGACTTCGATATCCTTACCGGCGGACACCACCCCCTCCTGGATAAAGAGCGCTTTGACCGACCCGCCGGCGACGATCTTGGCCTTTTTTTCGGTTTGAGTGCCGATAATTCCTTTTTTAACGTCGATGTTTCCGCTGGTGGAAACCAGCTCGGCCGCTTCCACGGTACCCCGGACAATAATATTGCCCTCGGTGTGGACGCTGAAATCAGACTTCACATCTCCATTGATCACCACGTCTCCGGGATAGGAAATATTACCCGTCGAAAAATCGACATTGCCTTTTACTACATAAACATTCTCGACATTGAGGACATCCTGCTCGTAGAAGACATTGCCGATTATCGAGGCGAAAAGCTGAAGCCCGTCTTCCGCAAGGTAGGTGTTTTTTCCGCGGGGCAGCGGATAATCCTCGCCGGCCCGGGGCTCGGTGATCCGGCCGGTCACCGTATACCCCGCTTCACCCTGGGAGCACGGCTCCTTGACCGCGAGGAGCTGGTCCTTATCGACGATTTTAATCATGTTGATGTTGCGGAAATCCACCGAACCGTCTTCGGTAATCAGCGGCTTGGCGGATTTATCCATGTCGATGAGGACTTTTACGTTTGAATCCTTGCCGTTCTGCACCGGTCTCCCGCGGGCTACAATCGCCTTACGGGCCGGCTGGCCGGCCTCCAGTAAGCGTTTGATCTCCTTCTCATTGATCCCCATCTCCACGCCGTACTCGAGGAGCTTATACAGAACATCATTGACTGTAATCTCCGCCAGTCCCTCGGGAACACCGAGCGTGAGATAGGCCTCCATTTCGTTATCCGAAATCGCAATATCGATGTATTTATCTTTAAGGGTATCGTAGCGTTCAAAGTAATCCGCGATCTTGACCGGTTCGCCGGATGACTGTTCCCAGATCTTGCGAATAACGTTAAAATCGCTGTTTACCACCCCCTTGCGGATGATTTCCTTGCGAACATCTTCAAAACTGATTTCATCCTTTGAATTGGGGAATATGGCAAGGTAAACACCGTCCTCGCGCTGTTCGAATGTACCGACTTCCTTATTTGTGATCAGGATGTTATCCATTAAGCCCGGTTACCTGGTGAAAAATACAATTGCGCCTGCATTTTAAACGCAGTATGGAACTTCCCTTATGTCCGTCAAAGCCTATTTTACCGTCGAATTTAAAGACAATAATCCCTTATGTAGCGGATAGATAAATGAATATCCGCCGATTGACAGAGCTTGTCAAGCTCCTTAACTGGCGTGGGGATTTTTCTTCCAACATGCAAAAAAATAAACAATCCGCTTCGGGCAATCCGCTTGTAGCTTTCAAAAAGCCGGCCAGCGCCCTCTGCATAGCCTTGGATATCAATAATAAATCGTATTAAGACCCGTTTGCGGCTAATCTAATTTACAGCCGGACTCGCCAATTTTCAAGAAGCCAAGGACAAAAATCGGAATTTTTTTCCATTGACCCGGAAAATAATATCACGGGTCACTGTGAGCCTAATTTTAAATTAGCGCTCCCGGCCTGCAGAGCCCGCCAGAGGGCCGAATAATCATTGCGGGCGTTCCAGACAATCCAGCCCACCGCGCCGCCTTCCTCCGCGGCCTTCATCTGCTGGAGGAGGTAGTCGCTGCCGAAATGGGGTGCCCGCCATTTAAAGCACTGGATGTAAGGCTGAACTCCGGTTTTGAGCTTGCCTCTGCGCTCCACGGCTTTCCGGGTGCCCTCCCGGACGATATGGTAAGCGCGCTGCGCCCCGTACTCCGCCTTGAAACTCTCCGGGAAATGAGAAGAATAGAGCATCGGACAGACTACATCCGTGTGCTCGGCTATCAAATCGTAATCCTGGCCAATCCAGTAGTTGCGGTCCTTATGCAGCCAGGGGACCCAGCCGAAGACATCCGCGGCCAGCGAAACTCCGGCGCTGTCGGTGGCCCGGCGGACCTTCGAAAGCAGCAGGGCGATCACCTCGGCCTTGTTGAGCGAGTCGATGGTTACCGGGTAGTAGCAGCCAGCGGTCTCGCCGTCCGAGGGGAAGCGCAGGTAATCGAGCTGGACCTGATCGAACCCGAAAGCAATCAGCTCCCGGACCACCCCGACCAGGTAATCGTGGACCCGGTCATCCTGCGGATTGGCCCAGGTTTCGCCATTGGCCTGCTTCCAGGGCAGGCCGGTGACTGAGTCCAGCACGGCATAGGGATAGGCGCCGTTTTCAGTGTACCGCGAAAGTATGGGATCCTTGAAACTGACCACCCTGGCGCAGGCGATCAGGCCGTTATCGTGAAGGCGGCGCACCAGGGCTGCGGGATTTTTCACCCGCCGCGTTCCCGAGCCGATCTGCAGAGCCAGAGGCAGCTTGCTCGGGTAAGACAGGTAGCCCCGGTCATCTTTCATATCCATGACAAAGCCGCCGACCGGCGTCCCTTTGGTCCGCTCGATCAGTTGGCCGATCCGGGCACTGTCGGCCAGGGAGCCGGCGCCCAGGTAGATGCCGTTGTAGCGCAGCGCGCGGGGCCCGAACGTGATCTTTTTTGCGGTTTTCAGGGCGCTGGAATCGCGGGCCGGGCTTTCCGGGTGTGGCCGCGGGACGGACTTGACCGTATCTTCCAGGGCGGAGGAATCCGGCTCGGCCAGGCTGTCCGGCGGATGGATCGGATAAGCGGCGAGCGAATCCGGCGGCGCCAGCGTATCGACTCTGCCCGGCGAAGAGCTGGAATCCACCCGGCCGGAGGAAAGAGAGCTGTCCGCTGTTTGGGCGGCAGCCCCGGCGGCGGAGGCGGATGTATCGGGAAGTGCGGCCGCGTCCGGTGAAGCAGACAGAAGGAACAGGCAGAATACGGCGGAAAATGCGCTCAAATTAAGACCTCGGTGGTTGCGGCGGCGATTGATTCGGCGGTCACCTCGACCAGCCGGAGAAGCTCCCCGGTGGAAAACGACAGGTGCGGCATGAGCACCACGACATCGCCCAGGGGACGGATTATCACCTGGCGCTTCCGGGCTTCCAGGATCACCCGGCGGCCCATTTTGAGCGCTGGGTCGAAAGGTTTCCGGCTCGGTCGGTCGGCGACCAGCTCAATGCCGACCATGAACCCGCGCTGGCGGATCTCGCCTACCGACGCGAGCGGCTCCACCCGCTCATGGAGAGCCTGAGCCATCCGGGAGATTTTCGGCTGCATCCGTTCGAGGGTCCTTTCCTCCTCGAACACCTCGAGATTGGCCAGGGCGGCCGCGGCAGCCAGCGGGTTGCCGGTAAAAGAGTGGCCGTGGTAGAAAACCGCCGGCTCGTTCTCCGGCCCCAGAAAGCGCTCGTAAATCCGGCCGGTGGTCAGAGTGGCGGCCAGGGGCAGGTAGCCGCCGGTGATCCCTTTGGCGCAACAGAGGAGGTCCGGGCTTACGCCTTCGTGTTCGCAGGCGAACATCCTCCCGGTCCGGCCGAAGCCGGTCGCCACCTCATCGGCGATCAAAAGCAGTCCATAACGGTCACAGACAGAGCGCACTCCGGCCAGAAAACCCGGTTCGGCGGTCAGCATTCCGCCGGCTCCCTGAACCAGCGGCTCGATAATCAGCGCGCCGAGCCGGGCCGCGGAGCGCCGGACGATACGCTCCAGCGCCGCCAGGCAGGCGGCCGAATATTCCTCGCGGCTTTTCGGCGGCCCCTGACGGTAATAGTAAGGGTATTCGGCGAATTCCACCGGGAACAGCAGGCCGCGGAAAGTGCCGTGGAACAGCTCGATCCCGCCCGCGCTGACCGAGCCGATCGTATCTCCGTGATAGGCATTGCGAAAGGCGATAAAACCGGTTTTCTCCCGCTCCGCCGGGTCAGGGGAAAGCCGGCGGTACTGATAGGCCATTTTGAGCGCGATCTCCACAGCGGTGGAGCCGTTATCCGAGAAAAAGACCCGCTCCAGCCCCGGCGGCGCGATCCGGACCAGGCGCTCGGCCAGCAGGCTGGCCGGGACATTGGCCAGGCCGAGCAGGGTGCTGTGGGAGATTTTGCCGGCCTGCCGCCGGATGGCCGCGGTAATTTTCGGATGCCGGTGTCCGTGCAGGGTCACCCAAAGCGAGGAAATACCGTCCAGGTACTTGCGCCCCGCGGTATCGATCAGCCAGGAGCCCTTGCCGCTCTCGATTACCGGGGCCTCCTCGCGCTGCCAGAGGCGCATCGGGGTGAAAGGGTGCCAGAGGTAGCGCTTGTCCAGCGCGGAAAGTTCAGCGCCGCTTTTCGACATAGGGCTCGAATCCCAGGTCTTCCAACAATTTCAAGTCAGCCCCGGTATCGCGCCCGGGTGTGGTCAGATAGTTTCCGGTCAGGATCCCATTGGCCCCGGCCCAGAAGATCAGCGGCTGAAGCTCGCGGAGGTTGTACTCCCGGCCGCCGCAAACCACGATGTCCTTGTCCGGCAGGACAAGCCGGAACATGGCGATTATCCGCAGACAGGTCTCCGGGGTCAGGTGACGGCTATGCTCGAGCGGCGTGCCCGGAATGGGCTGCAGGAAATTGAGCGGGATACTGTCGACCTCGAGCTCTTTCAGGTCGAGAGCCAGGGCCACCCGGTCCACATCCGTTTCCCCCATACCGAAGATACCGCCAGAGCAGACCCGGAAACCGGCCTGCCTGGCCGAGCGGACCATCTCCACCCGCTCCCGGCGGGAGTGGGTGGTGCAGATTTGCGGAAAGAAATTCTGACTGGCCTCGAGGTTATGGTGATAGCATTCGAGGCCGGCGGCTTTGAGGCGCTCGAGCTGGCCGGGGCTCAGGCGGCCCAGGCTGGCGCAACGCTGGAGGCGGCCCGAGGCGCCGATGCGGCCCAGGGCCTCCTCGAGCACTTGGAATTCCTCTTCGCTGCGGAGCGTGGCGCCGCTGGTGACTATCGAAAACTCACCGGCGCCGGCGGCCTGCGCCTCTCCGGCGGCCGCACTCAACGTCCGGGCGTCGAGCAGCGGGTAGCGTTTGACCGACGCAGCATGGTGCGCGCTCTGGGCGCAGAAACTGCAATCCTCGCTGCAGGAGCCGCTGCGGGCATTGACAATCGAACAGAGCCGGATCCGGTTGCCGCTGTGCTCACACCGCAGGCGGTCGGTGAGCGCCAGCAGCGCGGACAGAGGCAGGCTCCGGTCACCAAGAACGAGCAAGGCTTCAGCCTCTCCCAGACTTCCCCGGGCCGCCAGGCGCTGCTCGATTGCTTCCAGAGACGCAGCCGCCGTTTTTTTTTCGAGCAAGGCGAACACTCCAAATATTGAGAGGCATCTCCGCGCGGCGGAAATGCTGAAAGCGGTCCGTACTTCAAAAAATGGCGGATCAATATATAGAAAATGAACCGGGTAGTAAACTTTTTAATATAAGGCCCCGGCCCAGGAGAGCAAAAGGATTGACTTGAAACTCCGCTCTTTGTTAAATTTTAAACGCAGGTTGCGCCGTCCGCGGCGACAGGAGCCGCGGGAGCGGCCGCCTTGTGCGCTGAATGCGGAGAGGCACCAGGGAGGACAAATGCTGATCGTTCCACAAGTTTACGAAAAGACACCCATGGGCGAGCGGGCTTTCGATATTTACTCGAGGCTGCTGCAGGACCGGATCGTGCTGCTGTCCAGCTACATCGACGACAACCTGTCCAACCTGGTGGTGGCCCAGCTTCTTTTTCTGGAAGCCGAGGACGCGGAGAAGGATATTTACCTCTATATCAATTCTCCCGGCGGGGATGTGACCTCGAGCCTGGCGATCTATGACACAATGAATTTCATCCGGGCCGCGGTTTCGACAATCTGCACGGGGATCGCGGGCGCCTCGGCGGCCCTGCTGCTCAGCGCCGGGGCACCAGGCAAGCGGATGTGCCTGCCCAACTCCAAAATTCTCCTGCACCAGGTTTACGGCGAGGCCGAGGGACCGGCCGCGGACATCCAGATCGCGGCCCGGGAGATCGAGCGGCAGCGCTCGCTGATCAACAAGCTGCTCGCCCAGCATACCGGCAAAAACCTGCGGAAAGTCGAAAAAGACACGGACCGCGATTTCTATCTCGACGCGGAACAAGCCATTGAATACGGGATTGTCAACCAGGTGATTCAAAAACACATCCTGCCAACTGCGAAGACAGAGTGACCTTCATCTTTTCTCGCCGTGAAGCCGAGGCGAGACCGGTCCCTTTCCGCCGAATATTCAGCTTAAAGGACAGTCCGCGATGCCCAGGTTTTCATTATTATCCAGCACAGTCGTATCTCTCGCTCTGATTGTATCCGGGTGCGGGGGGAAAGAACAAAATCCGAACCTGGCCAGCGTGCTGCTGGAGCAGCTGCTGGTCAAGCCTCTGCCCTCGGCCACCGAGAAGGCGCTGGCCCGGGAGGATGCCGAGCGGGTGCTCGGCGAGCTCAAGGCGGGCGCAGATTTCAGCGAGGCGGTCCGCAAATATTCAAGCCATCCGAGCGCCGCGCACGGCGGAGAACTCACGATCACCGAGGGCTGGATGGAGCCGGCCTTTGACAAGGCGGCCCAGGCTCTCGGCGACTCGAGCCTGAGCGGAGTGATCGATTCTCCGGTGGCCTTCTATATCGCCTACCGGATCCAGGGAGAATACCTTCAGGCGCGGACCAGCCATATCCTGCTCAGCTTTGAAAAGGGCCTGGAGGGGACGGCCAAGGAAAAGGACAGCGAGGAAAAGCACAAGAAAGCCTGGGAGCTTTATCAGAGGTTGAAAAGCGGGGAGAGCTTCTACGACCTGGCCCGGGAGTTCTCCGGCGATCCCGGGTCGGCCCAGAATGGCGGCGATATCGGCTGGCACGGCCGGAACAGCCTGGCCAGACCCTATGAGGAAGCAGCTTTCAGCCAGGCGGAAGGTCAGATCAGCGAGCCGGTCGAAACCCCTTACGGCTGGCACATCATCCGGACCGTGAAGAAAAAGGACCTGAGCCTGAAGCTCAAGATCATCGAATTCAAGCCCAAAGCCAGCGCGGAGGACCGCAGCCGGGCGAAAAAGGCCCTGGAAGAGGCCCGCAAGCTGGCGCTCGGCGGGGCGAGTCTCCAGCGCCTGGCGGAGCAGTTCGCGGACAGCCCGGAGGGCATTTTCAGCGCCGGGGAAAAATTCGAGGTGCGGAATAACCTGCTGGTGCCCGAGCTGGCGGGCGAGATCAGGAAGATGGGAATCGGAGATGTCTCGAACATCCTGGAGAACGAGAACGGGTATTATATAGTGCGGCTGCTGGAAAAGAGCTGAATCATTGAACTCCTCCGCGGCAAGCTCCGGGTAATTCAGACCGATTAAACTTAAAAAATTAAGGGCGGCTTTGGGGCCGCCCTTTTGTTTCCGGCTTTATTAGGCAGTCCTTTACAGGGCAAGCTTTTCCCGGTGTTTTTTAGATTTCCCCTTCCCGCCGCTCTCCAGCCGGGCCCTGCATTCGAAGAGCTGGTCGCGGAGCAGGGCCGCCCGCTCGAAATCCAGCGATTCGGCGGCCTGGCGCATCTCGTTCTCGATAATCTGAATCGTGGCCTCCAGGTCGAGCTCTTTGCCGTAGCTCGGCCTGCCCCCATCAGCGGTGGCCGAAGCCCAGCCGGGGAGGCGCAGCCGGCGGTCGGCGACATAGGTCGCCGCCAGGACCTGCTCGGCGCTCTTACGGATCGATTGCGGCACGATCCCGTGGGCCTCGTTGTAAGCCAGTTGCAGCCGGCGGCGGCGGTTGGTCTCATCGATGGCGCGCTGCATTGAGCCGGTGATATGGTCGCCGTACATGACCACCCGGCCGCGGACATGACGGGCCGCCCGGCCCATGGTCTGGATCAGCGAGCGCTCGCTGCGCAGGAAGCCCTCCTTGTCGGCATCCAGGATGGCCACCAGCGAGACCTCGGGCAGGTCCAGCCCCTCCCGCAGCAGGTTGATCCCCACCAGCACATCGAACTGAGCCAGGCGCAGGTCACGCAGGATCTCGATCCGTTCGATCGCCTCGATATCGGAGTGCATGTAGCGCACCCGCACACCCATGTGCGAGAGGTACTCGGCCAGGTCCTCGGCGGTGCGCTTGGTGAGCGTGGTCACGAGGACGCGTTCCTCCTGCTCGGTCCGCAGGCGGATTTCCTCGAGCAGGTCATCGACCTGGCCTTTCACCGGCTTGATCACGATCTCCGGATCGACCAGGCCGGTGGGCCGGATGACCTGCTCGACCACCTCGCCCCCGCACTTTTCCAGCTCGTAATCCGCCGGAGTGGCGGAGAGGAAGATCACCCGGTCAAGGACCTCCTCGAACTCGGCGAATTTCATCGGCCGGTTGTCCAGGGCGCTGGGCAGGCGGAAGCCGTGCTCGACCAGAGTGCTCTTGCGCGAGAAATCGCCGTTAAACATCCCGCCGACCTGCGGGACCGTGGCGTGGGATTCATCGACCACCAGCAGGAAATCTTCCGGGAAGAAGTCGAAGAGGCAGTAAGGCCGCTGGCCCGGCGCCCGGCCGCTGAGGTGACGGGAATAGTTTTCGATCCCGCTGCAGTAACCGATTTCGAGCATCATCTCGAGGTCGTAGTTGGTGCGGCTTTCCAGGCGCTGGGCCTCGAGGAGCTTGTTCTGGCCGCGCAGCCCGGCGAGTCGCACCTTGAGCTCGGCCCGGATGTTTTCCACCGCCCGCTCCAGTTTCTGTCGGGTGACCACGAAATGTTTCGCGGGAAAGATCGCGCAGGACTCGAGCCGGTCAAGGACCTCGCCGCGCAGCGGATCAATGCGGCTGATCCGCTCCACCGCATCGCCGTACATTTCGATCCGCAGGGCGGTCTCCTCGTAGGCCGGGAAGACCTCGAGGACGTCGCCGCGTGCGCGGAAGCGGCCGCGCTGGAAATCGAGGTCGTTGCGCTCGTAGTGGATCTCGACCAGGCGGGAGAGGACCTCCTCGCGGCTGATTTCCTGGCCGACGGCGAGGCTGCAGAGCATGGCCTGGTAGTCCTCCGGGGAACCCAGGCCATAGATCGCCGAGACGCTGGCGACGATGATTACATCGTTGCGGGAGAGCAGGGCGCTGGTGGCGGAGAGCCGCATCCGGTCTATATCCTCGTTGATCGAGCTGTCCTTTTCGATATAGGTGTCGGTGCTCGGGATGTAGGCTTCCGGCTGGTAATAATCGTAGTAGCTGATAAAGAACTCGACGGCGTTTTCCGGGAAAAAACCTTTCAGCTCGCCGTAGAGCTGGGCGGCGAGGGTTTTGTTATGGGAAATGACCAGGGCCGGCCGGCCCCAGCGGGCGATCACGTGGGCGATCGTAAAGGTTTTGCCCGAGCCGGTGACGCCGAGGAGGGTCTGGTATTTCCGGCCCGCCGCAAGCCCGGCGGAAAGCTCGCGGATCGCACCGGGCTGATCGCCGGCAGGCTCATAAGGGGAATGCAGCTTGAAGGTGTTCACGGGGATCCCGTCGCTCTTCTTTTTCTAACAATTTGGAATTCAGGAGTCAGAAGTCAGAATAAATGACTAAGCTTCCGGCTTTAGCTTTATACTTCGGAATTTTGTATTCCGGCTTCAATATTCTTGAGGATTATGCTGCAAAGGCCAGACAGATAACAATGCTGATTTCGTACTCGAGATGCAATGAATTAACCGGGCTAATTCCCTTGCTTTTTACCCCGGCCTTAAGTAGAGTAAATTCGGGCAGGGGACTCAGGACAGTGACCCGATACCGGGGCCGGAATCAATGCCCCCCGGCGGGAAATCATTCCGCAGAGAGTAGCTGAAGTGCACCTGGTAATCTACACGCAGAAAGCCGGGCAACCCTATATCGTCAACCTGCCCCTGCCGGCGCTCCTGCTGGCCCTGTGCCTTCCGGCGGGTCTGGTTTCCCTGCTGGTTTACCATACGTTCCAGGCCCTGGAAATCCAGCGGCGGCTCCCGGAGCTGGAGGCCGTCAACCTGCGGACCCGGGCGGCTCTGTTCCGGCTCGACGGGGAATTTTCCAGGCTGAGCGGAAGGGCGGACCTCTTCGCGGGCCAGTCCGGCGCCTCACCGATAGCGCTGGACAGCCTGGAACGTGCTTTCCCGTCCGCCGGGGCGGATACAGTCAGGCCGGCCTATCCGGACAGCCTGCGGACAGAATTCTATGCCGTGCAAATCGCGGCCCAGCGCAGCCTCGCCGAAGCCGAGAAGACCGCGGCGGACTACCGCGGCAGGCTCGACCGGCCGCTCAGCATCGAAAGAGTGCAGCTGGCCAGCGGCATCTGGTACCGGGTGCTGATCCCCTCGTTCCTCTCGCCAGGGGCGGCCCAAGCCTACGGTGAAAGCCTGCTGCAGCGGAACCTGGTCCGCGAATTCTATGTCCAGCGCAGGCAGGCGCGGCCCTGAAACGGTGGCCGGAGCAAAGACGGCGACCTGCCTATAATACTAGAGCGGCGCGGATAAACTGTCAATAGCCTGGCCCGGCAGCCGATGCACCGGCGCGGAACCGCGAGGCGTTTTAAGGGCTGTCGCGGCCGGTCCGCGGAAAACAACAGAGGCAGCATGGACGAAGAGGAATTCGAAAAACGCCTGGGCGAAGTCGAGCGGCGCATCCGCCAGACCGATAAAAGACTGAACGAGATTTCCGCCCGGGAAAGCCGCCTGCACAACCTGGTGCTGCGCCTGGCGGCCACAGGCATGGCCCTGAGCGAGGCCCTGCAGCGGAATAAGCTGATCAGCCCCGCCGAGTTCGAGAAAAGAGTGGAAACTCACCTGAAATCCCTGGACCAGGAAATCTCCGAGAAGAAAACCTCCCAGTACCTGGACAATCTCTGGAAAGAGCTCGAGGGCGGGAAAGGCTGAGCCCCAGAGCACACCGTCAAAATTTCCGCGCAGCCCGGACCCGGACGAGCGCCCTCCGCCTCAGAATCGAGGAGTGTTCCGATGGCCGTATTCCCAACCGGCAAGCTTCCGGAGCAGATTCTCCGCAAGTACCTCAGCCGGGTGCCCGGAGGCGATCCGGCGGTACTGATCCGCGGGGCTCCGGGCGAGGACGCCGCCGTACTCGATACGGGCGGAGGAAAACTCCTGCTGGTCAAATCCGATCCGGTCACCTTTGCCGCCGACCGTCCCGGCTGGTACGCCGTACAGATAAACGCCAATGACATCGCCACGCTGGGCGGCAGGAGCCGCTGGTTCCTGGCCACGCTGCTGCTGCCCGAGGCGGGCGCCGAGGAGCGGCTGGTTTCCGCGCTGTTCGAGGAGATCATTGCGGCCTGCTCCGCGCTGGGGGTCGAGCTGATCGGGGGCCACACGGAGATCACCCACGGTCTGGCCCGGCCGATTGTTTGCGGGGCCATGCTGGGGGAGGTCAGCCCGGAGCGGCTCTGCCGGAAGGAGAACGCCCGGCCCGGCGACCGGATTCTGTTGAGCAAAAAAATCGCCGTGGAGGGGACCGCCCTGCTGGCCCGGGAATTTACCGGCCGGCTGGCCGGAAATTTTTCAGCGGAAAAGATCGAGCGGGCCGCGCGGTACCTTTACGAACCAGGGATCAGCGTGGTGCGCGAGGCCGAGCTGGCCAGCGCTACCGGCCATGTGCGGGCGATGCACGACCCCACCGAAGGCGGGCTGGCCACCGCGCTGCACGAGCTGGCCGCGGCCACGGGACAGGGGGTGGCGGCGGACCTTTCGGCAGTGCCGCTGTACGAGGAAACCCGGGAGTTCTGCGCTTGGCTTGGACTCGACCCTCTGGGTCTGATCGCCTCGGGCAGCCTGCTGATTATATGCGACCCCGCCGGAGCGCAGGAAGTCAACGGCGCGCTCTCCGCGGCCGGGATCGTCTGCACGGATATAGGCGAGCTGGTGCCCCGGGAGGCGGGAGCAAGCGAAATTATCAAGGGCGGAAGCCGGCCCCTGCGCAAATTCGAGCGGGATGAAATCTGCCGGCTGTTTTGATCAGGTTAAGATGAGAGGCCACTGCGCAGGCCCAGTCCACTGAGAAAATCCGAAATTTCCCGGGCCCGGGGGTGCTCCGGCGCCAGCACGAGGAACTGCCTGAGGTGTTCGGCGGCGCGGGTGTTTTTACCCAGGCGGGCCAGGGCGATACCCAGGTTGAGGTGGGAATAGGGGTCCCGCGGGTTCAGTTTCAGCGCTTTGCGGTACAGGCCGACCGCCCGCTCGGAATCGCCCTGGCGGGCATAGGCGGCGCCGAGGTTGCTGTAGGCTTTATAGTAGTCCGGGTTATTGCGAATGGCCTCCTGGTAAAAGCCGATGGCCTCGGCGATACGGCCCTGGCTGAGCAGGACCGAGCCGAGGTTGTTCCGGGCATAAGGGTCTTGCGGATCGAGCCCGGCGGCCCGGGCGAAGCTTAGCTCCTGGTCCGCTGAGTATTCCAGCTCGGTGCCGAACATGTCCACGCCGTAGTCGAACCAGCGCCAGGAGTCCCATTGGCGGGCCAGCAGCTCGAAGTTGCGGGCATCCTGCCGGCGCAGAAAGCGCCAGCAGAAGAACGCGGGCAGGGCCAGGGCGAAGAGCCAGGCGCCTGAAGTGAGCCAGGGCCAGGCGCGGTCGGCGCGGTAGACGCCGGGAAGGCCTAGCAG
Source organism: Candidatus Glassbacteria bacterium RIFCSPLOWO2_12_FULL_58_11 (assembly GCA_001780825.1). Classification (GTDB taxonomy): domain Bacteria; phylum Gemmatimonadota; class Glassbacteria; order GWA2-58-10; family GWA2-58-10; genus GWA2-58-10. The sequence continues at coordinate 14,671 of MFIX01000002.1, read as the reverse complement.
GCCCCCGTAAAGGTAATAGAGGAGTTGTATCGCGCAGAAAAAGATGCAGAACAGTCCCAGGGTGCCGAAAAAACCCAGGCGGAGATTCCGCACCCCCTGCTTCATCTGATCCAGGCCGGGCGGACCGCCGCCCTCCGCCGAAGACCCTGTGAGGCTCATTTCTTTTTCGTCCTGCCGGTCATCGGCACGAAGCGCACTGGAATGACTTCGCGCCGGCGGGTCCCGCCGTCGATTTTTTCGTACACCACCAGGTCCTGATAGAATTTGCCTTCCGGAATCACCAGCCTTCCGCCCTCCTTAAGCTGATCGAGCAGGGGCTGCGGCACCTTTTCCGGCGCCGCGGTCAGGATAATGCCGTCGAACGGGGCATTCTCAGGCCAGCCGAAAAACCCGTCCCCGGCCCGGACCTTGATGTTGGCGTAACCCATGCTTTCCAACAGGCTGCCGGCGGAGAGGGCCAGCGGCTCGACGATCTCGATCGTATAAACTTCGCGCGCCAGCTCAGCCAGGATCGCCGCCTGGTATCCGGAGCCGGTGCCGATCTCCAACACCCGGCTCTCCGGCTTCAACTGCAACAGCTCGGTCATCAGACCGACGATATAAGGCTGGGAGATAGTCTGCCCGTAGCCGATCGGCAGGGGATAATCATTATAGGCCTGATCCCGCTGATCCTCGGGCACGAAGCGGTGGCGCGGCACCTTGCGCAGCGCCTCGAGGACCCGTTCATCCTTGACCCCGCGGCGCCTGATCTGGGTCTCCACCATGGACAGCCGCTCAGCGGAGTGGAGGTCGAGGTCCTCTTTTTTCCGAAAGGTGATCATCCGGTTCTCCAGTCCGCCGGCAAAGAAGAGTCCAAAATCCAGAACGAGCAGGGACAGTGCAAGCAGGGCGCGGAGCCCGAGAACCCGCATCCGCTTATACATCGAAAACCCCCTCGATTAGAATATTATTCGGCGGCGGGTCTTTTTCAATGATTTCAGGGAAAGGGGACCAGACTCCGCCGCCCTGGTTCCGGCGCGATTCCACCGCCGGAACGCCCTCACGCAGATCAAACTTGACTTTCGACCGGTTTTCAGGTAGTTTATTCCTCTACAATATGATAGGAAATTTTACCGAGCGGGGCAAGACCTGTCCCATCCCCTCCCAGCAGTAGCAGCGAAGCTGTACCGTCCGGAGTCAGATCTTCCTGCGTCACCGATTGGCTGTTCCCGGCTTCCGGACCCTCAATGCCTGATATAAATATTTTGAAAGGAATTTTTTATGGAGCAAACCAACAAGTTATTTATTGACAAAGCGGCGGTCATCGGGACCAAGAAAAAGTCCCTGCAGATTGCCGAAACCATTTCCTCCTCGGGCATCGAAACGGTTCTGTGGGGCCAGGACGCGGCAAGCATCAAGGCCGCGACGCAGGGCATCGCCGAATCGATCGACCGGGAAATCCAGCGCTGGGGCATGACCGAATCAGACAAACGGGCGATCCTGGGCCGGATCAAGCCGACCACCGAACTGAAAGATATCCAGGGCTGTAAGATTGTCGTCGAAGCGATGGGAGTGAATTTCGAGGACAAGTGCCGGACCCTGCAGCAGGTCGGGGAATGCTGGCCGGATCTAGACCTGTACGTGATCCATATCAGCACGCTGAGTGTCACCGAGATCGTGGGCAACAGCCCGATCAAGGAGAAAGTGATCGGTATGCATTTCCTGGAGCCGGTGCCGAAAATCCCGGTGGTCGAGCTGGTCCGCGGTATGCACACCGATGACCTGACCGTAGCCCGGGCGATGGATTTCGCCAAGCGGCTGAACAAAACCAGCGTGGAGGTCTTCGAGTATCCGGGCTATGTCACCACCCGGGTTATCCTGCCGATGATCAACGAGGCAATCTACGTGCTGATGGAAGGTATCGCCTCGGCCGAGGGCATCGATACGGCGATCAAGCTCGGCTACAACTTGCCGGTCGGGCCTCTGGCCCTGGCCGACAACCTGGGGCTGAATGAAATCCTGCGCCGTATGGAAAACCTGTTCCAGGAGCTGGGCGACAGCAAATTCAGGCCCTGCCCTCTGCTGCGGAAAATGGTGCGCGCCGGGAAACTGGGGCGCTCGACGGGCGAAGGATTTTTCAAGTACGATACGAAAAGTTAATTTATAACACCAGTAAGCGGCGGGCCGCCGCCTGCGGTACACAAGGAGTGCCGATCCAAATGCTTATATTAGTCATCAATTGCGGCAGCAGCAGCGTCAAATACCAGCTCATCCAGACCGAGAGCGGGCAATCGCTGGCCCGGGGGAGCGTGGAGCGTATCGGGATGAGCGGCGCGGTGCTGTCGATAGCCCGCCACGACGGGTACAATGCGAAATTCGGCCTGGAAATTCTGGACCATACCGTGGCGATCGAGCAGATCCTGGCCTATCTCGTGCATCCCAAGCACGGCGTGATAAAAGATAAAAGCGAGCTGGAGGCGGTAGGCCACCGGGTAGTGCACGGCGGACAAGCCTTCACCGCCAGCGTGCTGATCGACGAGGAGGTGCTGGCCAAAATCCGCCAGTGCATCGAGCTGGCTCCGCTGCACAACCCGCACAATATCCGCGGGATCAACGCCGCCATGCGCAACCTGCCCGGCCTGCCGCAGGTGGCGGTGTTCGACACGGCATTCCACAGCACCCTGCCGCGCCAGGCCTATCTTTACCCTCTGCCCT
>MFIX01000002.1:0-11963 GCA_001780825.1 Candidatus Glassbacteria bacterium RIFCSPLOWO2_12_FULL_58_11 | reverse complement strand
GGCCTATCTTTACCCTCTGCCCTATGTGCTTTATAAAAGGCACGAGATACGGCGCTACGGCTTCCACGGGACAAGCCATTATTTCGTGTACCGGCGGGCAGTCGAGCTATTGGGAGGCAGAGAAGAAAATCTGAAAGTGATTACCGCGCACCTGGGCAACGGCTGCAGTATCACGGCAGTGAAAGACGGGAAGAGCGTAGATACCTCGATGGGACTTACTCCCCTCGAGGGGCTGGTGATGGGCAGCCGTTGCGGAGACATCGATCCCTCGATCATCCTGCATGTCATGGGCCGCGAGGAGCTGAACCTTTCCGAGGCTAACACCCTGCTGAACAAACACAGCGGCCTGCAGGGCCTCTCCGGGATCTCCAGTGACCTGCGCGATTTGATCGAAGAGAGCGACAAGGGTAACGACCACGCCAAAATGGCCATCGAGGTTTACTGCTACCGGCTGAAAAAGTACATCGGCTCCTACGCCGCGGCCATGGGCGGGCTGGATGCGCTGGTATTCACCGCCGGAGTGGGCGAGAACAGTCCGCTGGTGCGGGCCCGGGCCTGTGAAGGCCTGGAATACATGGGCCTGGAGCTGGACGAAGAGGCCAATGCCGCCGCGGTGGGCAAGGAAATTCTGATCAGTAAGCCGGATAGCCGGGTAAAAGTCTTTGCGATCCCCACCAATGAGGAGCTGGTTATCGCCAGGGATACGGCGCGGATCGTGCTGGAGAGCCGGGCGGCGAAATAAACAGGTTGTGAAAATAACTGAAGTTGTTCCGGAAGTCGTATTATTTCGGGAACGGCATGCCGCTCCCCTGCAATTTAATAAACAATTTCGCGGCAAGCCGGGACGAGGTGTGTAAAGCGGGCGACCGGCCAGTCGCCCCTACAATCCCCCATGCCATTATCCCTGGGCAAGCACCAGGGAAATCATTTCGATTAAAAAAAGAAAGGGCCATCTCGTCTGGATGGCCCTTTTAATTTTAATCTGTAATTTTACGGTTCCCGGGCTGCGGCAACCGGCCGGCCATCCGGCCGGGACCTTTCTCTCCCCCGCCCTTTTCCTCTTCCTCCTCTGCCGGCGGGTAAGCGGCGAATATGCACAGGACATCGCCGGGAGTGAACCGGTAGCCGCCGCCTTTTTCGCGCACCATGTTCCGCAGCACTTTCATCACCTCCGGCGGGTAAAACTCAGGCGGCAGTCGGGTCAGGTAGCCCAGGACCCTCTCCGGTGCCCCGGCGAGCATCTGCGGGTTGCAGATCGCCAGCACCATCTTGCGCTGCATCACCTGGGCCACGTGCTCCAGGTCCCGGTAGATATTGAGCAGCCCCACCCGGCGCTTGAAATTCTGGATCAGCCTGGGGACCTTCTCGGGCTCGCCGCGCAGCCTTCTCAGCAGCGGGCAGGCGGTTTCGAGGTAAAATTTCAGCAGCCGGTCGAGAAAGCGGACCGGCGCGTTCAGCACAAAAGATTCGGACTTGCCGATAACCGCGGGCACCAGCTCCAGCAGGCCGTCCTCATCGATCTCGGACATGGACAGCTTTTCCAGCAGATGGTAGCCCTCAGCCCGGATATTGAGCTTGCGGGCCAGCTCGCCGGCCTTGCGCGAGAGCAGCTTCCGGTTGGAGCGCTCGCCGATCTGGCTGAAAAAGAAGCGCAGCTCGAAAAGTTCATCATAGCTGCGGGCTTCTTTCATCAGCTCGTCCGCCCGGGCCATCGCATTCTTTTTGAACATCAGTTTCATGTTCTGCGGGTCCTGGACACCGGTCAATTCCTTGATCAGCAACAGGGTCTGGTCCTTTTCCGGCGAGGGGGGCAGACGGGTAAGGGTGCCGGAGACCCGCTCGGCCAGCAGACAATAGTAGGAGACCACTTCCCCAGGCTCGAGGCGGGCCGCTGCCAGCTCGAAGGCGCGCTTGACGTAGAGCTCGACCAGCGGAGTGCCGGCCAGCTCTCGTTCGATATAGCGGTAGAGCCCATCCAGCCCGGCGATTGAGCTCAGTGCGACGGCCCGCTTTTCCAGCTCCTCCTGGATCAGCGCCAGCAGGTGGCGCAGGGCGACCAGCGGCAGGGGGATTTCCAGTCCCAGCGGAAGCGCGGCCAGGGCGCGCGCGGCCCAGAGGTCGGGGTCGCGGCGGACCTCGGTCATCGGATAGGCGGCGGCCTCGCGGATCAGGGACTTAACGCGCAGGGGATTGAGCAGCGGCATCTTGAGGCCGATAACCAGCTCGCGCAACGCGCTGAACAGTTTCAACCCCAGTTGCGGGTCTTTGCGCAGCGCGGCAACCGTCTCTCTCGGCAGGGTGCGGATAAAATAAAGATTGAGCTTGCGGTCCCGGCTGTTCAGGAACTTGAGCAGATCATCCTTGGTTGGCCGGTCCTCGGGCCGGCGCTCGCGGCAAAGATCAGCCAAGATCTGTTCCAGTACTCCCAGCAGCGCGGCCTTCCCATTCCCGGCTTCCATTTTCCCGGTCATGACCACGAACCTTGCTTTCGATAGGAGCCAAGCTGGATCGGCACCCGGTTTCCCGGGCGAGGAACCGGCCGCTGCCGCCGATGAACTTGTTCAGGATGAAATGCCTCGCGTCATCAACGAAGCATTACAGATGCAAATGATTATTGCAACGCCCTCATTCGGGCGGACACAGGGGTCCGCCCCTACAATATGTTTCTTTTCAAATACTTAGCCAGTGTAGGGGCGCACCCGCGTGTGCGCCCGTTAACCTTGCCGGCTCGATACCCAGTCGGGCGACCGCCCGGTCGCCCCTACACTTCCCATATCCGCCTACCCAAAGCAAGCTCCGGGGAATTCTTCCAGATTAAAGCAGCGTCAGGTAGCGGGCCATCTCATACTCGCTGATATGACAGTGGTAGCGCTCCCACTCGATCTTCTTGTTCTGGATCAGCTTCTCGAACAGGTCGTCTCCCAGGCAGCGGCGGACCAGCGCGCTCGATTCCATCCTTCTCACCGCGTCCAACAGGTTGTCGGGCAGGCGGTCGATGCCGCGGCGGGAGAGCTCCTCGGCGGACAGCAGGTCCAGGTCCTCCTCGACGGCTGGCGGCAGCTCATAGTGTTTTTCTATCCCCTCCAGTCCCGCGGCCAGCATGACCGATAAGGCGAGGTACGGATTGCAGGCCGGATCCGGCACGCGGAACTCGCACCTGACCGCTTGCTCCTTATGCGGGTTGAACGGCGGCACGCGCACCAGGCTGGCCCGGTTGCGCACCGCCCAGGTAATATGCACCGGAGAATCGTAGCCGGCGACAAATCTCTTGTAGGAATTGACCCACTGGTTGGTGATCGCCACGATCTCAGCAGCGTGCCTGAGCAACCCGGCGACAAAAGCCCGGGCCAGCGGGGAGAGATGGCCGCCGGCGTCAACGTCGTGAAACAGGTTCCGCTCGCCTTCGAACAGTGACTGGTGCACGTGCATCCCGCTGCCATCGTGCATGGCCAGCGGCTTGGGCATGAATGTGGCGTAGACCCCGTGGCGCAGGGCCACCTCCTTGACCACCAGACGGAAGGTCATGGTGTTGTCGGCCATGCTCAGGGCATCCTCGTAACGCAGGTCGATTTCCTGCTGGCTGGGAGCAATCTCGTGGTGGCTGGATTCCACCGGAATACCCATGCTTTCCAGAGTCAGGACAGTGTCCCGGCGCAGATCGCTGGCCACATCGAGCGGAGTGAGGTCGAAATAACCGCCCTGGTCCAGGACCTCGGGCTGGAGCGAGTTGCTTTTGAAATAGAAATATTCGAGCTCCTCGCCCACATAGTAGGTGTAGCCCATGTCCCTGGCGCGCTGAAGGTTGCGCTTGAGCACCTGCCGCGGGTCAGAGGCGTAGGGCGTGCCGTCCGGCCAGTAGATGTCGCAGAACATGCGGGCCACTGATTTGCCCTCGCCCGAGGGGCGCCAGGGAAGGATGCAGAAGGTGTCCGGGTCCGGCAGGGCCACCATGTCGCTCTCATCGATGCGCGAGAAGCCCTCGATCGAGGAGCCGTCGAAGCTCTTGCCAGCCTCCAGTGCCTCATCGAGCTCCTCTACCGTGATGGCGAAGCTTTTCAACAGCCCCAGCATGTCGGTGAACCAGAGGCGGATGAATTTGACCCCGTGCTCGCGGGCCATCTGCATGACATATTCCCGGCTGTTTTCGTTCATAGCGCCTCCCCCGCGACAGCCGTGCCGGGAGAAACGTCCGGAGCGGCCGGATCTGAGAAAAATTTTCTGACGAACTCCCGGGCTTCCCCGAAAATGCTGCTTGGCCTGCCGCGGCTGTCCAGCTCGAGTACAATCAGGCCACGGAATGTCTTGACCGACAGCGCGGCGTGAAAGCTCTCCCAATCCACGGAACCGCTGCCGGGTACCAGGTGAAGGTCCATGTGCATGCCCCAGATGTTGTCGTTCATGTGAATGGAAAAAATCCGATCAACGTAAAGCTCCAATTCGCGCACCGCATCTCCATTGTTGAAAACCACGTGCCCGGTGTCCAGGCAGAGACCCAGGTTGTCCCTGCCGCTGCGCCGGACAAAATCGTAAAGCTCTCCCGGGTCCCTGCCATAGCGGCGGTTGCGGTGCGCCGGCATGTTTTCGATGGCCAGCTCGATCTCCATCCCGCCGGCGGCATCCGCCAGCCGGACCAGGGAGTCCTCGGTGCGCCGGACCATCTCGCGAAAGGCCGCCTCGGACTCATCCACGCCGGCGGTCACCGGATGGACCACGAGCTGTCCCGCGCCCAGGGTGACCGCCTGGCTCATTGACCGCCTGACCAGAGCCTCCCAGTCCTCCATCCGCTGGTGCGGGTCCCTGGAGTGATCGAGGGTGAACGGCGCATGAATCGAGGTTACCCGCAGGCCAAGCCTGCGGCAGAGGCGCTGCACCTCGTGAATATCCTCAGCCTCGTTGCGCGGATCCAGGTGTTTGAGGTTGCCCCAGATCTCCACATTCCGGTACCCTCCCCCGGCAATCCGCTTCAGGGCCTCGGCCAGGGGAAATTTAATAAAATTGGTCGTCGAATAGACCAGCTTCCGCCCCCCCAGCACCTCATCCACCCGGTCTGCTCTTTCAATTTGTTCTTCAGGCTTCACCCGTTTCACTCCCCGCTTTTATTTCGTTCATTCTCTCCCGGTTGTCCGGTCCGCTCCGCCGAGCCGACCAGCCGGATCACTTCCGCCCGGTGATGCGCCAGGTCCTCGGCCAGGCGGCTCTCGCCGCCCGGCGGATACCCCATCCGCCTAGCGAGAAAGAGAAATCCATCGCTTTTGCGCTCCGGAATTTCCAGGTCCCGGGCGTGGCCGCGCAGAATCCTGAGCGCATTGATCAGCCGCCGCAGGAAATCATGGGCCTCCAGCAGGCCGACAAACTCCTCCTCCGAGATGTATCCACCCCGGCGCAGAGCCCTGAGCGCTTCGCGGGTCGCCGTGCCGCGCACCGCGGGGTCTTGCGCGCCGTGTTGAATCTGCAAGTACTGGACGTGGTACTCGATATCGACCAGACCGCCCTCGCTGAACTTGGCGTTCCAGGTCCCGGGCTTGACAAATTCCTCCTGCTGGCGGCGGCGCAGACGGTGGAGCTCGGGGAAATTCAGCGGCCGGCCGCTATATACGAAGCGGTCGCGCAGCTCGACCACGCTGCGGCCCAGCTCCGGATCGCCGGCCACCGGGCGCAGGCGCACCAGGCATTGGCGCTCGAAATCCCAGGCCTGCCCGGAAGCGCTGTAATACTCTTCCATCTGTTTCAGTGTGTTGCACAGAGGTCCCTGGTTGCCGAAAGGCCGGAAACGGAGGTCGATCTCGAAAATTCCCCGGCGCTTGGTCCGTATCGAATGGATAATATTCTGCACCAGCTTCTCGTAATAGACGCCCGTGCTGACTTTTTCCGCGCCGTTCGTCATTCCGTTTCCGGAGGATACGAATAGCAGCTCGATATCCGAGGCATAGCCCAGTTCCCGGCCCCCGGCCTTGCCCAGCGCGAACACCGCGAACCGGCAGGGCGAGCCATCCTCGCAGAGCGGGTCTCCGTAACGGGACCGCAGGTGGCTGTCTCCGATCCGGTAAGCCTGCTCGATCACCACCTCCACCAGATCGCTGAGCTCCCGGCTGAACTCGGAGAAATTATCGATCTTATCCAGGATGTGCCGCATGTCGGTCCGGAACATTTCGCGGTCCTTGAAGCGGTTGAGCTGCTCTACCCCCTCCTCGAAACTCTTCGCTTTAAGCAGCTCCAGCTCGCACTCCGACCACATCTCCGCCTTGTCTTTATAGTGCTCGAGGGCCTCGAGGTCCTCGAATACCGGCAGCAGGTTTTCGTACTGCAGGCGCAGGAAATCCTCCCAGAGGAAATTACTCGTGCCGAACAACCGGGCCAGCGCTTCCATTACCGGCTGGTCCGAGAGGTCCAGCATCTTCCAGCCGCGGCCGGCCGCTTTCTCCCGGTCGGCCCAGATTCCCAGGACCAGCTTTTCGAAGTTGTCCAGGGCCATTGTCGGATCGGGGCTGCGCACCAGCAGATGCGAAAATTGCTTCACCAGCACGACAATGAATTTGAGCTCGTCGATCCGGGCCTCGCCGCTGATTTTGGCGCCCTGGCTGTCGGTGATGAAAAACCGGTCCCGGACCTTGCCCTGCTTGGTCAGGATGCGGATCGAATGGATATCCACCCCGCGCATGGCCAGGGCGTTGGTGAAAAGGTAGAGGAAAGCCGGGGTGTCCTCGGCCTCGATGTCCATCACCGTATAGCGCTCTGAAAGCGCATTGTCCACCTTGACTTTGACCGGCAGGAGATACTCCCCGGAAGTCTGCCCGGTGTGAGAAAGAAACTCCACTACCCGCTGGCCGACCTTTTTCCGGGCCTCGGCGCTTTTTCCTTCCAGGAGCAGCAGCACCATCCCATTCAGCCGGTCCTCGACCTCTGTCCACTCAGGGGTCTTCGCGAGCGCCCGGATAGTGAATACATCGACGATTTTCTTGCGCTGCAGCAGAATGTTTTCATCCGGGCCCGCGGCTTTCAGGGGACCTTTCGGTACGTAGCGCCGGAGACGGAAATCATAACGGTAAACCGGCTTTCCCATTTCGGTGGGCGGCTCCAATCCGGCATAGGTCCAGACCTCGCCGCGCTCGATGCTCAGTCCCAGGCTAGCCAGGGTGCCGGCAATGATCGAAAACAGGCCCTGATGGTCGAAAGCCACCACTGTCAGCTCCCAGGTCTCCTGATCCAGCTTGCGGGCCAGCAGACGGCAGCCGCAGGCGGGCCCGAGGCGGGCCAGGGCACCCAGGTGGGCGGCCACGGTTTCCTCGGAATAACGCTTCTGGTACTCCTCCTCCAGGCGGGCCAGGTGGTCGGCTACCAGCTCCCGCTCGACTCCGCCGGCCAGCCGCGCCAGGCGCTCCAGCTTGTCGGCGTCCGGAGAGGCAGGCAGAGGCTGTTTTTCTCGATGGGTCTTTGTCATTGCGCCTGGTTGAAAGCCACTGAAGGATAAGGTCTGCACAGGAGGACCAGCTTGCCGCAAAAATAATAATAATCGGCCGTTCACCGGTTGCCAACTAAAAAAGACATCCGCTTCGCGGATAGTGGTAACTTCAAGCATTTTATCGGTTTAGCCGAATTGCGTTTCGGCGCGAAATTTAACCTGAAATCCTCTCTTCGAGGGGTGTCCGGGTAAGGGCGCGGTGCACCTTGCCCTTACGCCGGAATTTTAATCGTGCCCGCGCTCGGAAAAGTGCGTTTACGAAGAAGCTGAATGCAAATCACTATTTTCCGAAGGGGGATAGCCTGCTCTGCCCCCAGGCTGCCCTTCCCAAAAGCGCCCATCAGTGACAGAAAAGCCGCCGGCAAAGGCCTTGCGGCTCCTGCGGCGGCTTTCTGGGTTCGGTCTGCGATCTCAAAACTCAGATATCATAGTACATACAGAATTCGTACGGATGCGGCCTGAGGGCCATGGCCTTGACTTCCTTTTCCATCTTGTAGTTGATCCAGGTATCGATCACATCCTCGGTGAATACATTGCCCTTGAGCAGGTACTGATGGTCCTCGGCCAGGGCGTTGAGGGCCTGGTCGAGCGAGCCGGGAGTGGTCGGAACCTTGGCCAGTTCCTCGGGCGGCAGGTCGTAGATGTTCTTATCCAGCGGGTCGCCCGGATCCAGCTTGTTCTGAATCCCATCCAGGACCGCCATCAGTATGGCGGAGAAAGCCAGGTAAGGATTGCAGCTCGGATCGGGGCAGCGGAACTCCAGGCGCTTGGCTTTGGGGTTGGCGCTGTACATCGGGATCCGGATGGCCGCGCTGCGGTTACGCGAGCTGTAGGCCAGGTTTACCGGGGCTTCGAAACCCGGGACCAGCCGCTTGTAGCTGTTGGTGGTCGGGTTGGTAAAGGCAAGCAGGCTTGGCGCGTGCTTGAGCAGGCCGCCGATAGCATGCATCGCCATTTCGCTCAGTCCGGCATAGCCATCTCCGGCGAACAAGGGCTTGCCCTGCTTCCAGAGGGAGACATGGGTATGCATCCCCGAGCCGTTGTCCGAAAATACCGGCTTGGGCATGAAAGTGACGGTCTTATTGTGCTTGAGGGCCGTGTTCTTGATGATGTACTTGTACTTGAGCATACTGTCCGCGCACTCGACCAGCGGCGCAAAGCGCATGTCGATCTCGGCCTGCCCGGCGGTAGCCACCTCGTGATGCTGGCACTCGATGTAGATCCCGGACTTGATCATCAGCATCATCATTTCCGAACGGAGGTCTTGCAGCGAATCGGCTGGCGGTACCGGGAAGTACCCCTCTTTGTAGCGGATCTTGTAACCCAGGTTCGGGTTTTCAACGCGGCCGCTGTTCCAGATTCCCTCCGCTGAATCGAGGAAGTAGTAACCCGAGTGGGCATTCTGGTCGAAACGGATATCGTCGAAGATGAAGAACTCGGCCTCCGGCCCGAAATAGGCGGTGTCCGCCAGCCCGAGCGACTTCATGTACTTAACCGCTTTCTTGCCGATATTCCGGGGATCGCGGGAGTAGTCCTCGCCGGTGATCGGGTCGCAGATATTACAGATCAAAACCAGAGTCTTGATCTCGAGGAAAGGATCGATAAAAGCGGTAGTCGGATCGGGCTTGACCAGCATGTCGCTTTCATTGATTTCCTGCCAGCCGCGGATACTGGAGCCGTCGAACCCCAGCCCATCCTCGAAAGTGCTTTCCTCGAGCTCCGCGAGGGGGACGGAAAAATGCTGCCAGAGTCCGGGAAAATCCATGAACCGCAAATCGATGATCTTTACATCCTCGGCTTTACACAGTTCGAGCACTTCTTTCGGACCCACTGCTTCCTCCTGTTAAAATATTTTTTCAAGATCCTCCCGGGTGCGGGAGGTAAAACTGAAGCTAAAGAATATTTAAAAATAAAAGGGGATTGTTACGGGAATATTTCGGAAAGGTTAAATGAGGATTAAAAATCCTGCGGAATCCTTAAGCAGCGCCTGCCGGATTATCAGGGCGGCTTTAATCCGTAAACCGGTATCCCACACCGCGGACGGTCTGAATGTAAGCCCGGCCTCCGGTCTCGATCTTCGATCTGATCCGGCGGATATGGACATCCACCGTGCGCGGCCCCCCATAATAATCCTCCCCCCAGACCCGGCTCAGCAGCTCGCGGCGGGGATGCACCCTTCTGCGGTGCGTCACCAGATAGCACAGCAGCTCATATTCCTTGAAAGTAAGCTCGACCAGCGCGCCCTCCACCGTCACTTCATAAGTGGACAGGTTGATACTCAGACTCCCGGCCTGAACCACGTTCGAAGCGTCCACCTTTTCATTGCGCCAGGTGAGGATTTTCATCCGGGCCCCGAGCTCGGCACGCCGGAAAGGGAAGAGCAGGATCTCATCCGCGAGACGGCAGTAGTCGAATTCGGCCAGGGCTTTTTCCTCGGTAACGATCAGCCGCGGTATGCCGGAGAGCAACTCATCCCGGAGCAGGGTGCGGGCCAGGCCTTCGAGCTTTGCGGTTTTACGGCTGACCAGCACGAACAGGTCGGCCTGCTCAATATCCTTCAATTGGTTGCCGTTCGCCTCGCGCGGATCGAGCACCTCGTAATACAGATTGTTCAGCTCCCGGGTGACTTCCCGGGCCACCTCGCCGTCGCCCTCGGTGAACAGCAGCATGACTTTGCGCATAATTCCGACCTGCGGGTACTTTTTCCCCGTTTGTGTCCGGCAATCCCCCCATATTCCAGCGGCCGCCAAAGACCTGAAGTCCCGGAGCCGACTGGTAATTGGAGGGTTCCTGAAATCCGACACGGGATAAAAATTTGAATTTAACAGAAGCCGGGCTCAAATGGAATACTATTAATGTGCTCCGCAGCCCTTTGCGCTCCAATTACTCCCGGCTCTTTTTCAGCTCTTCGAGGGCGGTGCTGAACTCTGTCAGGGCCGTATCGTCAAAAAGACAGAAAACCACCTTTTCCAGCGTATGCTCGCCGCTTTCCAGGTAGGATATGGTAGTCGAGAGCATCCGTCTGGCGCAGCGCTCGATGGGGTAGCCGAATATACCGCTGCTGATCGCCGGCAGGGCGATCGAAGAGAGTTCGTGCTTGTCGGCCAGCGCCAGGGCTGAGTGGGTCGCCACCTCCAGCCTGGCATCCTCATTGCCCATACCCATAATCGGTCCGACGGCGTGGATAACGTGGCGCGCCTTGAGCTTCCCCCCGCCGGTCATCACCGCCGTGCCCACCGGCGTGCCGCCGATCCGGTCGCACTCCGCCTGGATCGATTCGCCTCCGGCGCGGCGGATCGCCCCGGCCACGCCGCCGCCCATCTGGAGCCGGCTGTTGGCCGCGTTGACCAATGCATCCACCTCGCAGAGCGTGATATCACCCTTGATCAAAGAGATTACAGTTTTGCCCGCCTGGTATTCCATTTCAGCCTCCGCCGTTTCCGGCACGCAACCTGCTGTATCCTGAACTGTACGGAACCAGATCGTTTTGCGGGGGGTAACACCGTTGTCTGGCTTAATTCGAAGCTTTTCGCCCCCCCGGAAGATGGCGCTGGCGAACCGGCCGCAACTTAATATACCCCCGGCCGCGCGGACTGTCAAAGCCCGGCGTAAGGTCTGGCTCCCGTTCTTGATTTTTCCAGCGCCGCGCTGTATCTTACGCAGTTGAAAGTAATTTTCATTTCTGGTGGAGTATCCCGATCCGTGGCAAGAAGCTTCCCGGCCCTTCTTCTATCCTGCCTTCTTCTCGGTCTGTCCTCAGCGGCACAGCTCAGGGCCTTCGAACCGGTCAATTCCCGCATGACCGACCGGCTTTACGGCGACCTGGTCAAGGGCCAGGCGGAGGATTTCCTCCCGGTCATCGTCTATCTGCATGACGACCTTGATATCCAGGCCCTGGACAGCGGCTTGAAACTGGCCGCCGCGGGCAAGAAAAAACGGCACAGCGAAGTGGTCGGCGCGATGCTCGCCTCCACGGCTCAGGCCCAGGGCCCGATCCTGGACCTGCTCAAACTGGCCGCGGCCGGCGGGGATGTCCGCTCCTACCAGTCCTTCTGGGTCAATGACTGCATCGCTTTTACCGGCCGTATCTCCTTTATCGCCGCTCTCTCGGCCCGGCCTGAAATCGAGTGGATGACCCACGATCAGGTCTATTCGCGCCGGGACCCGGTGGAGCGCGCCGCCAAGCTCCTGGCCGTGCTCGATCCTGACACGCTGCGGGCCTATTCCTGGCCGATCTACACTCTCGGGCTGGACCTGGTCTGGGATCTCGGGCTTACCGGCAAGGGGATTCTGGTCTGCGATATCGGCTCGGGTATCGACGGCCGTCATCCGCTGCTGGCCCCCAAGTGGCGCGGCAACAACGGCGGTACGTCGGCCGAAAGCTGGTTCGACCCGGTAAGCGGCAGCAGCATACCATACGATGACGAGCCCAACACTCCCTCGCACGATACCGGGGTGACGGGAATCATGGTAGCCGGCGAGCGCAGCCTCGGCGTAGCCTATG
>MFIX01000001.1 GCA_001780825.1 Candidatus Glassbacteria bacterium RIFCSPLOWO2_12_FULL_58_11 | reverse complement strand
AACATTCTGGGAAAACTTATTCGCCGTGGACTCGGGCGCCCCCTTTGTCGAGCTCATCGCCCGGCTTTCCACTCTCGGCCAAGGCTCCACTCTCTACGATTGGTGGCGGCATCCACTGCTCGGGATCAGCACCTCCGGCGGGGTGGGCAAAAACGGCGACCCCCGGCAGAAAAGCAGCCGTCTCGCCTCCGACATGGCCCGGGTCATGGAATTGATAGCGCAATGCCGCAAAGCTGTCCGGGCCAACCGCCCGTATCTGGATGTGCTGGATTTCGCCGCGGCCTGCGGTCTCTGCCTGGCGCATAAGCTCCAATGGCAGGCGGACTATGCGGCAGCCGCCTCCGGCAGACCAACTGGTCCGCAGTTGCAGCAGCTCCTCGGCGGAGCCGAATCGCTGTTGGCCGAGCTGACCGGGCTGGAGAGGCGGTTCTCCACACTCTGGCTCCGGTACACCCGGCCCGAGGGGCTGGAAAACAACCTCGATCTTTATCATCGCCAGCTCGAGGCCTGGCGGGGGATTATCGCCGCCCTGCGCCGGGGAGCGTTGCCCTCCCCCGCCGATCTGCCTTCGGAATGGATCACCCCCGCGGGCAGCGGTGCCGCCGCCCGGACCAAGGCCCCGCGCTGCGCTTATTTCCGCGCGGAATTTTCCGTGCACAGGGACAGCCTCTCGGGGGCGCTGGTCCAGTTGATGGGCACGAGCCATGTCGAGGCCTGGCTCAACGATGAATACCTGGGGAAAGTGATCGCCCGGAGGTCGCTGTCGCTGATTGTCGAAAAGGAGCGGGCGGTAATTTTCGATATCGCCCCGAAACTCAAAGAGGGCCGCAACCGGCTGACTATAAAGGCAACCAACTATGAGGGCCGCGCGCCGGCGTTGAACGTGTATGGGGAGCTCTACGCGAAAAAAGGCTCAGTCGAACGGATAATGTCAGCCTCGGCGTGGCGCGGCCTGGAAACAGCGCGGGAGCCGGAAGGCTGGCGCGGTGATACTTTTAAGGACAGCGCCTGGAGGAGCTGCGAGCGCTACAGCCTGGGTGCGCGGGTCTCCCGGCCGGACCTGCTGAAGGGCGTGAACAGCCGGATCCAGAGGTAAAAGCCAAAAAACACCCCCCTCCCACCTTATCCGCGGTTTGCCGAGATCGCGCAGCCATCCCCAAGCAGGGGGGCGGCGCGCGCATGTGAAGCCATGCGCACGGGTCCGCCGGCTAAATCCCCCGGCGGCCCCGCCTGTGCATTCCTGCACAGGCGCCGCCCCCTCACTGAGGCTGCCCGAAAAGTCCGGGATTCGCTGACCGGACCGGCCGGTCTTTTTTTCCCGGGCCGGTCAATATTTTTACCACCTCCCCTGGTTATTTTTTTTGGCTGCTCCGCCTTTTATTCATTGACACGCCTCTGCGCGGGTTTTATTTATATCCCCTGTCTTTAGCGAACCGAAACCTGCGCTCACCGCTGATTTCCGCGTCCGGAGGCTTGCCGCTCATGATCACTTTTACCGCGCTCGACTGGTTCTGGGTTATCGCTTATATCCTGCTCATGGTAGCCTGCGGGGTGATCTTCTACCGTCTGGCCAACCGCGGCGAGAGCGACTTCTTCCTGGCCGGCCGCGGCCTGCCCTGGTGGCTCCCCGCCACCAGTGTCTATGCCACCCACACCGCCACCGACACCCCGATCTGGATCGGCGGCGTGATCTACAAGCACGGCCTGACCGGACTCTGGTACACTTTCTTTTGCGCCTGGTGCTCGGTCAGTGCTTTTATCAGTACGCGCATCTTCCGGCGCTCCCTGGCCTACACCCAGGCCGAGTGGCAGAACCTGCGGTTCTCCGGCCTGGGCGCGGAGCTGCTCCGGGGCTGGCTCGCCGGCTGGCAGGTTTTCATGAACATGTTCATCCTTGGCTGGGTCGGGATCGCCATGGGCAAGGTGTTTCATCTCCTCTTTCCCGGCTATCCGGAATGGGTCGGCATGGTGATCTTCGGCCTGGTCTGCGCGGTTTATGTGCTTTTCGCCGGGTTTTGGGGCGTGGTGATGGCGGATTTCCAGCAGGGAGTGATCGCCAGCGCCTTTATCATCATCGTTTCCGCCTGGGAAATCTATGCCGCGGGCGGGCCCTCGGGGATCCTGCAGCGCCTGGCCGAGATGGGACAGAGCTGGCGCGCCAACCCCTTCCATTTCACCGGGCTTACCGGCGGAGACTTCCCGGTGGCCTGGTTCGCCACGATGATCTTTATCGCCCTGCTCGGCGGCCTGGGCATGGGCACTTCGATCGACTGGTACGTGGAGAGCCAGCGCATCCAGAGCGCCCGCACAGTGCGCGATGCATCCTATTCGATCTGGGCCGGAACCTTTTTCACCCTGACCCGCAACTCGCTCTGGGCCGTGGCGATCCTCGGCTTCTTTGTCCTTTTCCCGGAGATCCGGGATGCTGGCCAGTATGAGATGGCCTGGTATGTACTGGGCTTTAAAGTCCTGCCGGCCGGCATGGTGGGCTGCTTCTTCGCCGCCATCCTGGCCATCCATTTCAGTACCATTGCTACGCATATGAACCTCGGGGCGATGTATTTCACCCGCGACCTCTACCACCACTATATCAATCCCAAGGCCACGCAGAAGCAGCTGGTCTGGGTCGGCCGGGCCAGCACGCTGGGCCTGCTGTTCGGCTCGTTCTTTTACGGCCTGATGATGGAGAGTATCACCCAGTGGCTCATTTTCGCCCTCTGGGTAATGGCCGCGGGGATCTGGCTGCCTTCGATCCTGCAGGTGGTCTGGTGGCGCTTCAACAGTTGGGGCTACCTGGCGAGCTGGCTCGCCAACCTGGCCTTTAGCTGGCTGGTGGTCTGGGTCCTGCCGGCCTATGATATCATCCCGGTGCTGCCGGATTTCCTCCAGTTCTGGACTCTGCTGGCCACCGGTGCGCTGATCTACCTGCCGGTCACCTTTCTCACCCAGCCGGATGATATGAACGGTCTGGTCAAATACTATATCCGCTGCCGGCCAATCGGCTGGTGGGGGCCGGTGCACCGCGAGGCGGTCCGCCGCGGCCTGATCGATGAGCAGGGGCATATCGGTTTCGAGAAGCTCGAGTCCGCGGCCGGCTGATTGTACGGTCAATCCCTTAAACCGAAAAGGCGGCTCCCGGCCGCCTTTTTTTTGAGTTGATTCCAGATTTATCCTGCAATAGATCCAACCGTCAAATTATTTTTTAAAAAAATATATTCAAAATATTGCGAGTATTTTATTTTTAAGGTGTTCCATCATGTAAGAAATTTCGGAACCAATTTCAAAAACTCCGGTACGAAATAGAAAGAGCTTTCTCATTCTGCGCATTTGACAGTTTCCGGCACATCGGCCTGGCCCTCACTCTCATAGCCACCAATCAGCAGATTCTCCGATAGCGCAATGTCGCGCTTAAGCGGACAGATTTCGGTCTGTTTAGGAGGTCAAATACCCACCGGAAAATTGTCTGTCACGCTTTTCAAACCTGACCTCAAACGATCAGGTGAAAAGCCCTTTTGCTCCAGGATGGACCCTTGAAAACGGAGGTTCCCATGTTTCCTCGTTTTCAAAAACCTCTCTTCGCTGCCGTTTTTCTTTTGACAATTCTGTTCTGCAGCTGCATGGGCTCGAGGCCCATTCTTTCTCCGACCGAGGAATTCCTACCGGACCAACAAAACTGGGGAAAAACCGCTGCTCCGGCCGGCCTGATCGGTGACTGGTATTACAACGGCAAGCTCGATCTTTCCTTGACCGTCGATACTCTTCGCGTGCAGGGTGTCTGGACTTTAATTGAATCGATCGAAAGTTCAAATTCATTTTTCCGGGTTATCTATCGGGTCGGACAGATATACAACACAATATACATTCACGCCTTAAATAAAGATGAAATAGAGGTGGCTTATACAGAGGGCACGGCTTCAAATGCGGTGCAGGCCGCGGCGCTTCCGCTGATAAAAATCTGGTATCCAATGACCTCCACCAATCCCTGGATCGCCACTGTCCTGCCCTCAGGCCTTCAGGGCACCTGGCATATCGAAGACGGCTTGAAGGAAACGGATATTCAGCAGACACAGGTCGTGCTCGATGGGATAAGCTGGAATATCGAGGCGGTCGAGACCAACCGCACGGTCGACAGGCTGGTACTTAAAAATGGTGATAACCGGAACTGGCTGTACTATAAAAATATCGGAGCATATCAAGCCGACGTTCTGCTCCTGAACAATCCGGAAGACCCGCAGGACAGGTTCGGCAATATTCCCGGTGCCTGGATTACATTGTACCGGTGGTGGGATTTAATCCAGATCCTCCACCTAAATGCGGGCAGCCGTCTGAACTTTAATTTTTCCCGTAATGACTATTTCAGGCAGGAGCACAAGGCCACGCTCCCCGCCGTTGACAGTCTTTATGAAAACAATCTGGCCGGGCGGCTGGCACTCGAAATCACCGGCAGCACAATTACCTGCTGCTCTGGGAGCCTGACCCTGCGGGCCACTTTCCAGATCGATTTGTCAAAGGAAAAGCTTTACTATATCTTGAAAGACAGCCTGACCACCGTACTGAAAGATTCTTCCTGGTCTAACACTGCGCACGACCTGACCGAGAACCACGAAATTACCCTTGAGAATGATTCGCTCTGGCTGATAACCGGTCAGGGCAAGGTCTTTTTCGCCTGCCGGAAGCTTCGGCCCGCCAAAGTATATCAGTTGAAAGATGTCCTTATTAATCTCAGACCCTTTCTCTACCCGTTCTCATTCCAGAGCGACATTTTCCCGAACGGCCTGGATATCAAAGCTATTGTGCGTTTTGTCGATCAAACTGGGACCGCCTATTCAATTTTCCGGTACTCATCTTCGGCCACTTTTGTTTATTCCGGTGTGATTCAGGATGGAAACGCGGTGGTAGATCCTGGAGACGGCCTGAAGCTGATCGAATACTGGTATGGGGATATCAACCCTCCATCCCAATCACAAAATCCATATACCAAGGAATCAAAATTCACCTGTAAAGTAGTCGAATGATGACACTCGCCGAGGCCGCTCTCCAAGGACGCTCTTTCCTGCGGAGCTATTTCAGGCGGGCTATTCCTCTCCCGCCAGCCGCTCCAATACAGGCAGCGCCAGGGCCAGCGCGCGCACGATATGGAACGGGTCCTTGACCGGCAGGGCCACCACCTTGCTTTCCGGCTTTCCCTGACGGTCGCGGATCTGGATCCACTCGCCTATGCCGCGGTCCGGGTTGGGGAAAGTTGCCAGCGTGTAGTTGTGGACTTTGCGGAACCAGTCCGCCAGGCGCTCGTCCCGGAGCTTTTCGTAAGCCAGCGGCAGGGCGTAGATCGCCTCCGAATGCGGCCACCATAGCTTGTTCGACCAGTTTGAGCGCAGCTTGCGCACCATCTCGTGCTCTTTCAGCTCCTCCGGCACCTCGCCCTGCGGTGCCGAGCCTGTATAATCCAGGAACTGCGGCAGCCCGCCATATTCCCTGTCCCAGCCCGCCTCCAGCGCCCAGAGCATGGTCTCGGCCGCCTGCGCGAACAGCTTGTCATCCGCCTGCCGCAAGGCCCGGTGCATGACAAACCACATGTCCTCGATCATATGCCCGGGGTTGATAAACCGGCCCAGCAGGTTGTTCCGGGGCGTGTTGTCGCTGCCGATCATTTCCAGGATCACTTTCAGCTCCGGCCGCCGGAAATGACCCATAATCTCCATGACGCTCTCCGCGGCGGTTCGGTTCAATCTCTCCGCCGTCTCTTCCTGCCCGAAGCTCCGGGCGCTGTCCGCCAGCTCCTGGGAGGTTTCCAGCAGGATCATCGGCTTGCCGTGCACCTTGTAGCCTGGAGGAACCGGGTAGGGATCGGTGCGGTAGCTGCCGCCAGCCAGCCGGTTCAGTACGTGATCGTAAAGCTCGAGAGCAAAATCGAATGCCGCGCGGTCGCCGGAGGCCCGGGCGTACTCGCCCAGGCCGTAGATGACGAAGAAATCGGCATAGATGCTCGAATCGTAGCCCTCGCCCGGCAGCGCCGGACGCGCCTCTCCCTGCTCGTCGAGCAGCACCGGCCGGCCCCGGCGGTCGAGAATGAATGCGCAGTTGCCGTTATCCAGTCTCGCATGCTCCATCAGGAACCGGGCACCCGAGCCGGCAAGCTCCAGGTAAGCCTTGCGCTGGGCCTCTTCCACGCGGCCCTGCATGCTCCGGTAAAGACGGGCCAGCATCCAGACAAAACGCCCCTGGCTCCAGGTGAACTTGTGCTCATGCAGCAGACTGCTCCCCTCATTGCTGAAACAGGTGAAATAGCCTCCGTACTGCCTGTCTATACCATTTTTCAGCCAGAACGGCAGAACGCTGCCGAAAAGTTCCTGGCGATAACTTTGCAGCGCTTCCTTAAAAAATTCTCGCTCCATCGCTCCTCCGGAAACCAAGGATAAAATTAAGTAACCGGCAGCTTAGTACATTATTAACTCATTAAGCTTGCACGTTTTATGCAGGGGAGGCTTTAAACCGGAGCCATGCTGGCGTGGCGGAGATCCGTGCAAAGCACGCCAGCCCTCTCCTGCGAAGGCGCACTCCCGCTAATGCCCGATTGCCTTTGATAATTTCTCTAAACCTCCGGATGGACACAAGCCTCCGTCTCCGCAATGACTGCAGCCTTATCTCGAGCGCTGGTTCTTGCCTGTCAGACGGAAAATTGCCCGCTTATTTTTCCGGGTGTAACAGTACGGCTTCTGAGATGTTTATAGTGATTGGCAAAAGTCCCTGCGCTTTGGCTTCGACCTGGAACGGTTGGCTAGCCTGAAGACTTTTCCCGGCAGCCTTTTACAGCCGAAGACTAATAAAAACCTCCCATGCGCAATCGACTTCCGAAACGGTGGTTATGAGACGCAAGGGCAATCCATCTATGTAGTGTTGTAGTAAAGCGATTGCCAAAATTCCCCGGCTAATCGAAGATTCATTAAACTCAAACGGCAGTTCGAAAAGGAAAATACTTTTGGCAATCACTCTGTAAGTAATAAGCGCGAGGCAAGGCTGACGCAAGTTTTACAGGCTCGTATACAGCTGTTCCTAAAGACCGGCCAAAATCAAATTCCGCTCTTCCGCCGCCCAATCCGGCATTTCTCTCCCCTCGCGAAGATTCCGTCCGGAAATCGGCGGGATTTTATTTTGAATTAATCGGTTGCTGTTTAAAGAATTACTTGATATACTTTAACCGACATATTATGTTTTCGATCTTGTTTTATCATTCTGTTTGAAACAATTTAATATTTCAGGGATATTAATTTTCCGTCGACAGTTGCCGCGAATTCAATCTATACTTGGGAGAAAGCGTAAAAATGGAAGGTGATGAACTTAATTTGGGGCTGGTGGGTAGCGGGGGTGACGGAGTAATGATAGCCGGAGAGTCGATTGTGTCGGCGGCGGCTCGTGAAGGACTGAAATGTCTGATGCTGAAAAGTTTTGGCCCGCAGATCCGCGGCGGCGAAAGTTCCTGCAAGATCCGGATCAGCAGCAAGAAAGTTTCCGCGGCGCCGGACACGCTGGATGTCCTGCTGGCTTTCAACTGGAACGATTACAAGCGGTTCGGCAGCGAGCTGGAGCTCAAACCCGAGGGAGTGGTGGTGGAGGAGGGGGATAGTGAAAGCCCGGAGCCCGAGCGGCCGATAATCGGCCCCCAGCCCGCCACGATTTACAAACTGCCCCTGACCCGGCTGGCCAAGGAAACCGCGGGCACGCCCCTGGCGCGCAACATGGTGGCTCTCGGCGCCGTCAGCGAGCTGTTCGGCCTGCCGGATAAAGAAATGAAGCATTCGATCAAGAAAATGTTTTCCCACAAGAGCGCGCAAATTATCGAGGGCAACCTCAAAGCCTATCAGTCTGGCAAAGATTACGTGCTGGCGAATTTCTCCAAACCCGAAAAGCTTCAGCTCCGCATAGAAAAAAACCTCGAAAAGCGTCTGGTGATGACCGGCAATGATGCCTGTGCCTATGCCGCGCTGCTGGCCGGCTGCCGCTTCTTCGCCGGATACCCGATCACCCCCAGCTCGGAGATCATGGAATGGCTCAGTGTCTATATGCCGGCCTATGGCGGGACCATGATCCAGACCGAGGATGAAATAGCCGCCTTGGGTATGGTACTGGGAGCCTCGCTCGCCGGGGCCAAGGCGATGACCGCCACCAGCGGCCCCGGGATGTCTTTGATGACCGAACTGCTGGGCCTGGCCTCGATCGCCGAGATTCCCTGTGTGGTGGTCAATGCCCAGCGGGGCGGACCGAGCACCGGTATCCCCACCAAGAGTGAACAGTCTGACCTGATGCAGGCGGTTTTCGGCGGCCATGGGGATTCGCCGCGGGTGGTTATCGCTCCGGCCGATGTCGGGGACTGTTTCCCGGTGATGCGCGAGGCGTTCTTTATCTCGGAAAAATATCAGATCCCGGTGATCGTTCTCTCTGATGCGTTTATCGCCCAGTGTAAGGCCTCGCTCCACAAACCCGACCTGAGCAAGATCCGGCCCTGGGAGCGGGCGCGGCCGCACGGCATTCCGGTCGAGGATTACAAGCGTTTCGAATACACCCCCACCGGCGTTTCCTGGATGGCCATTCCGGGCAAGGACCCCTATATCTATCGGGCCGCCGGGATAGAACACGACGAAAAGGGTAATCCGACCTCCGAGTTCGCCGAGCACGAGAAGATGAACGAGAAGCGCTACCGTAAGCTGAAGTTCATCGCCGAGGACGCCTGTTTCATGCGCTATTACGGCCCAAAAGAAGCTAAAGTCGGTATCGTGACCTGGGGTTCCTGCAAGGGGCCGGTCCGCGAGGCCGTGGAAATCCTCAATACCCAGGGCCTGCCGGTGCGGGCTATCGTGCCGCAGGTCCTTTTCCCGCTTAACACGGATAAAATGAGGGCCTTTTTTGCCGGTCTGGAGCATCTGCTGGTGGTCGAGCTGTCTTATTCAAAGCAGTTTCTGAATCTACTGAAAACCCAGCTCGACCTGCCCGCCGGTACGGCCCATTACGGGAGGAGCGGGGCCAAGCCGTTCGCGGTGAGCGAAATAATCGAGCAGATCAGGAAAATTGCGGGCTAAGACGAACAAGTCCGCCCTCTGAAGGGAGCTATAGATATGGAAGCGATGCAACAGGCTGTAACGCCGCCGCTGAAAGCCACCGACTACAAGAGCGGGCTCAAGCCCGTCTGGTGTCCCGGCTGCGGCGATTTCGGCGTACTCAACGCCATGTGCCAGGTTTTCCAGCAACTGGAATTGCGGCCCGAGGAGACGATAATTTTCAGCGGCATCGGCTGCTCCAGCCGTCTGCCCGGCTACCTTAAAAGCTACGGCTTCAACTCCGTGCATGGCCGGGTCCTGCCCATCGCCATCGGGGCCAAGCTGGCGAATCCGGAGCTGAACGTGATCGCCGCGGGCGGCGACGGGGATGGGTTCTCGATCGGCATCGGCCATTTCCCGCACACCTGCCGGCGCAATGTCGATTTCACCTATATCGTGATGGACAACAACATCTACGGCTTGACCAAGGGCCAGCTTTCGCCGACCTCCCCGGCCGAGATGAACACCACCACCTCCAATTTCGGCAGCATCGAAACCCCGATCAATCCGATCGCCCTGGCTGTAGGCTGCGAGGCGACTTTCGTGGCCCGGACTTTCGCCGGCGACATTAAGCACATGGTGAATGTCATGGCGCTGGGAATCCAGCACAAGGGCTTCTCCTTTATTCAGGTTCTAAGCCCCTGCGTGACTTTTGTCGGCAAGGAACAGTTCGTTATCATCAAGAATAAGCTCCACTACCTTCAGGATGATCCGGAATACGATCCAAGTGACCGTGCCGCCGCCTTCCGGGTAGTGGATGAGACCGACCGCATTTCGGTCGGCGTGATCTACCACAAGCACAAGCCGGACTACCACGACAACCTGGAGATTCTGCGCCAGGCCGCCGCAGTCAAAGGCGACAGGAAGATCGAAGACCTGGTCGAAATTTTCAGGCCGTAAATCAAAGTGTCCCGGGACTCGGGGCCGGGCCGGCGGGCCTTTTTGTCTCCGCGTACAAGATGAGCGATAAGTACATCATATTGGTGGTCGATGACGATCTGGCGCTGCGGAAGCTTTATGCCGAGTATCTCAGCACCACCGGACTGCACGTGGATACTGCCGCGACCGGCGCCGAGGCCGCCGAGCAGCTCCAGGGGCACGTTTACGACCTCGTGCTTATCGACCTCAAGCTCCCGGACATGAACGGCATCGAGCTGCTGAAACTGACCCGGAAAATCTCACCCGATACGATCCCGGTAATCTTAAGCGGCCACGCCACGATCGAGCTGACTATCGAAGCCATCACGCTCGGGGCTTTCGACTTCCTGCTTAAACCCGTGCAGCTCCCCAAACTTTCCATCGTCATCCAGAACGGCCTGGAGCGCCGCAGGATTTTGCTGCAGAACAAGAAACTGATCTCGGAACTCCAGATCGCCAAGCAGAACCTCGAAGCCGGCATCCGTCAGCGAACCGAACAGCTCAAGAAAAGCGAACAGAAGTTCCGCACCCTCTACGACAGTGCGCCGGATGTTTACTATACGGTCGATACCCGGGGCCGGATCATCGACTGCAACAAAATGGCCACGGAATTTTTCGGCTGCACCAGGCGCGAGCTCAAAGCCAAGCACCTGCTCGACCTCTATACCAGCGACAATTTCGAGCTGGTCACCAGCATGGTGCCCACCCCGGACGGCAAGGGCGGCAAGGTGCGCCACCAGGAAGTAGCGGTCAAGCGCTCTGATGGCTCGGTGGCCTGTGTCGAGATAAACTCCAACCTGCTTTACGACAGCGACGGCAAGGTGATCGGCGCGCTGACCATTCAGCGGGACGTTACCGCCCGGAAAAATGCCGAGGTGGCCCTGCGCGAGTCCGAGGAAAGATACCGCACTATCTTCCAGACCGCAGAGGTGGCCCTGCTCGAGGTCGAGTACGACCAGCTTAAAGCAGCACTCGACAAGCTGCGGGAACAGGGCAAGCGGGACTGGAACAAGTATCTGTCCAGCAATCCCGACTTCCTCACTTTCGCCGGGAGCATGCTCAGAGTGGTCGATGCAAACCGGGCGGCGATCAAGCTGTTCAAGGCGGAAAGCAAAAACTCTCTTCTCGGTGAATTGTCCAAATTGTTCAACCGGCCGGACTCGGTGTTTCAGAAAGATTTTATCAAGGCCATCGCCGAGGAACACGGCACCTTCCAGGCCGAGAGCGCTTTCAGCACCCTCGAGGCTGAGAAAATCCACACTCTGATCAGTCTGGCCATTCCGCGCAACGAGGCCACCTTCAGGAACCTGCTGGTCAGTCTGGTCGATATCACCGAAAGGCGCAAGACCGAGGAAGAAAAAGACCAGCTTCTCGAAAAGCTGCATCAGCTCAACCGGCAGCTCGAGACCCTGGCGGTAACCGACGGGTTGACCAAGCTGTACAACCACCGTTTCTTCATGGAAACTATCAACCGGGAATTCAGCCGCTCGCACCGGATGGGATTGTCGCTGGCCCTGCTTATCGCCGATATCGATGATTTCAAGAACTTCAACGACACCTATGGCCATCAGTTCGGAGATGAAATTCTCGTCAAAATCTCCGAGATTCTTCGCACCGCCCGCCGCGGATCAGACATTGTCGCCCGCTATGGAGGGGAGGAATTTGTTCTCCTGCTGCCCGATACCGGCCTGGAACAGGCGGTGATCGTAGCCGAAAAGCTGAGAAAAAAGGTGGAGAATTCGGTTATCGACTCGAAACCGGACAAGCTGAAAGTCACGATCAGTGTCGGGGCCTATGCGATGGAGCGCAGCAGCCTGCATAACCCCAAGGATCTGCTGATGCTGGCGGATAAAGCTCTTTACCGGGCCAAACGGGCCGGGAAAAACAGGGTCTGCACGGTCGAGGAGGGCACCGCGGTGCTTTAAGCGGGCGGCTTAGCATCCATCTATTCAAGTCTACCGAGTTCCCCCTTAGTGCAATCTCAAAAGAGCTACCATTTTTCGGTAAATCAATAAAATCTACGCAAATTATTTATAGTTAGATTTTTGTATCCGAACTGATTCGCACACATGTGTTACTCAACAATGTGATTACAAAATTTTTATACGCCACAATTTTATACAAAAGAGTTTAAAATGGTTACAAAAGTGAAAAAGATAGAAGATATGATACCTGAAAACAAAAGACTTAATGCCAAATTAATTATTGAAAAATTCGAAAACCTACTGGAAACTTATATAAATAAGTTTGATAGAGAATTTCCGGTAAAATATGAGAATGCAAGAGAAATTTTCCTGTTATTCGCTTATATTGCCAAAAATACGTATAAAGCTGTTAGATGTTTATGCATAGATGTACATCCACCACATTGGCTTAAACCAGAATATGCAGTTTCCACAGCACCAATGCTAAGGATGTTATTAGAAGAGTTGGCAACGGTTGTCTACTTTTCAGATGATGTAAATGTCAAATGTGAAAGATATTTGAAAGCTGGGTGGAGAGAAAAAAAAGAAAACTATGATAAATATTTTACTGAATTTGGAGGAATGGCTGAGTGGAATGATTGGTTGGATGTAATGAAAAAATATTTGGATGATACAAAGAAGAGTCACAAGATCAGCATGGAAGAAGAAAAGGATCTAACAAAAATTCCTACTTGGCGTACGATTGGTAAGATGAGCAATGATATTGCGTTATCTTCAGATTTGCGTGAGTATTTAAAATATCTCGTGGCTTGGTTTTATAAGCAATATTCGCAATCTGCCCATTTGACTGAACCAGGGATAGTACATTTGGGAGCAATGTTTCTATACGCGGATCCTGAAGATCGTCAAGAAGTCGCTAAAAAATTAAGATCAGACTCTATAATGGACTGTATATTAATTTGTCTGTCCATATTGTCTGAATTTGAGATCATTTTCCAATATGAACAAAAAGAAAGGTTAAAATATTTGTGGAGTATTTTAGTTAAATACTATCCTAAGGCTAATGAACTATATCAAATCCGCTATTCGGCAATTTTATGAAAATATTTTTCTCTTTCATTAATTTCTATATGTTATATTCCCAAAGTCTTATTATCAGAAACGGCATAATTTTCTTTTCCTTCAACCCTCCCGCCTGATCGCTCCAACCCGCGCCACGACCTCCGGCAGGACCTCTCCACTCTTGCCCTGAAGGAAAAGGTGCGCCGAGGGCGTAATCTCGCTCGGATCTGGATTGACTTCGATTATCCGCGCTCCCCTGCGGCGGGCCATACCGGGCAGCGATGCCGCGGGCTGTACCAGGCCGGAAGTGCCCACCACCAGCATCAGATCACAGTTTTCCGCGCTCTTAAAAGCCTCCTCCAGGGCCCGGGCCGGCAGCGACTCGCCGAACCAGACTACATCCGGACGCAGGTAGCTGTAGCAGGCTTTGCAGCGCGGCGGAATCTCTCCCCGGTAATCCTTGTCGGACCAGTCCTCGTAGAGTGTGCCCTCCTTGAAACACTTGACCCGCGTGATGTTGCCGTGCAGCTCGATGATCCTGCGGCTTCCCGCCCTGCGGTGGAGATTATCCACGTTCTGGGTAATCAGCATAAGCTCCGGCAGGAGATGTTCCAGCTCGGCCAGCGCCTTGTGACCCGGGTTGGGTTCCGTCTCGCGGACCAGTTGCCTGCGGAAAGCGTACCATTCCCAGACCAGCTTCGGGTTTTTCAGGAAACCCTCGACAGTCGCCAGCTCGTAGGGGTCGTAACGCTCCCAGAACCCGGTAGTTGCTTCCCGGAAAGTTGGGATGCCGCTTTCCCGGCTGACGCCGGCGCCGGTAAAAGCCACCGGCCTGCGGCTTTCGGCAATCCAGGCGGCCGCCTGCACCAGCAATTCCCGGTCCATTTCGCTCCGGCTCCCGGATTTAGAAATCGGCGGATTCAAGCCAGAATCGGCAGGGGCATGAAGGTAAGCAGCAGGATGATAAGTGTCACCGCGCCGATCAGCTTGCGCCGCGGGTCGAGGGGAATATCCTCATCGATTATCGGCGGGTGCTTGACCCGGATCAGCAGCAGGATCATCAGGGCCCAGACAAACCAGCCCGGCCAGAAATATCCAAGACCGAGCAGGAGCACGAAAAAGGCATAGGCGATCCGCGTATGCCGGCGGCCGAAAAGCGCATAGGCGATATGGCCGCCATCCAGCTGGCCGATCGGCAGCATGTTCATCGCGGTGACGAAAAAGCCAATCCAGCCCGCGAACGCCACCGAGGACATCTGCAGGAAA
This sequence comes from Candidatus Glassbacteria bacterium RIFCSPLOWO2_12_FULL_58_11, assembly GCA_001780825.1. Lineage (GTDB taxonomy): Bacteria > Gemmatimonadota > Glassbacteria > GWA2-58-10 > GWA2-58-10 > GWA2-58-10. The sequence goes on along the minus strand of MFIX01000001.1, from coordinate 3,491 downwards.
GCTCCGGGCGGAGCAGGACCCACGATCCTTTCAGCCAGCCAGGAAAACAGCAGCGACTTGCCGGGGACAAAATACTGGGAGGGTACCGGGGACCACTGGGAGGACATCAAGCCGATAATCAGCACCGGCACGCTGACCACGAACCCGGCGATCGGTCCCGCCGCCCCGACATCCAGCAGCATCCGGCGGCTGAACATCGGCGAGCGCATCTTGATCAGCGCACCGCCCGTGCCGAAGATGAACGGCGGAGGCAGCGGAATGAAATAGGGCAGGGTGACATCCATCCCGTGGTAGCGTGCGGCGAAATAATGCCCCAGCTCGTGAACCAGCAGGATCAGCATGATCGCCGCTGAAAAAGGGACTCCAAGCGACAGGTCGGCCGCCGCGACAAAGGGGTCCCCTCCCTCGCGCAGGGAACCGACAAAGAGGGTGGTCAGGATAGTAAACAGAAACAGGGCCAGGTGCAGGCGATAGTTCTGCCTGCGCTCCCCGGTCACGCTGGCGCTGATCGTCAGGTAAGTCTCATCCCCTACCGTTTCGAAGCTGTAACGGCCGCGGAAGGATTTCAGGTAGTCGGCCAGACGGCCGCGCATCCGGACGAAACGGGGCTTGAGCACTCCCCGGATCATCCATTCGGAACGCAGGTCGAACATCCGGTAACGGTTGTAAATAACGTTGAGGTAGGCTTCCAGCTCCCGGCCGGCCGAGCTGAACTGGCTATATGGGTCCACTAGTCTCCCAGGATTATTTTCAGCAATTGATTTCCCAAGGCCATTTAACATACTGGCAACGCAAGTGCCTGTCAAGTAAGCGCTCGCGGAGCTCAGTCGTAAAGCAGATACTCCCGTCTCAGCTCCAGCCACGCACCCGGATCGCTCTCGCAGAGAGCGGACAGCTCCTCGAAAGAGACCCGCCGGTCGATAGCCTTCCGGAAGCTGTCTCCGCCCGTGAGCAGGTCGATCGCCGGGATACCGCTGACAAACTCGTAGGGCCGCTCGAGCCAGGCGAACTCCTCCGGAGCGAGAGCCGCCGCGCAGTATATTACCGCCGCGCCGGTGAGAAACGAGCGGTAAGCGTGAGTGTCGGTCACCTGGACCTGCGCTCCGGAGCAGAGCCGGCCGGAGAACTTGCCGAAAGTGGGGATGAAGCGGTGGGGCCGGAAACGGACTCCGGAAAGGCCAAGCGAGCCGAGCATCCGTACAAGTTGGAACGCCTCAAGCCAGGGCGCGCCGAAAATCTCGAACGGCCGGGTGGTGCCGCGCCCCTCGGACAGGTTGGTCCCCTCCAGCAGGCACATCCCCGGGTAAACCAGCGCGGTATCGGGAGTCGGCATGTTGGGCGAGGGCAGGACCCAGGGGAAAGAACAGTCGAATGCGGTGAGCTTGCGCCGCCAGCCCGCCAATTTGACCACCTCGGGAGTCTCCCCGATCCGGTGGACCGCGCTGAAATATAGCGCCAGCTCGGCGACAGTCATCCCGTGGCGGACCGGCATACCGGCAAAGCGGCCGACAAAGGATTCAAATCCCGGTTTAAGCGGCGGCCCCTCCACTCTCTCGCCGCCCAGCGGGTTGGGCCGGTCGAGCACCACCAGCGGAACACCCGCCTCGACCGCGGCCTCCATCGCATAGGCCAGCGTATAGATATAGGTATAGTACCGGCTGCCGATATCCTGGATGTCAAAGAGCAGCAGGTCCAGTCCGGCCAGGAGGGCCGGGTCCGGCTTGAGCGATCCGGGATCGCCGCCGTAGAGGCTGACCACTCTCGCCCCTCCCGGCCCGGCGGAGTAGCTCCCGCAGGGCGCCTGGTCCTGCTCCTCGCCCCACAGCCCATGCTCCGGGGAAAATAGCACCTCCAGCCTGGCGCCGGTCTGCTCAGCCAGGACAGCGGGCCAGAATGTATAATTCGAAGTCACCGCGGTATGGTTTACCACGGCGCCCGCTTTTTTGCCGGCCACCAGCGAGCTGAATTCTTTCCCGCCCAGCAGGCGGTCCGCGCCGCAGACTATTACCGGTCGAGACATGAACGCTCCCTATCGAATCGTATTTTTAAAGTTCAATTTTACAACGGAGGCTCTTTCCGGGCAATGAATGCGGGAACAGCGGTCGGAAACTGTATCCTGCCTTGAACCAGGACGGGATGGCAATTAATCGGCATCGACCGGAACCGCCGATTATCAATTTCTTGCCCCGGCTGAGGAAAGATGTAGATTCTGAGCATGCTGAAACAATCATATCCCAGCCGGCTCTCTTAAATCCGGTCCTGAACAGGGGGAGTTCGCCGATGAAACCGCTCCTTATCGCTTTGTTTACCCTCGGACTTCTTAATCCGCCTTCGACATTTGCCGCCACCCCTGACAATCATCCGCTCTGGAAATCCGATAAATTGCCGGACCTCTACTATGAGATCCTTGTCAAATCGGTCGAGCAGGAAATGAAACTGCAAGCCCCCGACGGCCGCTTCCGGTCCCATCTGCCGGCCACCCCGGAGCAGGATGTGCGCTCATTGAACATGTATATCATGGAATACATCTATGCTCCCGCTCTGCTCTATGTGGCGGATAACCCGGCAAATACCCTGCGGGGCGACAAGAAAGTGCTTGATATGGCCTTGCGCGCCGGAGACTGGCTGGCCTCGATTGTGGATGAGACGGGTCTTTTCGTACCCACGGTAAACGGAGTTAAAACAAGTCCGCTGGATTCCCACCGAACACTGTACTGCTGGGCTGAGGCCTATGGCCTGCTGGAAAGCCATCTGGGCGATAAGCGCCGGGCGGCCTGGCGCGAGGCGCTTATCCGGGCCGGCGGCAAAGTGGCGGACGATCTCCGGGAAAGAAAAAACCGGCCGCGCTATATCGCCCCTTTCCTGGGGACCTCGCCCAACCATTTCGGGCTCTGGGCCACTACTGTCTGGCGGCTGGGAATGATCCTTAATAAAGAAGATTGGGTCTCCCTGGCCCAGCCTGTCCTTTACCGGTTCGTGCGCGAAGTCGCTCCCGGCGGCTACTGGGCGGAGCATGATGGGCCGACCATGACCTACGATTACCTCAACTCTTCGGTGGCCGGCCTGTACTGGAATTACAGCGGGGACCCCGCCGCACTGAAAGCGATGAGGCTCAGCACGGATTTCCATACTCACTGGAGCACGCCGGATGGTGTGGACATCCACACCGTGGACCAGCGCAACCGTAATCATTTCGAGGTAGAAGCCTCCTGGGGCCTTTTCACTTTCTGCTATTTCCCTGAGGGCCGCAGGTTCGTCCGTTTCAAGCTGCTCTCGGCTCTCGGCGACAGCGCCGACCCGCTCCGCTCGTTCGGCCTGGAGGCCCTGGGAAGGATCGCCCAGGATGCTTACTACCATACCGAGGGCGGGGAAGCCCGGATTCCCCAGGAAATGAATGCTTACTATCACCGGATCGACCGGCCGGCGGTGGTCAAGAAAAGCGGTCCCTGGGTTTATTCGATGAGCGCCCTGGTAAGTGTCCCCAGCCCGCT